>NZ_JAQGMM010000350.1 GCF_028292365.1 Caballeronia sp.
ACCCTGGCGTGTTGATTTGACCAGAGCATCAGGCTGAAAGAGCCAGCCGTTGCTTAAATGTTTAAAGAACGTCTTGTTTGCACGAGAGTCGAATGCCAAGAGGAAGAGGCGATGGTGGCGGGTTCCATGTCCGTTAGTATCACTCATGCCGTCGTCGCCTTCGTCGCCGTCCCCGCTGCACCATCGCGTAAAGTTTCCTAAGGTCTACGCAAGTTCTGTAGTAGTCGCTTCGCTACACGCATCGGTCTGAAGAGCCGAGTCGATCTGTGGTGAAGCGCAAGCGCACAGAACAGCGGCGCTAGCGGTCCATTGTAGTTCTCGGTAACTTTGCATACCTTATCGGGGGTCTTTACTGCTTACTCGAATCCGACAACTGCGTGAGGAACATAAGGCGCCTCGAGTTGCTGGCGTTCGTCGTCAGTGAGTCTGACGTCGAGTGCGGCGATGGCATCGTCGAGGTGCTGCGGCTTCGACGCCCCGATGATCGGCGCAGTAACGATCGGTTTACCGATCACCCAGCTCAGCGCGATCTGTGCACGAGGAATGCCACGTTTTTCAGCGATAGTAGCAACGGCTTCGACGACTCGCCTGTCCGCATCCGCAGTCGCGGCGTAGAGGCCCATCCCGAACGCGTCTTTTTCTTGCCGGTCGCTACCCTGGTTCCAGTCGCGCGTTAGACGACCGCGCGCCAGTGGACTCCATGGCATGACGCCGATGCCTTCGTCGGCGCATAACGGCAGCATCTCTCGTTCCTCCTCGCGATAGAGAAGGTTCACGTGATTCTGCATTGTCACGAATCGCGACCAGCCGTTTGACTTGGAAACGTGCAACGCCTTTGCGAACTGCCACGCGTGCATCGAAGATGCACCGATATAGCGCGCCTTGCCTGCTTTGACCACGTCGTGCAGCGCCTCCAGCGTCTCTTCAATGGGCGTTTCATAGTCCCAGCGATGAATCTGATAGAGGTCGACATAGTCCGTGCCGAGCCGTTTGAGGCTGGCATCGATGGACTGAAAGATGGCCTTGCGCGACAACCCGGCTTCATTGGGGCGCGCGGTGCTCCCCAATGCACCTGCCGGAAAAAACACCTTGGTCGCCAAGACGACCTCGTCGCGACGCGCAAAGTCTTTCAGCGCCCGCCCGACGATTTCTTCGGAGGTTCCCGCCGAATAGCTATTGGCGGTATCGAAAAAGTTAACGCCGCTTTCGACAGCGTGCCGGATTATCGGACGGCTTGCGTCTTCATCGAGCGTCCACGAGTGCGCACCTCGGGCAGGTGCCCCGAAGGTCATGCAACCCAAGCAGATAGGGGAAACTTGCAGCCCTGTATTACCGAGACGGACGTAGTTCATATCCAACTCCTACGCTATACAAAAATTGTTGAGGCGGTCTGCCACTCAGCAGTCCGCCAGAAAAACAGGATTGCAGAAAACCACAGGAGAAGCGAAGTGTTATCCGTTTCCGTCGCGTGGTGCATCTGGTCGGCCTGTGTCGCTCTAAAGCGCCGATGTGAAATAAAGCCTTCGTCCAGCCGACGCATCGGCACCTTCTCTTTTCGCTCGTTCATGCGATACCATGGTAGTCAGTATGCCGTCGGCTGACGAGTCTTTCCATTGCAAATGGCTGACTCCGGCCTCTTGCATCTTTTCCGGGCCGTCGACGTCTCGCTTCTCCTTCGAGGCGCGTTGCAGGAGGTTGGAAAGTTCAGCCACAATGGCTTGAACACTCATTGTTCTCTGATCTCCTGCAGATTCGGCGCCTCGAGGTACTGGCTCGATTGCGACGAGTCAGAAATGCCATGATTGCGGCCCAAGTCCTCTGAGATCGGCAAGCAAGTCGTTGATCACTTTGGAATACGTATGACCCGAGAGAGCCGGAAGAATCTGCAGATACGGTCCGCTGGCCCCGCGCCGGCAACGTTCATTGCCCGAAGTAAATGTTGTCCCGTGCCGTGGCCGTCTCGGATCCTGCGGAGCGATGTCCGCTTTGAGAATGGCCTGCGTTGACGCCCCCGATGTCCGATGTGCCGGCATTCGCAGCAGCGCCGTTGGCCGCCTGCTGCGCAGCGGCCGCGCGGAGTTCGGCGGTGGGGTAAGTGGTGTCCGGTATGTCGAATGCGCCCGTCTCGCGAGCTTGAACCAGTTCGGCCCGCACTTGCGCACGGGTTCTGCCGCCATTGACTGGATCGGCGGACGCGGTGGCGGAGGCGACAACACTGGCAATAACAATAGCTGAGATCATAAAGCGTTTCATTTCGTGCTCCTTGATAGAAGAAAAGTAGATCAACAACGAAGTTGGCGACTTGCCAAGTGTTCTTCGTTGCCCGGTGAGCCTATTATTGGCACCTGTTCTCTATCCGGCAATTGCCGAAATGTGCGTATCGTCAATGCAAAAATGCACCGCTGTTTACCGTGCTTCATTCATACCCGCTAGTCACCCGGAAAGCAGTCAGCAATAAACTGCATGACGCTCCGGATGGCGGGCGCGTGCCGCAAGTCGTTATGAATGGAAAGCCATACTTCGCGAGTCAACGGCACGACGCTCGCTTCGACAACATTGAGTTCCTCGTCCCAGTCTCCAAGAAAATAAGGCAACGCAGCGACGCCGACGCCTGCCCGGGCCGCTGCGACTTGTACGTCCAGGCTGTTGCTGCGGAGAACGACCAGACGCGCGTTGGCCTGCCCGTCGAGCCATGCCTGCTGTACCGTTCCGTCCATGCTGTCGTCGTATCCGATGAATTCATAGTCTTCGGGTGCGTGAGATGCAAGGTACGCAGGAGACGCATACAGCGCGAAAGGAACGACGCCGATCTTGCGGGCGACAAGGTCCGCCTCGGTCGGCCGACTCAGCCGCACGGCAATATCCGCTTCCCGTCGTATGAGCGACACGTTGCGCGTGTCAGCAATCAATCGTACGTGAACGGCAGGATGCTGTACGCGCAGCTTGCCGAGGTTCGGCGCGATGACGCTGCTTGCCATCGAAGGAGGTGCGCTGATCACGACCTCGCCGGAGACGACCGCTTGGCCGGCAATCGACATCCGCTCTACAGCGAACGATTCTGCCTGCATGCGCTGGCCGCGTTCCGCAATGCGCTCTCCGTCCGCGGTCAGCACATAGGCCCGCGGACGACGGTCTATCAGCTTCAGTTCAAGCGACTGCTCAAGCGAGGCGATTCGGCGCGCGACTGTCGCGTGGTCGACTTTCAGTTGCCGCGCCGCTTTCGCAAGCGACTGCTCCTGACCGAACGCGACGAAGTAACGCAGATCCTCCCAGTCAAACATTGGTCTTCTCCGTGCCTGAGACCGTGGATCGTGCGCAGTCGACACAGCCTTTCATGTGGACATTTAAAGATGCTGCTCCGCGCAACGGACTCTGAAAATCGGCTATTGAACGCTATGCGGCGCAAGCAGGTGGGCAAGATAGTCGGTCGCGCTATCTTTCAGCTGACGCTCAGGAATGGTTTGATTTACCCCTTGCAAAGCGAAAATGGGGAGGTAGCGCGCACCCACAAACCGGATCGTCTGCTCGAGTGGACGCAGCATTTCCTCGAGCGTATGACCGACGCGTCCGCCGCTCTGATAAGCCGCCTCAGGGCTTCCGGTCGATACGGCCAGCCCCATCTCCTTGTCTTTGAGATTGTCGCCACCCGGTCCGTATGCCCATCCATACTCAAGCACATCGTCGAGCCACTTCTTGAGCATGGGCGGCGCGCTATACCAATACATCGGGAACTGGAAGATGATCCTTTCGTGCTGCTCGAGCAGCGCCTGTTCCGCGGCTACATCTATATTCCAGTGGGGATAAGTCCCATAGAGGTCGTGGAACCGCAGACAGGGTGCCTGCTCGATCAGCTTCGCGTACCAGGACGCGTTGATCTGAGACTCGGACAGGTCGGGATGTGCCAGGATTATGAGGGTCGGCTTGGTCATCAATTCTCCTCGTCGGCAATATGGAGAAACCTGCGTATCTGCTGCGGCGCTGCGGCTATCGCATGAGTCATCGGTCACGCATCCAAAGGGTAGGGCAAACGTCAAGTCATCGGAAGCCGATGCGGCAACAAATCCCCCGCGAGATCTTGAATTTTGCATGGAGAGCTTGCTGAATACTCAATCTGGCGGTTGCTGTTCGATCCGCCTACGGGCGCCACGCGTTTCAGCAGGATTGCTTGAGACGGTTCGGGATATATTGTGACCGACTGCGGTCGCCTTTTCACTACACAAAAACTAAAATAAGCACGCGCTGGGGTTCCAGTAGGCACTGTTGGATGCTGCGACGGTGGAACCGGACGTGGTGTGACACGCCTGCCGTCGACCAGCTCCAATTAACAGGGATGTGAGGACAAGCAGGAGCAGTCAGTTCACCCACTTAAAAGTTGACTTAACTGTTTCTCAGGCGAATTGTATTAGCGTAAATTCTCTCTCTCTGGGGGTAACCGGAACTCGCCGTTGCCGGGATCGTTATCAACGCAATTGGCCGCTGGCACGTGGGCTTCTTGATGTCAGCGTCGACAGAAGATTAAGTTCTACGAATCGTGTTGTAGAGAATTCGAATCGGTATCCGTTGAAACACGTATAGAAGTGCCGGCCACGGGCGACTAGATTATCTTCGAGGATCGCTATGAGGCGAATAGGCTGCGCGGTTGGTTCCGGACATGTGGTGAACCTCAACACGGAGAATGCAATGAAGACTAAGGAAAGAATCATCATCGTGGGTTCTAGCGCCGACACGTTCGAGCTAAAGGATGGGCGACAAGAAGCGATGGGCTACTATCTCAACGAACTCGTCATTCCAGCGCAGGCGGCCATCGACGCCGGTTATGAGATCGTTCTTGCAACGCCGAAGGGCGAGCAGCCCCTAGTCGATCAGCATTCGCTCGTGGCGGACCACTTTGGCGGCAGCGAGGAGGCGTTGCAGAAGGCACTCGATTTCGTCGCCACGAACTCCGGCATGCGCAACCCGCGTTCGATCCGCTCCGTAATCGATGAAGGGCTGGAAAACTACGTCGGCGTGTTCGTGCCAGGTGGTCACCCGCCGATGGTCGACCTTATGCAGGATCCAGACCTGGGTGAGGTTTTGCGGCATTTTCATGCAAAATCCAAGCCCACTGCGCTTCTCTGTCATGGCCCGATTGCCGTTACGGCAGCCATGCCAAAGGCCGTGGCATTCCGGCAGGCGCTGGTGGAAGGCGATGTGGAGGGCGCAAAAGCCGCAGCCGAAGGTTGGCAATATACCGGCTATCGCATGACCGTCTTCTCGAATGACGAGGAGAAGTATGCCGAGGAGAACGTCATGGGCGGTGGCAAGGTGCCGTTCTACGTTGTCACCGCTCTGGAAATTGCTGGAGGCAAGGTTGAGACCAAAGGCTTGTTCGTCTCCAACGCGGTTCAGGATCGCGAACTCATCACCGGTCAGAATCCGCCTTCCGATCATGCTGTCGCAGACCTGTTCGTGAAGGCACTTGATCGCCATGTAGCTGAAAAAACCGCCGTCTGACGTACCGGGACGACATCTCCGCAGTCGGCATCGCCTCACCAACGAGGTTAGCTGGCGGGCATCCCACGATCACAAGACATGGGGCGTTATCACAGGTTGTTGCGGGTACTCGGGGCAGGAGGGGAGAAGCGCCGGGGTCATCAGGATACCTTGACGATCACGTTACTCGCTTCCTAATCGATGCTCGCTTGACGAGTCCACTCATTCGGAGGCGTCCATGCTTTTCCAGGTTCAAATCGCCGTTCGGGTTCCACACGACGCGGACATGGTAGCCATCAAGGCGCTTAGCATGGATGAAATCGAGCTCGCCAAGGCGCTCCAGCGAGCAGGAAAGTGGTTACACATCTGGCGCGTCGCCGGGAAGTGGGCAAATATCAGCATCTTCAAGGTCGACGATGCGGACGAGCTTCATGAAATCCTCAACTCGCTACCTCTGTTTCGCTATATGGAAATAGAAGTAACCGCACTTTGCCGTCATCCGGCATCGATCGAGGAGGCACAACAAGCACCTTGATGTGGGTGTCAGGCGACAACAAACCGGCGTAGGCATGCTGAGGTTCGGTGCTGTGCCCGTCAGCTGGTTAATTGCCGGGATGAGGTGTGAATCTCGTGCCTCCTGTTATTTTTCACCTTCACCCCAAACGTAGGAGAAACATCATGGTCGATGTCACGAGAAACGACTTCAAGCGTGTCTGGTTCATCACCGGCGCGTCACGCGGCTTGGGAGCGCTTATCGCCAAGGCAGCCCTGGCTGACGGCAATGCGGTGGTCGCTGCCGGTCGCAATGTCGCAGCGATCGCCGAGCATCTCGGTAACTCGCCGGCACTGCTGCCCGTGGCACTGGACGTGACAGACGAAGTGCAGGCGAAGACCGCGGTCGAAGCCGCGGTTGAAAAATTCGGCCGTGTCGACGTTCTGGTCAACAACGCGGGCTTCGGCTTGCTCGGCGCCATCGAGGAGTCCAGTGATGCCGACGTGCGCCGCATGTATGACACCAACGTATTCGGGTTGCTGAATATCACGCGCGCGGTTCTGCCGGTGATGCGCTCGCAACGATCGGGCCACGTCATCAATATGTCGTCGATCGGCGGCTATCGGTCAGGTCCTGGATTCGGTGCCTACAGTTCAACGAAGTTTGCAGTCGAAGGTTTGACGGAGGCACTGTACGCAGAGCTGAAGCCGCTCGGAATTCACGCAACGGTCGTGGAGCCTGGATACTTCCGTACGGATTTTCTGGACAAGTCGTCGCTCGTGGTGGCCCGGGAGGTAATCGAAGATTATGACCAGACGTCGGGAAATGTTCGCCGGGTCGCTGCAAGCCTGAACCACAACCAGCCGGGAAACCCCGACAAGCTGGCGGCAGCCATCGTCGAACTGGTCGACGCGAGAACGCCTCCGCTGCGACTTCCCCTTGGCACCGACACGCTGAAGGCCATCGCAGAGAAGAATGCCTATGTCACGCAGGAAACTGAAACCTGGAAGGCACTGTCGGAATCAACCGACTTTCCCACTTGATGGATGGTGCGTGGCGATCGGCGAATAGGAACGTTCCGACAATCACTTTTCGCCCAAGAGAATCGCCGACGTTACGCGCGCGGGACGGCGTGCAAGCGGGCGTTATAGCGACAAGATAGTGACCGGTGCCGGCCAATACAGACGGCGGCCCTCAAGGCAGAGATTGTTTATCGATTCTGGCCATCGTCTCTTACTTCCATGCAAGCAGTCTGCGCTTGCGGGGGCGGCTGAACCATTCGGTTCGGCAGTCAACGGCTCCGATGATCTCATCAACGATTCGACTCGTCGGATGGTTACGGCCGGCTGCTCTGGCTCGGTTTCGCTGCTGGGCACCAATGGACTGCGCAGGCATCTCTGCGGAAGTGGATCTTCGTGTAGCCGACCGTGCCGCGCTGGGCCGCCGGTCGGCGTGAACACGCTATGCACGTGCACTGTTAAAACGCGCGCGCGCCGGCTTCAACATGCACATTGCAAGGACGGCGGTACTCAGATCGAGCGCAATCGCGCAGCCGAACACCGGCACCCAGCTACCGGTTTGCTGATGCAGCAGCGCGGCCAGCGGGCCGCCGAAGATTGAGCCAATCCCGAACGAGATGTAAAGCCAGCCGTAGTTCGCGGTGGCATAACGGGTACCAAACGTGTCGGTCAGGGTGGAGGGGAACAGCGAAAAAATCTCGCCCCAGCCGAAGAACACCAACCCTGACAGCAGCACGAACAGGACCGCGTTATCGCGCGTCAGCAGCCAGAGCGCCATCGCCACACCTTCCAGCGCGAACGCGAAACACATCGTGTTTTCGCGCCCCAGGCGATCCGATATCCAGCCGAACAGCGGACGGGTCAGACCATTCGTGAAGCGGTCGATCGTCAGTGCCAGCGGCAACGCGGCGAGCCCGAAGACTAGTATCTTGCTGACGCCGAAGTCGGCGGCGAAGCTTGCCATCTGCGACGTAACCATGAGGCCCGAAGTAGACATCATCGTCATCATCGCGAACATCAGCCAGAACAGCGGCGTCTTGAGCATCTCGGACGGTCGGTAGTCGCGCGTCGTGACTGCTGTCGGTGATACCGCTGAGCCGACACTGTCCGCCGCAGGCGGTACCCGCAGGCCCTGCGAGGCGAGGAGGCCGATCACTGCGAAGATGATGCCATAGAGCCACAACGTGGATTCGACACCGTGCGTTGCCAGCGATGCAGAGATCGGAAAGGTGGTGACAATGGCGCCCATGCCGTAGCCCGCGGCCGCTACACCAGCAGCGAAGCCGCGTCGATCGGGAAACCAGCGGACCACGAATCCCACCACGCCGACGTAGACGATGCCGGTACCGAGACCGCCGATGCAGCCATACGTGAGGTACAGCATCGACATACTGTGCGCATACGAAGCCAGCACCCAGCTCACGCCTGCCAGCAACGTACCAATCGAGATCAGTATGCGCGGCCCGAAACGATCAATTAGCGCACCCTGGAATGGTGAAAAAAATGCCTGCAGTAGCACCAGCAGCGAGAATGTGACCTGCAGCTCTGGCAGCGCGATGCCGTACTTGGCCATGAGTGGCTTCGTCATCAAAGTCCATACATATTGCGGACTCGAAATCGTCATCATGCAAACAAGTCCAAGTCCGAGCTGGATCCAGCGGGTATGTGCGGCTGTTTGCGCGACGGGCGAGGCGGCGCCTTTCAGTGATTGCGTGCGGGTGTTCAATGTGTTTCTCCGTTTTGGATTGAAGTATCGACAGATAGACGGACGTGCGCCGTGCTTGCGGTCGGCGCGAACGCTCGCGGGTCGTCGATTCAAAAGGGTGCGGGCGGAGCGGCCGCCCGCTGGTTGGCAGGCACGCCTACCAGCCAGCCGCGGCCCCGTCGCTGCGCGGGTCGTAGCCTGCTTCCAGACAGCCGTTGCCGTGCCGGATAATCGCGCCGGCGTGGCCCATTGCTTCGTCGTACGGCCGCATCTGCTCAACCTCATGGCCGAGACGACGTAGCGCATTGAATGTGTCGGCGGGAAACCGCGCCTCTAGCTTGAGTGATTCATTGGTTTGCCCCCAGGTCCGGCCCAGCAGCCAGCGAGGCGCATCAATAGCGGCCTGCGGATTCCAGCCGAAGTGCGCGATTCGCGAAAACACGGCGCTTTGCGATTGCGGCTGGCCGTCGCCGCCCATGTTTCCGTACACCATCGTGCGTCCGTCAGCGAAGCGAGCGAGCGCCGGATTCAGTGTATGAAACGGCCGTCGCCCGGGCGTAAGCGGATTGCGCGCAGAGCGATCGAGCGAGAAACTACAGCCGCGGTTTTGCCAGTTGATACCGGAAACTGGAAGCACAAGGCCACTGCCGAACTCGTGATAGATGCTCTGAATGAAGCTGACAGCCACGCCATCGCCGTCGATCACGCCGAGCCACACCGTGTCGGCCGGTCCGAGACCACGACCCCACGGAGCGGCCGCAGACATTGAAATCCGCTCGGCCATGGCGTCCAGCACAGGCGGCGCAAGCAGCGCCTGCGGATCGATGTCCATGTAATCCGGGTCGGTGATGTGCTTGTCGCGTATGGCGAACGCGAGCTTGGTCGCCTCCACGCATGCGTGGACGTACTCGGGCCCGAGCGGATCCATATCGTCGCGCAAGACACGGTCAAGCACACCGAGAATCTGCAGCGATACAAGCCCTTGTGTAGGCGGTGGCATGTTGTAGATCGTGCCGAGCGAATGCGTGAGTGCCAGCGGCGTGCGCAGCCTTGCGCGATGCTGTTCAAGGTCGGCTAGCGACAGTGGACTTTCGAGGGCACGCAGGTCGCCCGCGATGCTGCGTGCGAGGTCGCCCCGGTAGAAGTCGTCAAGACCCGCGTGTGCGAGACGCTCGAGCGTTGCGGCGAGGCGTGGCTGCACAAAGCGCTCGCCGACGGCCGGCACGCCCAGCGGGTTGTCGCTCGTCAGAAACGTTTCTGCGAACCCCGCGACCGATTCGAGTTCGTCCCGCTTGAGCGCGACGCATTCGGACTGACTCCTCGTGACCGGAATACCACCTCCTGCATAGACGATTGCGTCTTCCAGCAGGCGCGCGACCGGGAGCTTGCCGCCGAGCGCGTCAGTGGACCAGCGATGCGCCAACGCCCAACCCGACACTGTGCCGGCCACCGTATTTGCCGCCAGCGGTCCGCGAAACGGGATGGATTGCAGGCCGTGTGCGCGGTAGGCGTCGATCGTCGCCGCCGATGCCGCCGCTCCACACGCCTCGATTCCAATGGGCTCTTCGCCCGGCCGCGAAATCAACCAGAAGCCGTCGCCGCCGATGCTGTTCATGTGCGGATACACCGCTGCGATGGTCGCCGCGGCGGCAATCATCGCCTCGACGGCATTGCCTCCGTCGCGCAGGATCGCGAGCGCGCTTTGCGACGCCAGTGCATGGGGTGTGACCACCATCCCGCGGATGCCCCGCACAGGATTTAAAGATTCTGCTGACATGTTTCCTCAAACAATCAATCGATCATTACCACCCGCTCAGTCGCTACGGGTTCGCATGATCAGGACATACTTCTGGCTTTGAGCGAAAAGCAACGGCGGCGCTCCGGCCGGCTCCCCCTTTCCTTCCACCCACTCGGCAAGCGACAGCAAACCGGCGTCGCATTGACTCGGACCGATCAGTAACACGCCACGGTCCTCGTTGAACTTGAATCACTTCGCGCTACGCTTACGTGTCTGCTCCGCGTATCGTCAGTACGCGGTTGGTCGACACCCGCGAAGCGCCTGTCGTGGGCGCTCAGTTATGGATCCGTCGGTTGTCGGTGTATATAGATGCAAATAGCAACAATTGAAATATCCACATTTATTTGCACAAAACGTGCCATGGCGCAAATACCCCGTATAAGTGCGAATCGCCTGATTTCAGGTGTTGGCAAGGCTCCGTCATGTTCGAGAAGGGTGCAGGCACGCGCAAGAAAGGTGCATCAGGCACGGCGGAATTGGCGGCGCACCGCCTCTGGGCGAAACGAGACGTTCGGCGGCGAAAGACCACCGCAAGTCACTCAGGATCGAAAATTGATGCGAGAGCCGCTTCCAGAATTGAAGTGCGGTGCCAACGCAATCGCATTGGAACGTCGATGTTGCGGCTTGAGGGTGACGCGCGAGGGCGGAGCAATACCCGACGACATGACCGAGTCTGCCGTGGCGTTACAGGAACTCAACCAAACCATTTCGAGCAGCAGAGCGACGCCAAAGGGGCTGCCGCGCATCAATTCGACGCGTGCCTGGATAGTTGATCGAAGCTTCCTTTCGGGGGCGTCGAAGATGTCTGCTTGAACAGTACCTCAAATAGGTCCAATGACCCGGAGAGGTGAGGGGGCCGTTGTCGCGCCCGGAATCGGTACGACAACGATCTTGCATTGCGTAATGCACCGTCCTCGCGCGCACTCGCACAAGTCCCGCGCATTGCAGTGTGCTCTCGCGAGTGCAAGAACCGGATACGCCATACCTACGGGATTTTCCGCACAATGGCACGCTTCATGCCTATAAGAGTGTAATTTTCAATTGTTGTAAGTTGCAATCAATTAGAAATAGTGGAGTCGGAGGCCCGCCTGTCGGAGGCGTCCTGCCCATCACTTTTCACCAGGAAGGATCCCTACCCATGGAAGACTATTTTGTATTCAATTCCGGAAACGTGGTGCTTCAATCCGGTATCACGTTCAGAGATGCCAGGCTCGCCTATCAGACCTATGGAGAGTTGAATCCAGAAAAATCGAATGTCATTCTGTATATGACGTCATTTTCCGCGCATCACTATGACATCGACTGGATGGTCGGTCCGGGCAAGGCGCTGGACACCGACAAGTACTTCGTCGTTATTCCAAATCTGTTCGGCAATGGACTGTCTTCCTCGCCCAGCAACGCAACCGAGCCCTTCAGCGGAAGCCGCTGGCCGAATTTTACGATTGCCGATAACGTCGCGATCCAACACCAGCTGCTGACGCAAGAATTCGGCATCGACGTTTTGCAATTGGCGTGCGGGTGGTCGATGGGTGGGTTGCAGGCGTATCACTGGGCGGCAATGTATCCGAACATGGTCAGGCGGCTGGTCGTTCTCTGCGGTGCGGCAAAGACCTCGCCGCACAATCAGGTATTCATCGAGGGTGTGCGCGCGACCCTGACGACGGATCCTGGTTTTCAAAACGGAACGTTCGTCAACCGTCCCGAGCGCGGTCTGCGGGCCATGGGCCGCAACTACGCTGCCATGGCGATGTCGCAAACGTTCTATCGTGACGAAGTGTGGCGGGCGGCCGGCTTTTCCTCGCTCGAAGACTATCTCGTGATGTCGTGGGAAGCGAATTTCCTGAAGCGCGACGGCAACAATCTGCTGGCTCACCTATGGACATGGCAGCATGCGAACATCGCGGCCAATTCCAAATACAACGGCGATTTTCACGCGGCGCTGAAAGCGATTACGGCGAAGGCATTGATTATGCCGAGCGAAACCGATCTGTATTTCCAGGTGGAAGACAACCGTATCGAGGTCGCGCAAATGCGAAACGCCAGGCTCCTTCCCATTTCATCTATCTGGGGCCATCGCGCCGGGCTACCGTCAAGCAATCTGGACGATGCCGCATTTATTTCCGCTGCAATAACCCGGCATCTTGAGGACTGAAGTGCCGGGCATGCTCCGGCTGCGCCTCGGGTACCGCCTGCAGTCATTAATCGGCGCCGCAAGCTTCCAAACCGATGCTGTCGATCAACGTTGCGGAAGTCGCTGATGCAGGTTCCGAGTAGCCGGTGCATGCGGACCCACGGCCTTCTCCCTTATCAATGAGCTTTTATAGCGACATACTTCGTACTGCGATGGACTGAAGTGGATGTTTCTGCAGACTACGTCGTCACATTTGTCTCGCATCCGTGCGGGCTGGACAGTGCAAGAATGTTGTTCGCATTGCAGATGATCAGCGCGTTCCGCATCGATCGTTTTTCTCTGGGCAACGAGCGCCACCGCTGGACTCAGCGTTGCACTAATCGTCGGTGACAACAGTTCCCTTGTGCTGCCATCTTGCCAGTTCGCTTGTTGCGAAAGACCGGGTAAGCGCACTTCGAATATCGCGCAAAGACCCTGTGTCGACGAATGCCAATGTCGCGCCCGGAATCGGTGCAACGGCGATATTGCGTCGCGTGATGCACCGTCATCGCGCACGCCAAGCATGATTTCTGCGCATGGTCATGTGTCCGTTGCGTTATGAAAAACGCCGGATTTCCCCACGAACACAAGGCTTTTCGCATCGTGGCACATTTCGTGCAAACCTGTATAAATGGTAGATTTCAATTATTGAAATTTGCAACTATATCGGCATGGTCCTAATGCATGAGCAACTTGTCGAAGGTGCCATTTTCAAGACTGGAGCATCTGAACTTACCCCTCGATGTACTAAGCGTGTTGGCCAGTAGCGCGGCGTCGGCGCCCCCAGGCAAGCATGCTGCATGTGTCATTTCGTGTCACCTCTTTCTACGGAGTTGAAGCATGAGCACCCAGAGTTTTGGCGCCCGCGTCCGCGCGCCGCTTGCACTTTCACTACACAGCCGCTGGTGGCAATTGTTGTGCGGCCTCGTATGTGCGATGGTCGCGTCCAATCCCCAATACATCTGGACTTTGCTGACGCGTCCGCTCACGGCGCAGCTCGGCGTGTCGCTGCCGAGTCTGCAGGTCACCTTCTCCATCCTGATTGTCTGTCAGACTTTTCTGTCGCCGCTCGAGGGCTATTTAATCGAGCGCTTCGGGCCGCGCTGGTTGCTGGCCGCGGGTGGCGCGATCACGGGTCTAAGCTGGGTACTGACGAGCCGTGCAGAGTCTCTACTATCCGTTTATCTCTGCTATGGCGTCCTCGGCGGGATCGGCGTTGGTATTGTCGTGGTCGGCACGATCGGGCTGATGGCACGGTGGTTCCCAGACCGCCGCGGCTTTGCGATAGGGGTAGTTATGGCGGGTTTCGGCATGGGCGCGATGCTCACGACGTTCCCGATCACTATTGGCATCGCCAGATACGGCTATCAACATACGCTGGTCGTCTATGGCGTGATCCTTGGCGTGATCGGCATACTTGCCGCCCTCGGCATGAGGTTGCCGCCTCCCGGCTACATGGCGGACTGGCGACCGCAGACGGCCAGCGCCGTGCTACCCGATACGCGGCCCGGCAACATGCTGCGCACCCCGCTGTTCTGGCTGATGTTTGTGATGATGTCGATGATGGCGACGTCCGGCCTGATGGTGACCTCACAAATGGCGATCTTCACGCGAGATTTCGGCATGGCTGGGGTCACCGTGTTCGGCCTCGCGGCGCTGCCGCTTGCGCTGACGATTGATCGTGTGGCGAATGGCGTGACGCGGCCTATGTTCGGCTGGATATCGGACCTGATTGGGCGCGAGCACACGATGCTGATTGCATTCGGGATGGAAGCGGTAGCGATGACCTTGTGGCTCATGTTGCGGCACGACCCGCTGTTGTTCGTACTGCTGTCAGGCGTCGTCTTTCTCGGCTGGGGAGAGATTTTTTCGCTTTTCCCTTCAACGCTCACGGACACCTTTGGCAGCAAACATGCGATCGTCAACTACGGGTGCCTGTCTTATGCGCAGGGCGTCGGTTCGATCCTCGGCGGCCCGTTGGCCGCGATGCTCCATCAGCATACGGGCGGCTGGGACGCGGTGTTCGGCACTGCTATCGTATTGGATAGTTGCACCGCGGTGCTCGCGATC
Source organism: Caballeronia sp. (assembly GCF_028292365.1). Classification (GTDB taxonomy): domain Bacteria; phylum Pseudomonadota; class Gammaproteobacteria; order Burkholderiales; family Burkholderiaceae; genus Caballeronia. The sequence goes on from NZ_JAQGMM010000350.1 coordinate 14,728, forward strand.
GCCGCACTCGGGCCGATGCGCCGAGCATGGTTTGCCCGTGCATCCAGGCGCGCGTGATGCAGCCGTCCATGGCGATCCGCGGTACGTGGTCAGCCGCGTCACAGTGTACGAGTTGGAGTTGAGTTGCGCGACATGGTCGCCTTTCAATTTGCCTGATCGCTGGTGTTGCCGTGCTTGCTTGCCTTATTCTTGGGTATTGAGGCATGCTCGTGCCGTGCGGCAAGCGCCGACTTGCACGCAGTACGGGATTGACCGCACGATGATGCTCGTCGCGCACAAACGCGTAAAATTTCATTTATTGCAGTGTGCAACTGAATCAGGATGGTTGAATTGGAGAGCAGCATGTCGAAGGCGCCTTATCCAAGATTGGAGCATCTGAACTTCCGCCTCGATGTACTAAGCGCGTTGGCCAAGAACGTGGCGTCCGGCCTCTACGAAGCCGAATGCGGCGTAACCCTGCGCGACCTACGCGTGCTGCGTTTCGTCGATATGCAGCCGGGCATCTCCCTCGGTCCGCTGGTTGATCTCACATACATCGAAAAGACGCTGGTTTCGAAGCTGGTCACCACGTTAGCTAAGCGCGGCTTGCTGACGCGCTCCACCGGCACAACGGATGCACGTGTCATCAATCTGCACTTGACCAGGAAAGGCAAGGCAATTGTCCAGAAGAGCGATCGGATCGGCAAGATTTTCGATGAGCAGCTCATGTCCGTTCTGTCAGCGGAGGAAAAGCAAGTGCTTTTCCACTGCATCGACAAGCTTACGGACCACGTTGAGGAGGGCGGTGAATGGACGCTCCCGCCGAAACGACGCAAGCGCACTGCCTGAATCATTTTTGTCATTAGTTGTTCACAGCGCTCCAAAACCGGACATTTTTCTCCTTACCGGTGTGGCAATGGAAACAAGACTTTGGCACATTTGCCGGAGACGCTGGACTACGGCGCGCAAACGACCGCTAAGGCGGGAGGCGACCATTCCATCTAATTAGCCAAAACCGGACATTTCTAAAAAGCCCTAACACCAAATGTCGAGGCCAGATACAGATGTCGGGGGGCGGGCTAATTAGAGATGTCGGGTTTCAGGACCGGTTTTTAGCCTTGTCAGCCTTCTAAATCTCTCCTGAACGGGTCATTTCCCCACCGCGGCTGCCCGCCTTTCGGCCGTTCTCAGGATGATGCCATTCAGGTCCGCTTGCGTGAGTTCGCGCTGCTTGCGCGTGCCGCTCTTGCGCATCTTCGGCTTCACCGGTTCGCCCTGATTGGTCCTTGACGGCGACCCCGAGATGCGCCGGTTGTCGCGCTCCAACTGCACCTGTTTCGCCACCTCCAGCACATGTCCCAGCCGCTTGTTATCGACCACCGCCCCCTGGTCCATGTCGGAAAGCCGGTCGTACTGGCGATAGGTCAGGGCGCTTCCATTGGCCCGGATCTCAATGCGCCCATCCGGATACTCGATCACGTCCAGATAATGATGAATCAGGCCTCGGTTGAGCGGCGTATCGTCCAGCAAATACATCACGCGATCGTACTGGACGGTCAACGTCGCCGACACGCAGCGCGAGACCCGGCACGTCAGAATCAGATCAAGATTCTCATCCGCTCTGAGCGGCCGATGCGCGTTATACGCGCTCTTGGGCACCTTGCCAAAGCGTTCGTTGAAGTCAGCAATGAAGTGGGGCGCATAGGCGTTCGCCGCTTCCTTCGTGTCGATGTGGCGCAGTCTTAACTCCTTCACGAGCCGGTCCTGCAAGGTCAGGTTGGCGCGCTCCACGCGCCCCTTGGCCTGGCTGCTGTTGGCACATAACGTATCCACGTTCAACTCGTACAAGGCCCGTCCGTATTGGGTTACGCCCTTGCCGGGCGTGCTCGCCGGATTGTTGCAATGGAACACGCTCGCGCGGTCGCTGTAAAGTGCGACTGGCTTGCCATACGCCTCGATGTACCGACGTGTCGCCTCGAAATAACTGAAGGTTGATTCCGTCGCGGTGAAGTGCAGGGTCATCAGCCGGCTGGTGGCGTCGTCGATGAACACCAGCAGCGTGCACGCCGGCGCGCGCTCCTCGAACCAGCGGTGATCGCTGCCATCGATCTGGATCAGCTCGCCCAGGCACGAACGCCGGTTCCTCGGCTGGTGAATCTTGGGCGGACGCTGCTTGCGCGGAATCCACAGCCCGGCGTCAGTCATCAGGTGCCGGACGGTTTCGGCCGCGAGCGTCAGCCCGTGAGATTCTCTGAGCTTCTCGCACGCGAACGTCGGCCCAAAATCGGCATAGCGCTCGCGAATGATCGCCAAGGCATGATCTGCCAGCCCGGCAGCCAATTGGTGATTGCTTGGTCGCTCGCGCTTGCGTGAAATCAAACCCGCGGCGCCTTCGCTTCGATACCGGCTCGTTAGCCGTTCCACCTGACGCCGGCTGATGCCCAGACGCTCAGCAGCACGCCACGGCATCAGCAGTCCATCGGCGACCGCCTGGATCGCCTTCAGTCGCTCAAGCTCACGCATGCTCATGGTGATCATCCCAGTGCGGTCCATGACGACTCCCAGCGACGGCAGAGTCCCAGCATGGGCCTGATCGAGCCTCGAGTGCGACGTTTCTACTTGGCTCAAGTACGACATTACTACTTGGGGCCTACAACAAAATCGTTGATAATTTATCTTATGTCAAATCTGTTCACTGAAACCAATCCCCCGAAAATCAACCACTTCCGCCGTGCAAGATGTCGCTATATTTAGCGTCAATCGCAAACGTCGTTGCGGGCCGTGACACGTTGCATCCGTTTGCGATCGCGGGTGGGTCGTTGATGACTTCGACAAGACTGTCAATGTGATGTTCCGCCTCGACAACCCGAAGCGAGCCCAAGTGCAGCGGCCCTCACCACGTCCTCCAAAACTGCGACCAGTGCCGGTCGCGATGCGCGGTGGGTGGTAAAGCCCGCAATCGATACGCCAGCGTCCAACGAGTAATACACCGCGGTTCCCCCCAGAACCCCGCGTGCGAATAACACTCGCGACCATCTACGCGCTTCACTGAAATGCCCAGTCGATATTCTTCAGCGCCCTCATGCTCACCTTTGCGCAGCATTTCGGCGAGCGTGGCGGGCTTATCGAATACGCGATGCTCGAAAAGGTCCTGGTGAAACGTAGCAAGATCACGAGCCGACATGACGAGCCCTCCACCGCCATAAAGATCCAGCGTCGCGCTTAAATCGGTTACGTCGGTCACGGCGACGTCGTCGAGAAACTGGCGCGCCCGTGCTTGCGTTTGCGCAGGTTGAGACTCGACGAGTTCCCACCATGTCGATGCCAGCCCGCGTTCATCAAAACGCAACTGATGCCGGACACTATGAGCCAGTGGCGCTTGCGTCACACGCTCGACAATGTCGCCGAGCAAAACGTATCCGGTATCGGAATACTTGTACCGTTGGCCGGGCTCGCTGGTCGGACCTGCGTACTGGCACGACAGGCCAACTTGCTCCTCTCGGGTCCAATGATGCGTAGGGTTGGCGAGCACCGCCTTGAAATAGCGCGGGTCGTCGGCGTGATCGTAGATGCCCGCGCTATGGCTCAAGAGATGGCGAACCGTGATCTTGTCAGTGTGGTATCCGCGGGACGACAACAGGCGTTCCAGCGTGGGCGCAAGCAGTGAAACGATGGGGGCATCGAGGGGAATGACGCCCTGCTCCCAAAGCCGCAGCACCGTCGCGGCAACGAAGGTCTTGGTATTGCTGGCAACGCGCAGCGGGGTATCAGTGGTGAGCAATCGGGCGATGGAGGTGTCGACCATCCCCGCCGCAACACCCCACGGGTTCGGCACGTTTTTGCCCGCGACAAAAATGGCCATCGCTGCGTGCTGCTGGTGCAACGCCGCGGTCAAGACTTCCGGTCGTAGAAACTCCAAACCCTTCTCCTGATGATCGATAAAAATCAAGTTCAACTTGGCGCTGGCGCACCTCGAAGATTACCGGGAAACGCGCGGCAAACGGATCGGCAAAAAAATACTTTGCGCTGGATTTCAGCCGGTGTTCATGCGCCACCGGCCGTCACAATTGCCCCTGATAACTCCCCGTCGTGCGACTTGACTGGACATCATTAACACGAATGATTATCATTTAGTGACCCGAGTACGCAGGCGTCCGTCAACGAAAAGGGTGCAGAACAGGAGCCCTTTTCATGCACCAGCAAATCGTCAATCCTACGGAAAGCGAGTCTTCTCCGGACAGCAGATTGAGCGTGTCCGTATGGGAGAACGTGATGCGCGAAGCCGTGCGTACTTCTCGCGCCGCACCGCGCAATGTGACGTTGAAGACTTACCAGCAAGCCCTGGGAATCGCTCATCGACTGATTGAGCAACCGCCTCCAGGACGGGCCGACGACTGCGTGGCCGCACTGGTTGTGTCGCATCACAACCTGGCCGACCTCCACGCTGAACGAGGCGATATTGACAGCGCCGCCGAGCATTTTTGCCGCGCTCACGAGACCCTCATCTGCCTGTTTCTGGACGACCGTGCGGATAGAAGCCTGCAACAAGCCGCATTGCGCCACAGTCGCGAAACCCACATCGCGTTGCTGAACCATCTCCGCGTGCATGGAGCCCATCCGCTCGTGACCCGTGCGCTTGGCGCAGGTGGCCTTGCCTTGAGCGCCGCCCAACCGATACCGCACTGATTCTCAAACTCTCAAACCCAAACCGGAAAAGGAAACTGCAATGCCCTACACGTTGCCCGCCTTGCCCTATTCTTTCGATGCACTCGAACCCCACATTGATGCCCGTACGATGGAGGTTCATCACACGAAGCACCATCAGACTTACGTCAACAATCTGAATGCAGCAGTGAAGGACACGGAGTATCAAGACCTGCCGGTTGAATCGCTGGTGGCGCAAATCGATTCGCTGCCCGAGCCTCTGAAATTGCCGGTGCGCAACAACGGCGGCGGCCATGCGAATCACAGCTTGTTCTGGACCGTCATGTCGCCTCAGGGCGGCGGCGAACCTGAAGGTGAACTGGCACAGGCTATTGATGCCGACCTCGACGGATTTGCCGCTTTCAAAGACGCTTTCACGAAGGCGGCGCTGACGCGTTTTGGCAGCGGCTGGGCATGGCTTTGCGTCGACAAGCAAGGGCGCCTGGTCGTTGAAAATACGGGCAACCAGGATAGTCCGTTAATGGCTGGATTGATGTCAGGCAACCACCCTATTCTCGGGCTCGATGTCTGGGAGCATGCGTACTATCTGAAGTATGAGAACCGCAGGCCTGAGTACATCGCCGCGTTCTATAACGTGATCAACTGGCCTGAAGTTGCGCGCCGTTATGCAGCCGTGCGTGCTTGAAGAACGGCTTGAGAATGTAGCCAGCACGGTCAAGAAATTGTTGCGCGACCCCAGCACACCATTGCTGAGGTCGTGCACCAATTTAAGGCTGGCAATGCCGAACAACCCTCGCGGTCGTTGCCACGCTTGCCACTCAAATAGCAGTCAAATCACCGGTCAAATTTTCAAAGTCTTTCCAGCTGCTTGCGCGTCGTCATTGCTATTCCCAGCGGGATCGCAATGCCGACGAGAATCCCCAATACCGATCCAAACACCTGCGCAATACTCATCGGCGTAAGCGCCGACAGGCGAATAAATCCCGGCGATAACAGCGCAAGAACCGTTTCGAAGGTCTGCGTCAGCATCATTGCTCCTTGTTCATGCGGGCTTAAGCACCTTCTTGTGTTTGCTCGTCGCCGGTTGCTTGAACATCGCCTTGCATTCAGGACTGAGTTGCTGAAGATGAGCCTTCATGCAGACGGTGATTTTCTGCTCGTTCGGAATATCCGCGGCACAATAGCGAAGCGCGTCGCCTTTGCAGGCCGCGGTCTGCTCATCGCGGGTCGCGGCAAACGCCGTACTGCTCAGCAGAATTCCAAGTAAAGAAACAGTGGTAAGGATAAAACGGGACATGGCAGTGGAAAAAAGTAGCAATATCGTGTCGTTCAGCAAATCGCGCGCCCGCTCTTCTTGTCTGTCGTTTGAGCATGGATGGAAGTACCAATGACGACGACTCGCCGGACGACTGCTGATCCGTCCTCGTACTCTTCGCTGGGCCTTCTCCTGCGCGTCATCAACCATCCGCGAATATTGGAACGTGCCCGCCCCTCCCGACCAGTGCGCACAGTACGCAACTATTGTGTCAACATGCGCGACTTCATTTCATTCGCTACACGCATCTCTTCATGGCTTCGAGCAACGCGCATCACGCGACCGGGTGGGCAGCAGGGTTAATCGCTGCTGCTGTCGTCAGCAAGGCCGGCGCAGCCGGTCCGTATCACCTCTGGGGCGTACTGAGTTTTTGTGCGGGCGTGTTTGGCGGCACTGCGCCGGACTGGCTCGAAGTGGCATGGTGGACGAGGGCGCGAAGATTATGGATCACGCATCGCACGCTCACGCATTGGGGTGTCGGCTGGGTTGCATTGCTCGCCGTTTCATACCATTTTCTCGGCCTTCACCCATGGGCTGCCGTCAGTTTCGGCTTCGCCTGCGGCGGCCTGATGCATCTCTTCGCCGACTGGCCCAACCCGCTTGGCGTACCCTGGCTCGTCTCGCGGCACTCCCTGAATTGGTGGAACAGCGGCCGATGCGACGCGTTGATTGTCGGCGCGGCATGGATCGCGGCGGCCGTGGCTGTAGACCACGTCTGGTTTCACAGCGTGTTCGGCCTCAGGCTGCTTCACGCGCTCTAACCGCAAACGCACGTGTCGCGCGAGTCTGCCGAACGCTTTGATTTTCCGGCCTTCCTTCATCAACGATCCATTACCGGGCAATCGCTCGATCAAAGCGCGTGTCCGCGCCGATGCCATCGACTATTCATCCGCACAGGATCAGACCAGCGGACATTTTCACGGCCCAGCCGCTGCCAATGCGCTTTCCCAACCACTTTGTTTCTATCGGAAAAGCGACGCAAAACCTGTGGATTCTGATCGGCCTCCGACGTCGAGCGTCACGTCGTACGAAAGCCGCAACGCACCTGAAGCCCCTGCCCCATGGTTCATTATTCGCCATGCGCGGGGATCAGATCGTTTGTTGCGGCGCAATAAAACCCGCTCACCGCGTTTGAGGAATTATTTTTCGCTGGTGACTATCGGCGTCAGTCGTCCGGGCAACACCGCCGTCATAAGGCGCGTGTCCACGATCCCTTCAACAGACGGAGACACGCACTTGTTCCTATACGGCTATGGTCCACTGCTGCTGGCGGGCGCGAAACAGACGATTGCACTTGCGGTCCTGTCTCTCGCGGTATCCATCCTGCTCGGGCTCGCCGGTGCAAGCGCCAAGCTATCGGGCAACCGTGTTACGCGCGGTATTGCCACTGCCTACACCACGCTGATTCGCGCGGTGCCCGACCTGGTCCTGATGCTGCTGCTTTTCTACAGCATCCAGATCGCGATCAACAACCTGACCGATGCGCTAGGCCTGGAGCAATTCGACATTGATCCCTTCACGGCCGGCGTCCTCACGCTCGGTTTCATCTACGGCGCCTACTTCACCGAAACCTTTCGCGGCGCATTTCTCGCGGTGCCGCGCGGCCAACTGGAAGCCGGCAGCGCCTACGGCATGAGCGGCGCGCGGGTGTTCGTGCGCATCCTGTTTCCGCAGATGATGCGTTTCGCGCTCCCGGGGATCGGCAACAACTGGCAGGTGATGATCAAGGCGACGGCGCTGGTATCCATCATCGGTCTCGCCGATATCGTCAAGGCCGCGCAAGACGCCGGCAAAAGCACCTACAAGATGTTTTTCTTCATCATGGTTGCGGCCGCAGCCTATCTCGCCATCACGACTGTCTCGAACATCGTTCTGTTGTATCTCGAACGTCGCTATTCCACGGGCGTGCGGCACGCCGACCTCTAAGCCGACTCTCAGCTACCTCTCAGCTACCTCTCAGCTACCTCTCAGCAAACAGGGAAACGCGACCATCATGATCCAGATACTTGCCGATTACTGGCGCCCGTTCCTTTACTCCGACGGCATGCGCGCCTCGGGTCTTGTCGTCACTTTGTGGCTGTTGGCGAGTTCGCTTGCGCTCGGTTTTATCGCGGCCGTGCCGCTTGCCTGCGCGCGTGTATCGAAGAACCGCTGGCTCGCCGCTCCGGTGCGCCTTTACACTTACGTGTTTCGCGGCACGCCGCTCTATGTGCAGTTACTGCTGCTCTACACCGGCATGTACGGTCTTGAGTTTGTGCGCTCGCAGTCGCTGCTCGAAGCCTTCTTTCGCAGCGGTTTCAACTGCGCGATCCTGGCCTTCGCGCTCAATACCTGCGCGTACACCACCGAGATTTTCGCCGGTGCGATCCGCTCGATTCCGTACGGTGAAGTGGAAGCGGCACGCGCGTATGGCATGAGTACCTTCACGGTGTATCGGCGTGTGATCCTGCCGTCCGCGCTGCGACGCTCGCTGCCGCTGTACAGTAACGAAGTGATCCTCATGCTGCATGCCACGACGGTCGCGTTCACCGCCACCGTACCGGACATCCTGAAGGTCGCGCGCGACGCCAACTCAGCCACTTATCAATCGTTCGAGTCCTTCGGGCTCGCGGCGCTGATCTACCTGGCGGTGTCGTTCGTGTTGATCGGCGCGTTCCGGCGGGCGGAAAAGCGTTGGCTTGGGTATCTGGGCACGAGCCGGCGTTAGAGGTCGGCGTTGAAGGCCGGCGCTTGAGGTCATCGTTTAAAATCAGCCAGCTAGAGCGTTACCCTAGTTTGAATTGCAGTTTAGTCAACTACCCGGGAGTATGAGTTGGAGCCAACCGCCAAAGATGCCGCGACGAAGCTGGTCGCGCAAGACATTCACAAGCGCTACGGCGACAATGAGGTGCTCAAGGGCGTGTCGCTTTCCGCTCGTGCGGGCGACGTCATCAGCATCATCGGCGCGAGTGGCTCGGGCAAGAGCACATTCCTGCGCTGCATCAACTTCCTTGAGAGGCCGAACGCAGGGCAGATCGAGGTGGATGGCGAGACGGTGCAAGTCAAGGCCGACCGTGCGGGCAACTATGAGGTGGCCGACCGCAAGCAGTTGCAGCGTGTACGCACGAAGCTCGCGATGGTGTTCCAGCATTTCAATTTGTGGTCGCATATGACCGCCATCGAAAACGTGATGGAAGCGCCGCGACATGTACTCGGTCTCTCGAAGAAAGAGGCGGAAGAGCGTGCGCGGATGTATCTTGAGAAAGTGGGACTCGCGCCTCGCATCGAGAAGCAATATCCTTCGCATATGTCCGGCGGGCAGCAGCAGCGGGTGGCCATAGCGCGCGCGCTGGCGATGCATCCCGACGTGATGCTGTTTGACGAACCCACTTCCGCCCTTGACCCGGAGCTGGTCGGCGAAGTGCTGAAGGTGATGCAGAAGCTTGCCGAAGAGGGCCGCACGATGATCGTGGTTACGCACGAGATGGGCTTTGCGCGCAACGTCTCGAACCACGTGATGTTCCTGCATCAGGGACGCACCGAAGAAGAAGGTGCACCGGCCGAGGTGCTCACGGCGCCGAAGAGCGAGCGGCTGCGGCAGTTTCTCTCCGGTAGTCTCAAGTAAGCACGTGAGCATAAGCGCGAGCGTTAACCCCGGGTCGGGCCCCGGCCCGGGCGCCAAGCCACTCAAGGTCGCAGTCGTGGTGCTGCCTCCCTGCTCCATGAGCGGCGTAGGCATGATCCTCGACAGCCTGCGCCTCGCGAACGAGATCGACGGCCACGCGCTCTACGACTGGCAAATCTGCTCATGGGACGGCCGGCCTCTGACATTCGCAGGCGGCGCGCAGCTTCACGCCGATACCGCATTCGGCGACGCCATCAGTTGCGACTGGCTGATCGTGGTCAGCGAGCGGTATCAGCAATTCGCGGACTATCGGTTATTCCTGCAAAGCCTCGCGCGTGTGGGCAGCCGCACACCACGCGTGACCGGCATTCACCACGGTGTCTGGTGGCTCGCGATGGCGGGCCAGTTGAGCGCCTATCGCGTAGCGGTGAACTGGGAGACCTATCAGCAATTCGCCGAGGAGTTCGAGCGTTCGATCGTCACGCAGCAGATCTTCGAAATCGATCGCGATCGTTCGACCTGCACCGGCGGCCAGGCGACCGTCGACTTCATGCTTGCAATGATCGCGCGCGATCAGGGCGCGGATCTGGCGGAACGGATCGCCGATTCGCTTGGCATTGGCGTATTGCGCTCGGGAGAAGAACGCCAGCGCATTCCGTTCGTGACCGCGCCGGGCGAGCGCCATCCGAAGCTCAACGACGCGCTGCAACTGATGGAAGCAAACATAGAAGACCCACTCGCCACCGATGAAATCGCCGGCCTTGTCGGTATCTCACGACGCCAGCTCGAACGGCTGTTTCGACAGTACCTGGGCGCGATGCCATCGAAGTATTACGTCAACCTGCGCCTCACCAAAGCGCGCACGCAATTGCAGCGCACCAGCAAGTCGGTGGTGCAGATCAGCCTTGCGTGCGGGTTTGCATCGGCGGCGCATTTCTCCAATGCTTACCGCGACCGCTTCGGCGTGACACCCCGTGAGGAACGCCGCAACTGGATCGAAAAGCATAGCGGACAGGCACCCGACGAACCACGTGGCGGCGCGTTGCTCGGTTCGTCGCGTGAGCCTGTTTGATTGAAGTCTTTTTGCCAGCTTGAGCATCGCCCCCATCTCAAGTTCACCGGCACCGACCGTGCGAACGCTTAAAATTACCGCCCCACTCCCGAGAGGTATGCATTGAAGAAGGTTTATTGGATGAAATATAAAGTCGCTGCTTTCACACTTGCTGCCAGCACGGCACTCGCCGCCTCATTCGCCGTATCAAGTGCGCAGGCGGCGGATCTCAAGGAAATTCGCTTTGGCGTCGAGGCGTCGTATGCGCCGTTCGAATCAAAGTCACCGAGCGGCGAGCTGATTGGTTTTGACATCGATGTCGGCAACGCCGTATGCGCGAAGCTCAAGGTCAAATGCATCTGGGTCGAGAACTCGTTCGACGGCCTGATCCCGGCCTTGCAGGCACGCAAGTTCGACGCGATCAACTCGGACATGACCATCACCGACCAGCGCAAGGCAGCCATCAACTTCACGAATCCGATCTACGCGATTCCGAACCAGTTGATCGCCAAGAAAGGCACCAGGATCCTGCCCACGGTCGATGGCCTGAAGGGCGCCCACGTTGGCGTACTGCAAGGGTCGATCCAGGAAGCCTACGCGAAGGCCAGGTGGGCGACGGTTGGTATCGACGTCGTGTCGTATCAGGCGCAGGACCAGGTTTACGCGGACCTCGCAGCCGGTCGTCTGGATGCGGCGTTCCAGGATGCGGAAGCGGCGTCCAAGGGCTTTCTGAAGACACCGCAGGGTGCGGGCTTCGCGTTCGCCGGACCTGCTGTGGTCGATGAAAAGCTGCTCGGCGCGGGTGTGGGTTTCGGCGTGGCGAAGAATAACCACGCGCTGAAAGATGCCCTTGATCAGGCGCTGACGGATCTGAAGGCTGACGGCACGATCGACAAGCTCGGGTCGAAATACTTCGACGTGAAGGTGGTGGTGAAGTAAGAGCGTTTCGTTATCGGTCCTGCGGCGCGGGGCCGGCTCTCCAGGTAGACACCAGGTCTCCCGGTTACATCACAACTCATGCTGCGGCCATACGCTTTTTTGATCGCGTACGGCGCGCTGTATCATCACGGGCTAACACCAGGCTTCGAGTTCAT
>NZ_JAQGMM010000373.1 GCF_028292365.1 Caballeronia sp.
TCGGTGAGTGTATCGCTGAGATCATGATGTTTCGTCCTTCCTTCCGTCATAACCAGCGCGCACAACCCCGTCCCGTTCACCAGCATCAGCCGCAAATGCGTCCTGACGATAAACGCAAACTGCTGGCGCACGCTGCCGTCGCGCGGCAATCCGGACTCGAAGGCATCGATGATCTCGTCGTACCAATCCGCGATCACGCGCGCGCACAACTCCCGCTTCCCGCTGAAATAGCTGAACACGGTTGCCTCGGAAATCCCGGCGCGCTGGGCGATTTCGGCGCTGGTTGCGGCGTCATAGCCTTTTTCGGCGAAGACATCACGTCCGGCCTGAAGAATGTCCTTCACGCGCTGCTGTGACTTGACGCCTGCGGGCGTGCGGCGATTTCCGGTAACAGGGGTGGAGGACATAAGAAGGCATGTACGATGATGAACCAGATGTGAGCGTAGCTCAAATCCCTATTGACGGGAAGGGGTATTCGGCGTGAAACTGCCGTCCATCATGGAAATTAACGCGTGTGAGTGTGACTCATAGTTGAGTAGAAAACCACCACGCTGCCGACCTCGAGCCGATACACCGAAGAAGGAGATCCGCATGAACGACGTACCCGGTCTGAATTTCGCCTTGGGCGAAGACATCGACATGTTGCGCGACTCGCTCGCCAATTTCGCTGCGAAGGAGATTGCGCCGCGCGCCGCTGAAATCGATAAAACCGATCAGTTCCCGATGGACCTCTGGAAGAAATTCGGCGATCTGGGCGTGCTCGGTATGACGGTCTCCGAAGAGTACGGCGGGGCGAACATGGGCTATACCGCGCACATGGTCGCGATGGAGGAGATTTCGCGGGCGTCGGCGTCGGTGGGATTGTCGTATGGCGCGCATTCCAACCTGTGCGTGAACCAGATTCATCGCAACGGTACTGAAGCGCAAAAGCGCAAATATCTGCCGGGGCTGGTCTCGGGCGAACACATTGGCGCACTGGCAATGAGCGAGCCGAACGCCGGATCGGACGTGGTCAGCATGAAGCTGCGAGCCGACGAAAAGGGCGACCACTACGTGCTCAACGGCACGAAGATGTGGATCACCAACGGGCCGGATTGCGACACGCTCGTGGTCTACGCGAAGACCGATATCGAAGCCGGCTCGAAGGGCATTACGGCGTTTATCGTCGAGAAGGGAATGAAGGGGTTTTCGGTTGCGCAGAAGCTCGACAAGCTCGGCATGCGTGGCTCGCATACCGGCGAACTCGTGTTCGAGAACGTGGAAGTCCCGAAGGAAAATATCCTTGGAGAATTGAACGGCGGCGTGAAGGTTTTGATGAGCGGCCTCGACTATGAACGTGCGGTGTTGGCGGGTGGCCCGACGGGCATCATGGTCGCGTGCATGGATGCGGTCGTGCCGTACATCCACGACCGCAAGCAGTTCGGTCAGGCGATTGGCGAGTTCCAGTTGATTCAAGGCAAGGTCGCCGATCTTTATACGACCTTGCAAGCATGCCGCGCGTATCTCTACGCAGTGGGACGGCAACTCGATACGCTGGGGGCAGGTCATGGCCGCCAGGTCCGCAAGGATTGCGCAGGCGTGATTCTCTACACGGCTGAAAAGGCAACGTGGATGGCGGGCGAAGCGATCCAGATCTTGGGCGGCAATGGTTATATCAACGAGTATCCGGTCGGCCGTCTGTGGCGTGATGCGAAGTTGTATGAGATCGGCGCAGGCACGAGCGAGATTCGTCGCATGCTGATCGGCCGTGAACTGTTCGCTGAAACAGCTTGAGCGAGCGGACAAACTTATGCCGATCATCGAATCGAAACTGAATCCACGTAGCGACGAATTTCGCGCCAACACGGCGGCGCTTGAAGCGCTCGTCGCGGATCTGAAGGAAAAGGTCGCGAAGATCACATTGGGCGGCGGGCAGGCTGCCCGCGATAAACACGTGTCACGCGGCAAGCTCTTGCCGCGTGACCGCATCGCCCAATTGCTTGATCCAGGCACGCCGTTTCTCGAGTTGTCGCAACTGGCCGCCTACGGCATGTACAACGACGACGCTCCCGGTGCCGGCGTGATTACGGGCATTGGCAGGATTGCGGGGCAGGAGTGCGTGATCGTCTGCAACGACGCAACCGTGAAGGGCGGCACGTACTATCCGGTGACGGTTAAAAAGCACCTTCGGGCGCAGGAGATTGCGGAAGAGAACCGCTTGCCGTGCGTATATCTCGTCGATTCGGGCGGCGCGAATCTGCCGAATCAAGACGATGTCTTCCCCGATCGCGACCACTTCGGCCGCATCTTTTATAACCAGGCGAACATGTCGGCGAAGGGCATTTCGCAGATCGCCGTGGTGATGGGATCGTGCACCGCGGGCGGCGCCTATGTGCCTGCAATGAGCGATGAATCGATCATCGTGAAGAATCAGGGCACGATTTTTCTGGGCGGTCCTCCGCTCGTGAAAGCGGCAACGGGCGAAGAGGTTAGCGCCGAAGACCTTGGCGGCGGCGATGTCCACACGCGGCTTTCAGGCGTCGTCGATCACCTCGCGCAAAACGATGCACACGCGCTGGGGATTGCGCGCAGCATTGTTGGCAATCTGAATCGCGTGAAGGTCTCGCCGGTAGCGCTTAAAGAACCGCTGCCGCCGCGTCATGATCCGCATAGTCTCTACGGCGTGATTCCCGCGGACACCCGCAAGCCGTTCGACATTCGTGAAGTGATCGCGCGCATTGCCGATGACTCTGCTTTCGATGAATTCAAGGCCCGATATGGCACGACGCTCGTGTGCGGTTTCGCGCATATCTGGGGGCATCCGGTCGGCATCATCGCGAATAACGGCATCCTTTTTTCAGAGTCGGCGTTAAAGGGAGCGCACTTCATTGAGCTGTGCTGCCAGCGCAAGATTCCGCTCGTGTTCCTGCAGAACTTCACGGGTTTCATGGTCGGCCTCAAGTACGAAAACGAAGGCATCGCGCGCAACGGCGCGAAGATGGTGACGGCGGTTGCAACGGCGAAGGTGCCGAAGTTCACGGTGATTATCGGCGGCTCGTTTGGTGCGGGGAATTACGGCATGTGCGGCCGTGCGTATTCTCCGCGTTTCCTCTGGATGTGGCCAAACGCGCGCATCTCCGTAATGGGCGGTGAGCAGGCCGCGTCCGTGCTCGCGACTGTTCGCCGCGATGGCATAGAGGGCAAGGGCGGTACATGGTCGAAGGAAGAGGAGGAAGCTTTCAAGTCGCCGATTCGCGAGCAGTACGAAGTACAGGGGCATCCGTATTATGCAAGCGCACGCCTGTGGGACGACGGTGTGATCGATCCGGCGCAGACCCGCGACGTGCTGGGACTTGGGCTGGCGGCTTCGATGAATGCGCCTATCGAGGACACGCGTTTCGGCGTGTTCCGGATGTGACGGCAGGACTTGGCGCTTTAGCGCTTAGTCCTGCCCCATGCTTCGCGGACGGCAGCGCTTGGTGCTGCCCCATGCAGAGCGGACAACGGTACTCAGATGGCGCTTAAGCGCCTGGTCCCGTCCGATGCAAAGCTGACCTCTTCATTCAAGGCTTCGTCATGTTCAACAAAAAACTGATTGCGAATCGCGGCGAGATTGCGTGCCGTGTGGCCGCAACCTGCAAACGATTAGGCGTGGGCAGCGTGGCGGTCTATTCGGACGCCGATGCCCAGGCGAAGCACGTAGCCGTCTGCGATGAAGCCGTGCACGTAGGTGGCGCGGCTGCGTCCGAGAGTTATCTGCGGATCGAGAAGATTATTAGCGCCGCGTTGGAAACCGGCGCACAAGCCGTGCATCCGGGCTATGGGTTCTTGTCTGAGAACGAGGATTTTGCGCGGGCTTGCGAGACGGTCGGGCTGGTGTTCATCGGGCCGCCGGTCGAGGCCATCTCCGCGATGGGATCGAAGGCCGCGGCCAAGGCGCTGATGCAATCGGCGTCCGTGCCGTTGGTGCCGGGTTATCACGGCGACAGCCAGGAACCGGCGTTGTTGCAAAAAGAAGCCGATGGCATCGGCTATCCCGTGCTGCTGAAAGCAAGCGCGGGCGGCGGCGGCAAGGGCATGCGCGTGGTCGAGAAAAGCGCGGATTTTGCGTCGGCGCTTTTGTCATGCAAGCGCGAAGCCGCGAGCAGTTTCGGCAACGATCGTGTGCTGATCGAAAAATATTTGCAGCGCCCGCGGCACGTGGAAGTCCAGGTATTCGCCGATCAGCATGGCGACGCCGTGTATCTCTTCGATCGTGACTGCTCGGTGCAGCGGCGCCATCAAAAGGTATTGGAAGAAGCGCCCGCTCCGGGCCTCTCCGACGAAGTTCGCCGGGCCATGGGCGAAGCCGCGGTCGCGGCCGCACGCGCCGTGAATTACGTGGGGGCAGGGACGGTCGAGTTCATCATGACCGGCGACGGCCAGTTCTATTTCATGGAGATGAACACACGGTTGCAGGTCGAACATCCGGTGACCGAGATGGTGACTGGCCTCGACCTGGTCGAGTGGCAACTGCGCGTGGCGAGTGGTGAACCGTTGCCGTTGTTGCAGGATCAGTTGAAGGTGAACGGCCACGCGATCGAGGCGCGTATCTACGCGGAAAATCCATCGCGCGGGTTCTTGCCATCGACGGGAACGCTGAAGCATTTGAGCCTGCCCGACGCGGTCGAATTTCAGTTGAATGGAAACGTGCGCATTGATAGCGGCGTGCGTGAAGGCGACACCATCACCCCGTTTTACGATCCGATGATCGCCAAGCTGATCGTGCATGGCCATGATCGTGACGATGCATTGCTGCGCATGGCGCTGGCGTTGAAACAATGCGAGGTGGTGGGGCCGTCGACGAATATCGAGTTCCTGCATCGGATTGTGGTTAGCGTTCCTTTCTCGGCGGGTGATCTTGATACGGGTCTTATTGAACGTCATCACGACACGTTGTTTGCACCGTCGACGGTGCCAAAAACACAAGCGCTCGCGTTGGCTTGCGCTGCGTTACTCACGCGTGAGGGCGGCGAGGCGCACGGTGTGTCGCCGTGGGATGCGTTGTCCCACTGGCGGATGAGTGGTGGCTACACGCAGGCGTTGAACTGGCGCCTCGTTGGTTCGGACGATGAAATCCTGGCCGTCTTTACCCGCGACTCAACGTCAGGCCGCGCCGATAACAAACAACTCGAACTGCTCGGCGAAACGCTCACGTTCGACTGGTCGCATGGGGAAGAGCCTCATGCATTTGTCGTTCTGATCGGCGATAAGCGGATCAAGGGGCGCGTGTTTATCGACGGTGATGTGTTCCACGTGTTCTATGCCGGTGCGTCGCTGGCGTTTGAATGGCAGAACCTGCTGGCGCATGCCGCCGATGCCGAGCATGGCGAAGGCCGCTTGACGGCGCCGATGCCGGGCAAGGTGATCGCAGTGCTGGTGGAGGTGGGCGCGGTGGTCGAGAAGGGCGCGCCGCTGCTGGTGATGGAAGCCATGAAGATGGAGCACACCATTGTTGCGCCCGCGGGCGGCACGGTGGGTGAGATATTGTTTAGCGTTGGCGATCAGGTTACCGATGGCGCCCAGCTATTGGTGATGGAAGTGCAGCCCGCGAAATGACGTCTTACAGAGTTGCGCGCGTCATTTCGTCTTGAAGTTTCCTAGTAGTGTTTCTTCAGTTTCCGTCTTCACAATAATCTCCACGCGCCGGTTCAACGCACGCCCTTCGGGCGTGTCGTTGGTCGCGATCGGTTGCAAGAATGCGATCCCTTTTGTCTTGATACGCGCAGCAGGAACGCCGCGTGCGACTAGCGCATCCCCCACGGCATTAGCGCGCGCCGTGGACAGTGCCTGGTTGTAGTCGAACGGGCCGACGTTGTCCGTGTGCCCTTCGACCATGATCGGGCGCGTGCTGCGCTTGAGGAGCACGGCTGCACGATTGAGCACGGCGATGCTTTCGGGACGCATGGAGGCTTCGTCGAAGTCGAACAGCGCCGATTCCTGAAGCCGCAGCTCCACGCCCTCGTGCACCGGATGGACGACAATACCAACCTTCTGGTTGAGCGCTTCTTCCTTCGACCGATTCAGGCCGGACGCGCAACCGGCGAGCAAGGCCGTTGTTGCACACGCGTTGACAATCGTTTGGATAGCTTTCACTGCATGTCTCTTGAACGGATGCCGGGGCGGGGGTTCCAATTATAGGGAAACGGAATTGGCGAAGTGTGAAATTAGAACAACATGCGGAAAGCCGGTTGCAAGCGCTCCGGCCTTGATTCTGGCCGATAGCGGTCCGACTTACAATGCAGGGTTGGTACTCAGTGGGTGTTGCGCTTAAGACCAGCACTTAAGACCCGCACGTAAGACTCGGAAAGACTGGATTTGAAACAGGCTGGTGGGCTTTCACTTAAAGAAGAAATAACCGGGGCGTTTTATATGATTCCACGCGATCAAACCTCTGCGGACGAAAAGGACCGCACGCGGCGTCTGCAACGAACCGCGTCGGGGTTGCTGTACGCGGTGCTCGTCGCCGTCGCGATCTGGATGATCCGCGACTTCATTCCTGCGGTCGTGTGGGCGGCGGTCATCGCCATTGCGTTATGGCCGTTGCTGACCTGGCTCGAGCAGCGGCCGATGTTCAAGGAGCGTCACACCTGGCTCGCGGTGGTTTTGACCGTTGTGATCGGGCTGGTATTTGTCGTGCCGTTTATCCTGGTCGCGGCGCAGGCGGGAAGCGAGGCCCGCGACTTGATACGCTGGTTTCAAGAATCGCTGCGCACGGGCATTCCCATGCCTGATCTTGTCAATCATCTGCCCAGCGGATCGGCTCAGATATCGGCGTGGTGGCAGGAAAATCTTGCTACGCCGCTGAGTGCTTCACCGGCGGTGAAGAATTTCCATAGCGCGACAGTGGTTGCCATGACCCGGCACTTCGGCGGTCGGGTGGCGCACGGGCTGGTCGTGTTCGGCTTCATGCTCGTTACGCTGTTTTTCCTGTTCAAGGCGGGGTCGAGGCTCGGTGAACAGTTGCTTGAAGCGTCGAGGCGCGGGTTCGGTCCGGATGGCGCGTCGCTTGCGCGACGGATGGCCGAGTCGGTTCGCAGCACGGTGACGGGGCTGGTGGTGGTGGGTCTGGGTGAGGGCGCGTTGCTTGGCGTGGCTTATGCCGTGACCGGCGTGCCGCACGCCACGTTGCTCGGCATGCTGACCGCCATCGCCGCGATGCTGCCGTTCTGCGCGCCGATTGTGTTTATCGGCGCAGCGTTGTGGCTGCTTGCTCAGGGCTCAATGGCGGCGGCGGTCTGTGTCGCGGTGTTTGGGTTTGTGGTGGTGTTCGTGGCCGAGCACGCTGTTAGGCCGGTGCTGATCGGCGGAGCCGCGAGGTTGCCGTTTTTGCTTGTGCTGTTCGGGATTCTGGGTGGGGCGGAAACGTTCGGGTTGGTGGGGCTGTTTATTGGGCCGGCGTTGATGACGATTCTGGTCGTGCTTTGGAATGACTGGGTGCATTGAAGGGGTGCGGGCGAACATGTATTGCTCGTCCGCTGGTGCAATGAACCATGCAGCGTTTATTGAAGGCCGTTCCATCAACTCGCGTTGGAACGGCCTTTTCACACTACAGGCTAACGCGTCCTGCCTTGGTCAAATCACATACAAATCAACATACTCATTGACCGGCATTGCTTCGAGCGTTGCCTGATCCAGCGATACCGCGAGGATCGCCTCTTGCTGCTTGGCCGGGAAACGCCGTGCGAGATTGGTCCTGAACTTCTCGACCAGAAGCGGGATGCCGTCTTCGCGACGACGCTTGTGTCCAATCGGATATTCGACGACCACCTCGTCGAACTTCGAGCCGTCATTGAACTCGACCGTCA
>NZ_JAQGMM010000406.1 GCF_028292365.1 Caballeronia sp.
TCACGTTCGATCACGTTCACGCCGCTCGCAGCTACATCGAGTAACTGATCCACGAGTTGATTGGGCAGCAGATTGACTTCATCGACGTACAACACCCCCTGATGCGCCTTCGCTATCAAACCCGGAGAAAAGCGCACGCCGCCGTCGCGCAACACAGCCTCAAGGTCTAGCGAACCGATCAACTGTTCTTCGCTCGCCCCCAGCGGCAAGGTCACGAACTGGCCTTCGGGCAGCAGTTCGGCGAGCGCACGCGCGGTAGTCGATTTCGCGGTGCCACGCGGACCGCTGACCAACACGCCGCCCAGCGCAGGATCGACCGCCGCTAATAAAAGTGCTTGCTGCAAGGGTCCTTGTGCGACCAATGCGGTAAACGGGAAGATGAATTCGCTCACGTTCGTTGCCCTTCGAGTTGCTGTTCGGCATCCAGCAGATGACGCTCGATCTGCTCCTGATATGCACCCGGACTGCCCCATAAGCCACTCTGCATCGCTTCGGTCAAACGCTCGCAGATCGAATGCAGCGCGTGAGGATTGTGCTGCTGCATGAACTCGCGCGTGTCTGCGTCGTTGACATAAGCGTCCGCAACAAGCGCGTACTGGTGATCGGATACGACTCGCGCGGTGGCGTCGTAACCGAACAGATAATCTACCGTTGCCGCGAGTTCCGACGCGCCTTTATAACCATGCCGTTTCACGCCGTCGATCCATTTTGGATTGACCACGCGCGAACGGATCACGCGTGATATTTCTTCCTGCAGGGTTCGGATGCGTGGCGCCGCGGGATTACTGTGGTCAGGGTTATACGCTTGCGGCTGGGCGCCCGAAAGGTGCCGCACGGCCGCGACCATGCCGCCCTGGAACTGGTGGTAGTCGTTCGAATCCAGCAGGTCGTGTTCGCGGTTGTCCTGGTTCTGCACCACCACGTCAATGGTCGACAAGCGCGCACCGAAGGTGTCGCGAGCCTCCACGCCATCGCCCTTTTGCGAATACGCATATCCGCCCGAGCTTTGAAAACCACGTGCGAGATCGGCGTCGTTTTGCCATTGCTTCGCGTCGATCATCTCCTGCAAGCCCGCGCCGTAAGCGCCCGGCTTCGTGCTGAACACGCGCCATCCCGCACGCAAGCGGGCTTCCTTCTCGTCAAGTCCTCGCGCCATATGTTCATCGCGTTCACGCATGATGCGCGCCCGGATCGGATTGAGGTCTTCGGCTTCGTCGTCGAGTTCGGCCACGGCTTGCACGGCCGCATCGAAGAGATGCATCAGGTTGGCGAACGCATCGCGGAAAAATCCCGAGACCCGCAGCGTCACATCGATGCGCGGACGGTTGAAAATGGTGATTGGCAGGACTTCGAAATCGGTCACACGATTGCTGCCCGCCGCCCACTTAGGCCGAACGCCGATCAGCGCCATGGCTTGGGCAATATCGTCGCCGCCGGTGCGCATGGTGGCCGTGCCCCATACCGATAAACCAATCGCGCGCGGGTAGTCGCCGTGTTCCTGAAGGTGACGCTCGATCAACAGATTGGCTGACTTCAGCCCGAGCGTCCACGCTGCGCGCGTTGGCACGGCGCGGGTATCGACGGAATAAAAATTGCGGCCGGTGGGCAACACGTCCGGCCTTCCACGCGATGGCGATCCGCTCGGGCCCGGCGGCACAAAACGCCCATCGAGACCGCGTTGAAGCTGCTTTAGCTCTTGAGGGCCACAAGCGTCGAGCCGCGCAAGCAAGTCGCCATTCAGGCGTGCCAGCACTTGCGATGTGTGAGGCCCCGCTGTATCTGATGGCCCCTCAAGCAACGACGTGGCGAGCAACTCGAGACGCTCGCGGGTGTCTCCATGATGACGCCACGGCGAGTCGATCACGTTTTCAAGTTCAGCAGGACGGGGACCTGTCCACGGCGCGCTCCAGTCGGCGTCGAGGGGATCGAATGCATCGCCCAAGTTCAGATCGCGAGCCAGCGCGGTAAGCACACTCGCGTTCGCGCCTTGTGCGTCACCGGTTGGATAACGACCGAGCGCAAGCAAGGTATCGCGGCGTTGCACGCCTTGAGGTGACGCGCCGAACACGTGCAAACCATCGCGGATCTGAGCCTCTTTGAGCTCGCATAAATACGCGTCGGCGCGTGTCAGTAACGCGTCTTCGGTATCAGCGTCGCGAGGTTTATCAAGTCCGAGTTCTTCATGCAAACTGTGCTCGACGATGCTTGCGAGAATCGTCTTGCGAAGGAGTTTTGCGCGGCGCGGATCGACCATCAATGCTTCGTAATACTCGTCGACCTGACGTTCCAGATCCTGCAACGGACCATAGTTTTCAGCGCGCGTGAGCGGCGGCATCAAGTGGTCGATGATGACCGCCTGCGCCCGCCGCTTCGCCTGGCTGCCCTCACCCGGGTCATTCACAATGAACGGATACAGGTGCGGCATGGCGCCAAGCGTCAGGTCCGGCCAGCATGAAGCGCTCAATGCAACGCTCTTGCCCGGCAGCCATTCGAGGTTGCCATGCTTGCCGACGTGAACGATCGCGTCCACGTTGAATCGCAGCCGCAGCCAGAAGTAAAAAGCGAGATAAGCATGCGGCGGCACAAGCTCCGCGTCGTGATAACTCGCGTAGTCGCCACGCTCACGCGAGCGCGCCGGCTGGATGCCGATGAACACATGCCCGCAGCGCCAGCCCGCGATCATGAAGCGGCCGTGACGGATCGTGGGATCGCTTTCGGGCGGACCCCAGCGCGTATTCAACTCCTTCTGGACCTTGTCCGGCAGCTTGGCGAAAGCATCGAGATAATCATCAAGCGACAGGCTTTGCAACGCGGGACGCAAGTCGCGAACCACGGGATCATTCGTCACGCCCGAGGTTAGCGCCTGCATCAGTGCGTCGCCGTCGGCGGGAATTTCATCTATTCGATACCCTTCTTGCGCGAGCATCGAAAGGATATTGACGACGGACGCCGGTGTATCGAGACCCACGCCATTGCCGATGCGGCCTTCACTCAACGGATAGTTCGCGAGTATCAGCGCAACGCGCTTTTCAGCGTTGGGCAGTTGCCGCAAGCGGCACCAGCGTTGACTCAACTCGGCCACGAAACGCACGCGTTCAAGGTCGGGTTGATAGCGCACAACGTCGACTTGCGTGATTTTGCATCGATACGCGAGCCCCTTGAAGCTGATCGCGCGCGTGATGATGCGGCCGTCCACCTCCGGCAAGGCGACATGCATGGCGACATCGCGTGAATTCAGTCCATGATTGTCCTTCAACCAGTCTTCGCGATTTCCCCCGCTAAGGATTACTTGCAGTACCGGCGCATCGCCCGCGAGTTCGAAAGGCACGGGGTCGCCTATCACGCCCGCAGCAAACGAGGTCGTGTTCAGCACCAGTGACACGGCGTGATCCGCGCAAAGCTGTTGCACGACCTCGCGACTCAACGGGTCTTTGAGGGACGCCATCGCGATCGGCAGCGGGTTGAGGCCCTGCGCTTCCAGGGCCTTGATCAACGCATCAAACACGTCCGTGTTGCCGGACTGCAAGTGAGCCCGATAGAACAACACCGCGACGACGGGGGCGCCGTGGACCCAGCGGTCCTTCCAGTCGTCAACGGTCGCGATCTGCCGCGCCGGATGATAGATTGCCACCGCAGGCAACGGGCTCGGCGCGTTCGCGTCCCGCCCATACCCTAACGCCCGAAACGCAATGCAACGAAGAAACTCCTCGGCATTTTTTGCGCCGCCCTCACGCAGATAACGCCAAAGCTGATCGCACAATGCGGGCTCGGCCGTGCTCTTCGCTACGAGGTTAGGATCTTCCTGCAAGTCCCCGGAAAACATCACGAGCATCTGGCCATTGCGGCGCGCGAGCGTGGTAATGCTCTCGATTCCGTAGGGCCAGTACGCTTCACCGCCAAGATGATCGATAACGATCACGCGTGCATGTTTGAGCACGTCATCGACGTAAAAATCCACCGACGCCGGTTGGCGCAAGAACGCCTGGTTCGCCAGCCGGATCGCCGGAAAATCCGCTTCCAGATTCGGCACGACGCTCGCTAGTAGTGAGAGCGTGGTGTCCGCAGAACTCAGCACGACGATGGGTGCCGGTGTCTGGTCGATACGCATGACGCCGGCTGCGTCGTCGACAAAACCGCCGGGCGTCGTGCGTAGCAGATGCATGGGTCAGGCCTGCACAGGTGTGTTGACGAGCGCTGCAGTCAGTGCTTGTTGCAGACGCGGCTGATCGAGATCTTCGCCAATCAACACGAACCGGCTGATTCCCTGGCTGGCCTCTTCAGCGGTCCAGCGGCGGTCGAAGTAGGTATCAAACCGCTGACCCACGCCCTGCACGACAAGCCGCATGGGCGTGCCCGGCAAAGCCGCGAAACCCTTCACGCGATAGATCGTGTTGGTATCAACCAGAGAGCGCAATGCCGCAACCACCGCCTCACGCGACTCGACTCGTGCTTCGACCACGACTGAATCGAAGTCGTCGTGGTGATGATCCGCGTGACCTTCGTCATCGACGGAACCATGATGGTCGACACGCAGATGAATCGTCGTTTCGGACGCTGCCTCGAGCCCGAGCAACGCATGCAGATCGAGCTGCCCCATCTGCGCCGGCACGATCTTGACGCCCGCCGGAATCTCGCCGCGAATCAGCGTTTCCACCGCTCGCTGCTGTGTTTCATCGATCAAATCGGTCTTGTTGAGAATCACCAGGTCTGCTGAAGCGAGTTGATCTTCGAACAACTCATGCAGCGGTGATTCGTGATCGAGGTTCGGATCGGCGCGGCGTTGTGCATCCACCGCTTGCGGGTTCGCCGCAAACTGACCACTTGCCGCAGCGGGTCCGTCGACAACCGTCACGACGGCATCGACGGTGAACGCATTCTTGATAGACGGCCAGTTGAACGCCTGCACGAGCGGCTTGGGCAACGCGAGGCCGGAGGTCTCGATCAGCACGTGATCAATCTGATCGCGCCGCTCGACGAGTTGCTCCATCACCGGGTAAAACTCTTCCTGCACGGTGCAGCAGAGACAGCCGTTCGATAGCTCATACAGATTCGGATGATCCGTGACGCTTTCATCCTCGCAACCGATGTTGCAGCCCTTCAGGATTTCGCCATCGATGCCCAGTTCACCGAACTCGTTCACGATCACCGCGATCCGCAGCCCTTTCGCGTTTTGCAGGATGTGCCGCATCAGCGTGGTCTTGCCGCTGCCGAGGAAACCCGTTACGACCGTGACCGGGATTTTGCGCATTTGCATCCATTGCTCCGTTTTATCGATTGGCTGCTTGCTGCCGGAATGCGTAGCCCTTTTGCGATTCACGCGAGCAATGAAATGCGCGCGCGAATATAACGATGCGGGACGGATATCCGAAAAAAGCATGGTGAAAAGTGTCGAGCGTATGCCGCATCCCCGCGACATCGTCCGCTTCAGTGTTGACTCGTTCCGGCCGGTATCCGGGCTGGCGAAAATGCCGCTTCACCTTCCCGCGTGGCATGGCCATGCAGTGGTCTTTCGAAGCCGGCTTTACCGCGCGGAGTAGCCTGAACCCGGCATGAACCGGGGTGAAAGCACGTCGCGCGATTTTCGCTTACCGTTGCGGGGGCAGCGCAGGTTGGCGTGGCCAGAGTTCAGGCAACGCTCCCTGCTTCCCGTTTAACTGCGCGCAGCAGAGACCGCGCGCGAGCACCAGAAAACTATCGCGAAGTCTAGGCTGATGGGGGATTAGCGTCAAGGTTTGAGCGGGGTACGAGTGGGGGCTAAGCCCCGCCCCCCTGATGAGCGATCTTGCCGCTGAGAGCGCAGAAAACCTGCTCTTCCTGGCGGTTTCAGCCTGTAAAAGCCCAGCGCAACCGACACCCGCTGTGCTATCTTTGGCCCGCGTCTGGTGCTCACGCGCGCTTTTCCCGCGCGCGTAGTTAAACGGGAAACAGGATGCACACGCGCGTATTTTCAAGGTTCAAAGCTTAAGACTTACGCTTGAAACCTGACGCGCCGTGTCGACAAAACCTGTGCTGTCCCCGCAACGGTAAGCGACCCGCGCGCGCTTCGACTGACTCTAGTTCGAACCGCGCGCCCATTTGCTCCATAGCCACTGCTCCGTCGAGCGGGAAGGCGAGCGGAATGGGGTTGCTCAGCCCGGATACCGGCCAGTCGCCAAGTGGCGCGCTCTAAAAGCGCGCCGGACGCCACATCCGCGAGGGACGGATGAAGGGCGCAATGCTTTTATCGACTGACATGAATCCAATTTTCCGGCGCTTGTGCCTGCCCTTGCGTCAATCGTACCGCTGGCTAAGCAGCGCGTTTTCAGCTTGCTTTAACCGAGCGCAATCATGAGCGCATGGGTCATCGGCATAGGCTGCCGGCGCGGCGTAAGCGTCGAACAGATTCATGCTGCCGTGTTCGCGGCGCTGGGAACGCGGCCGCTGGCGAGCGCTCGCGCACTGGCATCGATTGATAGCAAGAAAGACGAAACCGCACTACTCGAATTTGCCGCTCGCCAGGGTTTGCCGCTGCATTTTTTCTCGAAGCAAGACATTGCGCAGGTGGAAATCGACGCGTCGGAACGGGTTCAGGCGCTGCTTGGCATCGACGGTGTCTGCGAGCCCTGCGCGCTGCTGGCATCGCGCAATGGGCGCATCATCGTGCCAAAAACCGTGACCGATGGCGTGACCGTCG
>NZ_JAQGMM010000438.1 GCF_028292365.1 Caballeronia sp.
GGCTTGCGCTCGGCCTCAACGCGCGGCCGCGCCAGCGCTTTTTCCTTCGCTTCAATCACGGCAATGCGCGTCGCGATGCGCGCGCGGACGTCGGCGGGGAGATCGAACTTGTCGAGTCGCGTGGCAATCGCCTTCGCGATAATCGCCGGCGAGAGCTCGTAGTGCGCCGGTAGCAACCAGTTGCCCATCGGCACGGACCATTCGCCGCCTGCGCCATCCTTCTCGTCGAACTTGCCGAAGACGCGCGGGCGTTGTGCATCGGGCCAGTTGTAGAGCTCTTCCTTGATCGCGTATTCCAGAATCTGGCGCTTCTCTTCAACGACCAGAATCTCCTGCAAGCCGTGAGCGAATGCGTGCGCGCCTTGCGCTTCGAGCGGCCACACGCAACCGACCTTGTACAGACGAATGCCGATGCGCGAGCAGGTTTCATCGTCCAGACCGAGATCCGATAAAGCCTGACGCACGTCGAGATAAGCCTTGCCTGCCGTCATGATGCCGAAGCGCGCATGCGGCGATTCAATCTCGATCCGATCCAGCTTGTTCGCGCGCACATACGCCAGCGCGGCATACCATTTGTAGTCGAGCAGTCGCGCTTCCTGAACCAGCGGCGGATCCGGCCAGCGGATGTTGAGGCCACCATCGGGCATCGCAAAGTCAGTGGGCAAAACGATTTGCGTCCGATGTGGATCGATATCGACCGAAGCCGACGATTCCACCACGTCGGTCACGCATTTCATCGCGACCCAGAGGCCGGAGTAACGGCTCATTGCCCAGCCGTGCAGCCCGAAGTCCAGATATTCCTGCACATTCGATGGAAACAGCACCGGCAATCCGCACGCTTTAAAAATGTGTTCCGACTGATGCGCGAGTGTGGAAGATTTGGCGGCGTGGTCGTCGCCGGCGAGTACGAGTACACCGCCATGCTGGGAAGAGCCCGCCGAGTTGCCGTGCTTGAACACGTCGCCGGTTCTGTCGACGCCCGGCCCTTTGCCGTACCACATCGAGAACACGCCGTCGTATTTGGCGCTCGGATAAAGATTGACCTGCTGCGAGCCCCAAACGGCGGTAGCCGCGAGGTCTTCATTCACGCCGGGCTGGAACACGACCTGATGCGAAGCGAGATGTTTCTTCGCTTTCCACAGATGCTGATCGAGTGCGCCGAGCGGGGAGCCGCGATAGCCGGAAATAAAACCGGCCGTATTGAGTCCCGCGGCATGATCGCGTTGTTGTTGCAGCATCGGCAGCCGAACCAGCGCCTGTATGCCGCTCATGTACGCGCGACCGCGTTCGAGGGTGTATTTGTCGTCGAGAGTGACGGAATTTAGCGCGGCTTCTAGGGAAGCTTGTTGTTCCGCGTCAAGGGGGGCATTCATTGTGGGGTCTCTCCGCCAACGTTTGGGATCACCAAAGCACTTTAGGGCCTTCGCGTCTTGTGGACGCGTCGGCCGGGATTTTGAGTGTGCCCGTTTTGACTTTTTTACAGCACTGGTAAAAACCCGCTGAAAAGTAATTTCAACATTGCACAGGTGTTACGACGTGTAAAAACGGCCGGATTTCGGTGTCATTCGATGTCATTGGGGAACCGCTCGCGTCGAGGCTATTCAAACCCGCGATCGATGCACGTTCATGTCGGCTCTGTCGGCAGGACGAACACGATTGTTGGACATACCGATGCACGCAGTTGAAGGAGGAAGTAGTGAAACAACGATACATCCAAAGTTTTTTGATGGTTTCCGCAGCATTTTTTGCGATGAACGCGCCGGTTCGCGCAGGCGGTCTGGCTGGAACGGAAGCAACAATCTCCGGCATACCGCGAATTTCGCAGGTTCGGGTCGAACAGGTTTCCGTCAAGCAGACGGCGGAAAATAAGGACGACGCCGACGCTTGAGGGTTTGAGTGCGCGAGAAGCAGTTCGTGTCGCAGCTGCTCATGTCGTAAAGGCAGGCACTGGCGATGTTCCTGAACGCCAATGAACAAAAAAATGCCGGGGATCTTTGGGTCCCCGGCATTTCTTATTTGCACTGCGTGTTTTAGCTGGCGCTTGTGTCCTTCACAACCCCGCGCCGAATCTGGTCGAGTTCAATCGATTCGAACAGCGCCTTGAAGTTGCCTTCGCCGAAACCCTGATTGCCCTTGCGCTGAATGATCTCGAAGAAGATCGGGCCGATCTGGTTTTCCGTAAAGATCTGCAGCAGGATTTCGTCCCGCACGCCGTCGATCAGGATCTTGCGTTTGCGCAATTCCGCCACCGATTCGCCATGATTCGGCACGCGCCGGTCGACGAGTTCGTAATATGTGTCGATGGTGTCCAGCAGTGCGATTTTCGCGCCGCGCAGATGGTCGACGGTGCTGTAGATATCGTCGCTGCCCAACGCGATGTGCTGAATACCTTCGCCGTGATACGCGTCGAGATATTCCTGGATTTGCCCCGAGGTCTCCGAGCCTTCCTCGTTGATCGGGATGCGGATCTTGCCGCACGGCGAACTCATCGCTTTCGACCTGACCGCTGTCACCTTGCCTTCAATATCGAAGTAACGCGTTTCACGGAAATTGAATAAACGTTCGTAGAACTCAGCCCATTCAATCATCCGCCCGCGATGAACGTTGTGCGTCAAATGATCGATGTAGGTCAGTCCGTGGCCAACCGGGTTTTGCTCGGCGCCAGGAATGGGTTCGAAGTCGACGTCGTAGATGCTGATGTCGCCAATGCTGCCCTGTTGCGCGTCATTCTTGCCGCGCCACCGATCCACGAAGTAAATCAGCGAATCGCCAACACCCTTGATCGCGGGAATGTTCAGTTCCATCGGGCCGGTTTTGTTATCGAAGCCCCACGCGCCGAGATCGAGCGCGCGCTTGTACGCCTTGCCCGCATCGGCGACGCGGAATGCGATCGCGCAAATCGACGGGCCGTGAAGGCGCGCGAACCGCTGCGCGAAGGAGTCGGGCTCGGCGTTCACCAGGAAGTTGATCTCGCCCTGCCTATAAAGCGTCACCTTCTTGTGACGATGGCGGGCAATCGCGGTGAACCCCATTTGCTCGAACAATTGCCCGAGCGCCACGGGATCGGGCGCTGTGTATTCGATGAATTCAAAACCATCCGTGCCAACGGGATTGTCCCAAGTCGTCGCCTGCATGCTTTGTCTCCTGAACCGTGAGAATAGATCGGTGATTAGCCAGTGATTAGTCGGTGATTATTGGGACAAAGTTTATCGACGGAAGCGAGGCAGATACTTGCGAAGTAAATCGTGTATGTCTACGATGACGCACGTTCATGGCGAAATAATGCCCGCAGGAGACAGAAAATGGCTCAAATCGAACTCGATGCGATCGATCGGAAAATTCTCGCGATTCTTCAGGTGAACGGGCGACTGTCGAATCAGGACATCGCCGATCAGGTGAACCTCTCGCCTAGTCCATGCTTGCGGCGAATTCGACGGCTGGAGGAGGAGGGCGTGATCCGCGGTTATGTCGCGCTGCTGGAACCGCGTCTGCTCGGACTCGGGCTGCTCGCGTACGTCAATGTGAAGCTGGAAAAACGCGGCGGCACGCCGGTAGCGGCGGGAATGAAAAATCCGCCGACGCACGCGGACCGCTTTCGCGAAGCCGTGCGCGGCTGGCCTGAAGTGGTGGCGTGCGATGCCATGACCGGTGACATGGACTATCTGCTGCGCGTTCTGGTGGAAGACATGGAGCACTTTTCACGCTTCGTGCAGGACCAGTTGCTGCACCATCCATCGGTGATCGACGTCAAAAGCAGCTTCTCGCTGGAACGCTTTAAGGAAACGACGGCGTTGCCGATTCGTTGAATTGGCTGGCCGATGGCCGATGCTCAATCCAAAACCTGCAGACGCAAAAAAGGCGGCTTTCGCCGCCTTTCGTGCTTTTGCGCATGCTTGCTGATTTGTGCCTGGAACTCAGGACTCGAGGTCCTGATTTAGGCCGCGTCCGCAGTAGGCATGAACGCCTGAAACATTTGCGATGCCCGGCGCGCCTGACGCTTCACCGCGTAGTCGAAGACCGCTGCTTGCTCTTGCAACATCTCCGTGAGAATGCTGCCCTGGTCGGCAGGTGTGAGCGACAAATAAGCGTCGGCTTCGCCATACGCATATTCGATCTTCATTCCCGACTTCTTCGCAATGTGCATCATGGTCGAATTGCGTGACAGACAATGCATGTAGAGCATTGAAACGTGCGTGTTGCGGCTACGGATGGCGGCGCGCTCGAACAGGCGGCTGCCGACTCCACGGCCACGCGCGCTTTCCAGCACTGACACGCCGAACTCCGCCGTGCGCTTGTCGCCTTCGGCTGGCAGATAGGCCAGATGGCCAACGCCGACGAGATTCAACTGTTCGTCGAACACGCCGAATACGGTGTCACGCGAGAAATCGATATTCCCGACGTAGTTCTCGATCACATGATCCGGCACGATTTGGCCGAAGCGCAGAAGGCGGTCGTCTTCGTCGAGGGCAAGGAAGTGGGTGAGGAGACGCTCGCGGTCGCTCGAGGACAACTCACGGACGAGAACGGGCAAACGACCGGCAGCCGTTTGCGAGCGATCGGCTGCTGCGAAGATCGATGCAGTGTGGCGGTTGAAAGGCATGTTCACGATGGTGGCTCCTTGATTCGTCGCGCGACATGGTGCGTCGCAAAACGAATTTTAGCCGAATCACAACGGTAGCACTAGGGAAAACCCGTAATACACCGTGGAGCATCCTGTCTAATTTTCACGTAATACGAATAAAAGCGTTTATAAAACAATGGCTTATTCGGTGTTGCGAAAATCGTACAGTCGTGCGGTAGTTTAATGGTGCATCGCACCATTTCAATTGTCGCCATTCATCCCGTGCTCGATCACACCCACAACCTGCTCCGCGAACTCACGGTAACCCAGTTTTCCATCGGGTTTGAGCCACGTGAAGGTCCAGTTAATCATGCCGAACACCATCATGGTAAGCGCGGTCTGGTTCTCTTTGGTCGCCCGCTTCGGATACGCGCGCGCAAGTTGCCGGGCGAACGCCGCGACAATGCCGCGTTGGCGTTCCAGCACGATTTCACGCTGCGTGTCTTCGAGATATTTGACGTCGTTGAGCAGCGCAACGTGCCGGCTATGGGACGTTTCGTATTCGGTGAGGAACGCGCGAATCAGTTCGGCGAACGCCTCGCGCTCCGTCAATCCGCGCCGCTGGCTCGCTCCCTCCACTTCCGCGATGATCAGCATCAACCGCTTCGTGTAGCGGTCGAGCAGATCGAAAAGGATGGCTTCCTTGCTCGCGTAATAATGATAAAGCCGCGCTTTGGAGGTGCCGCTGGCCGCGGCGAGATCGGCCATCGACGTGCTCGGGTAGCTGGTCTGCGCAAATTTGGCGGCGGCGAGTTCGAGAATCTGCTCGCGTTGCGTGTCGTGGTCAGGCGCTCTTGTACGGGCCATTGAGTCTCTGCGAATTGCTTGGTCGATCGGGGATTCTAATGCGTGGCTAGTGCACCGTTAACGCATCGCTAGTGCACGGCGCGGCGAAGTCTGGCGTCGGCTATCTTGGCCAGATCGCCGCGAATCTCCAGTTTGCCCGCGGCGACGAGTTCGCGACAGCGCCAAAACGCAATGGCATCGCTGACCAAAAAGCCGAAACTCGCGCCCATCACCTGGCCGGCGAGCCTGCGCGCTTCCTGCCAGCCGTCGCTGGCTATCTGGAGGATGGTTTCATCGACGTCGGAATAGGTGCCGGAAATGAACGTGTTGTCGCGCCATCGGCGGGTCTCGCTATTGATCTGCTTCACTTCCTGCCATTCCAGCGCAAGACGGCTGATGCGCAACACCGAAATGGGCGCGGCTGTTGGCAGCTTGGCGCCCAGCTCGGCTGCCGTGAACATGCCGACCGCCGTCGCGCCGTCTTCGCGGCCACGTCGCTGCTGCGAGCCGTCGGCAGCGGTAATCAAGGGCAGATCTTCGTGGGTGAGCTTGGCTTCGTTCAAGCGCTGCGGCGCGTTGCGCAGCGTGTAGGCCACTCGTCGCAGCGTTAGCTGGTCACTGGCGCTCTGGCCGTGCCAGACCACGACCTGTCCGCTGTCTTGCGCGAGATCGCGCAGGAGCGCGTCCTGTTCCTTGAGCTTCGATATGAAATCGAACTTCTGTTCGTTCAGCACCTGCTGCCAAAACAGCGCCCGGTTTTCCGGATTGTCGTCTATGCCCCTCAACTGGCCGACCGCAAGATCGTCCTTCAGCGGGATGACGCGCTCGTCGCGAGCCGCTATTTGCAAGGCTTCGCGCAGAATCTCGGCGGCATGGTCGCCGTTGGTAACGTGGATGGTGCTCATCAGTGACGGTGACCGCAAACGTAAGTAGGCTGCCCGGCGCGCAGCGAGTGCGGCGACTGGGCGCGGCACATCGCATTAGGAACGGGCAACCCCTAGTGTAAGCGAATCGAATCAGCGCGATCCGCTAACCCGGCGTTCAACGTTCGTCATAGCTCACAACCACACGATCCGAAATTGGGTGGCATTGGCAGGTCAGCACAAAACCCGCGTCAATCTCATGCTGCTCCAGCGTGTAGTTCTTTTCCATGCGCACTTCGCCTTCCAGCACCTTCGCGCGGCACGTACAGCACACGCCTCCCTTGCACGCATAGGGCAGCGCAAGTCCGGCCTTCAGGCCGACGTCGAGTACGCTCACGCCCTGATACGGCAGGCGCAGCTTGCGTTTTTTACCATCGATGATGAGTTCCAGGTCCGCCGCCGGGGTGTCGTCGGTGATTTCGATTGCTGGCACGCCCGCTTGCGGCAACGGCGTGCCGAATCGTTCAACGTGAACCTGCTGCGGCGGCACGCCCGCGCTTTTCAGCGCAGCTTCGGCGGCGTCCATCATCGGGCCGGGACCGCAAATGAAGGCTT
>NZ_JAQGMM010000444.1 GCF_028292365.1 Caballeronia sp.
CGCCGTAGTTCGTCAGGCCCTGCCGCAAGCCGCTTTTCATCTCGTCCATTGCTGCTCCTAACTCTTCAATGAAATTATTGATAATCTTGACGACAATCTTAACGATATCTATAGTGCTTCTGCAAGCGGTTCTTTTCGTCTGTCATCCGCAGCCTTTCAACTCTCTCTACACAGCATTCATCCGAGGTTTTCATGAAGCATGTCGTGGCCTATCGTCCGCTGCCTCCTGC
This sequence comes from Caballeronia sp., assembly GCF_028292365.1. Classification (GTDB taxonomy): domain Bacteria; phylum Pseudomonadota; class Gammaproteobacteria; order Burkholderiales; family Burkholderiaceae; genus Caballeronia. Next base: position 231 of record NZ_JAQGMM010000444.1, read on the forward strand.
CGTGCTGGACGTTCTTCGCCAGCACTGCTCCGTCGACGTGGTCGACGTTTCTTCCGGCGGCGACCTTGCGCCATTCCGGCGCGCGCTCGCCTCGGCTCACGGGATCATCGGCAACAATCTCAAGATAACCCCTGATCTGCTCAATGCAGCGCCTTTGCTCCAGACCGCCTCCACCATCTCGGCCGGCTTTGACGCCTTCGACGTCCCCGAGCTCTCGCGCCGCGGCATCCTGCTCACCAACACGCCGGACGAAGTCACCGAAACTACCGCCGATCTCGTCTTCAGTCTGATCCTCGCCACCGCGCGCCGTATCTCTGAGCTGGCCGACTGGACCCGGCGCGGTCAGTGGATCCGTTCTGTCGGCGAGGCGCAATTTGGTGTCGATGTGCATCACAAGACGCTTGGGATCGTCGGGCTTGGGCGCATTGGCAGTGCGGTCGCCAAGCGCGCTGCCCTCGGCTTCGGCATGGACGTGATCTATTCCAATCGCTCTCGCAATCACGAAGCGGAGCAGCGTTATCGCGCGCAATGGCGGCCGCTCCCCGAACTGCTGGCGAGCGCCGATTTCGTTTGCCTGCTCGTCCCGCTTTCCTACGCCACCGAAGGTCTTATCGGGAGCGCGGAGCTTGGGCTCATGAAGCCGTCGGCCATTCTCATCAACTGTTCGCGCGGACAGGTCGTCGACGAAGCTGCCCTCATCGAGCATTTGCGTGAACGACGCATTCTTGGCGCCGGTCTCGACGTGTTCGAACGCGAGCCTTTGTCGCCCGACTCGCCACTACTGCAACTGCCTAACGTGGTCGCGGTGCCGCATATCGGCTCTGCCACGCGGCAGACGCGGGAGAACATGGCCATGCGTGCTGCGCGCAATCTCATCGACGCACTCGACGGCAATCTCTCCTCGACCTGTGTGAATCCCGAAGCGCTCGAAGCACGTTCGTCGTCCAGACGTCTCGCTGGCTGATGGCGCGAAACACCCCCACTTCAATGAAAAGGAACACGTGATGACTTCTGCCAACCGGCCCCGCGGCGTCTATTCGCCCGTGGTCACGCCGTTCACAAAAGACCTTCTGCCCGCTTACGACCGCTATGTCCGTCATTGCCGCTGGCTCATCGAACAGGATGTGGGACTCGCCGTGTTCGGCACGAATTCGGAGGCGAATTCGCTCGGGGTCAGCGAGAAAAAGAAGCTGCTCGAAACGCTGGTCGGCGCGCAGATTCCGATCGATCGCCTGATGCCGGGGACGGGCTGTTCGGCGCTCACGGACACGGTGGAACTGACGCGCCATGCGCTCTCGCTGGGTGTTAACCACGTGCTGATGCTGCCGCCGTTTTACTACAAGGGCGTCACCGACGAAGGCCTGTTTCGCAGCTATGCGCAGATCATCGAGCGGGTGGGGTCGGACGCACTGCGCATCTACCTGTATCACATTCCGCCTGTGTCCCAGGTGCCGCTAAGCCTTGGGCTGATCGAACGGCTGTTGACGGAGTTCCCGGGCGTCATCGCCGGCGTGAAGGACAGTTCAGGCGACTGGAGCAACACCCAGGCGATGCTCGAGCGCTTCCAGCCGCTTGGTTTCGATGTGTTCGCCGGCAGCGAAACCTTCCTGCTGGCCACAATGCGCGCAGGGGGCGCCGGCTGTATCACGGCAACCGGCAATGTCAATCCGGCGGCTATTGTGGAGCTGTATCGTCACTGGCAGTCGGATGACGCCGATGCCCGCCAGGCAGCACTCGATGCCACGCGTGCCGTGTTCGCCAAGTTTCCAATGATCCCTGCGCTCAAAGCCGCGATCGGCGTTTATTCGAATGATCCCGAGTGGGGTGTTGTACGCCCGCCCCTCGTTGATCTGACAGAAGCGCAATGCGACGCGCTCGCTTCGGCACTGCAAAAGATTGGCTTCTCGATGCCCGGGATCGATGTAACGGCATAAAGCGGCATAAAGCAAGACACCGCCGGATGCAGGCACAACCGGCGGCAGAACATTTAGTTTTACTTACGTTTAGTTTACGTCTTGTCTACGTCTCCTCTCAGGCCCAGTCGTCCAACGCGTATTCGTTTAGTGCTGCCTCATCGAAATCGAAGCCCAGGCCGGGACGCGTTGGCACCGTCAGCTTGCCGTCCGCGAACTCCAGTTGCGTATCCACCAGCCGGCGAAAATTCAGCACCTGATCGTCAGGGAAAAATTCGACATAGCGCGCATTGGACGTCGATGCCACCAGATGCACGTGCAGATCGTGAAACCAGTGCGGGCACATGGTCACACCCACGGCCGCCGCCGACGCCGCAATCCGCCGCCATTCGCTGATCCCGCCACACACCGCCGCGTCCGATTGAAGGATCATCGCCGCGCGTTTATCGAGCAGCTCCTGATGACGCCAGCGTCCCGCTTCAATCTCGCCGGTTGCAACCGTCACCGGCGTGCGCCGGCTCAGTTGCGCGTGGCTCTCGATGTCGTCCGGACTGAACGGCTCTTCGATCCAGTAAGGGTTGAACGGCTCGTACCGGCGCATGTATTCCAGCGCGGTCGGAACATCGGACCAGGCGTTGTTGGCATCGAGCATCAGCAGTACGTCATCGCCAATCGCCTCCCTTGCCGCCTTGATCCGGGCTTCTTCACCCCGCAGATCAAGTCGTCCGACCTTCATCTTCACAGCGCGAAATCCCAGCGCCACGTAGCTCGCCATCTCCTCGCCGAGATTCTCCGGCGTCTTGCCCTCGACGTAGTAGCCACCGCTGGCATATGCCGGCACGGTCGCGCTCGACGTCCCGCCGAGATAGCGGCTCAACGGCAAGCCGGCCGCTCGCGCGTTCCGGTCCCACATCGCAATGTCAATGATGGACAGCGCCCGCATGACCGACCCCGCGCGCCCTTGCAGCAGCGACTCCTCGTACATCGCGCGCCACAGGCCTTCGACATCGAGGGCGGATCGCCCATGCAACAGCGGCGCGAAGAGCTCGCGCACGGCGTAGGTGACCAGCATGCCCGCACGGCTGCCGCTGTAGCAAAATCCGATGCCATGCCGGCCGTCGGCCGTGGTGACGCGCACGACCGTGTAGTCGCGGGCGGTAACGAGCCGCGTCGAAAATGCAGTGTGGCGGTCGAGCGGCACGCGGATGGTGCGCGCCTCCACGGAAACGATTCGCGACGCTGTCTGATAATCGGCTTGATGAGGTTCAAAGATGGCTTGATTCATGGCAATAGCTCAACCTGGAAAAAAATAACGATACTCATGGAGACGGTTGTGCGATGGTGCGCGCCGTCGCTGGCGGGTGGCCGTGGATGAAAAACAGCATGGCGAGCACACCCGCAAAATCAATCAGGGATCCGAATAGAAAGGCGCTGTGATAGCCGCCGAAATACTGAATCAGAAAGCCGGTCAGCGCGGGTCCTATGATGCCCGACAGGTTGCTCAGGAAATGGATGAAACCGCCTACCCCGCCCTGACGGCGCAAAGGGACGATCTCGTGCTGGATTGCCCAGATCGACTGGCACGAGGCGGTCAGGAAAAGCAGTGCGCCCGCTATCAGCGCGACCGCTGCCGGCAGCGTGGTTGCCGAAGTGATGCTGAGTACGGCCACGCCCGATATAGCAAGCGGCAAGGTCGCCACAATCTTGCGCGCCTTGACCGGATCGTCCATGCGCTTGTAGATGAAGTCACCGGCGAGGCCACCACCGAAGTAGCCGATCGCGCCGCAGATCCACGGAATCGACGTGACGATGCTCATTTCGCGCAGTTCCAGATGCATCACGCTCGTGAGGTAGCTCGGCAGCCATGAGATGAACACGTATTGCGTATAGTTGACGGCGAAGAGGCCCGCACCGAGCGCTAGCGTGCTCGGACGGCGCAGATAGGAACCAAGCGTCGTTCCGTCATCTTCGACGTTGCGTGCTTCGGCGGCTTCCCGACTCTCGTCGATGAGCCGTGTTTCTTCCAGGCCGACGCGACGGTTCTGAAACGGCTTGTCCGTCACGAAGATGCGCCAGCACGCTAGCCAGACGAAGCCGAGTACTGCGATCATCACGAACGACACCCGCCAGCCGAAAGCCACGGCTACCAGCCCAACGACCGGCCCGGCAATCGCGTTGCCGAGAGTCTGCCCCGAGAACGTAAAGCCGATCATCGTGGCTGTTTCGTGACGAGGGAACCAGTTGGAGATGGTGCGATTGGTGTTCGAACTCATCGGCCCTTCACCGATGCCAAAAAACACCCGGCACACCAGCAGCGAAACGAATCCCGTGGCGACGGCGGTCAGCCCGCAAAACAGTGACCAGATGCCCATGGCCCAGGAAAAGACGCGCATCGTTCCAAATTTGTCGGAAAAGTATCCGCCGAGGAACGAAAAGACCGAATAGCCGATAAAGAAGCTGCTGAATACAATACCCAGTTGCGACGGGGACAAGTCGAGTGTCTTGCCGACGATCGGCGCCACGATGCCGAGCGCCGCGCGATCCATATAGTTGATCGCGCCTGCGGCGAACAGCAACCCGGCCACTACGTAACGGTATTTTCCGTTCATCGCGCTGCCTCCTGGCGTGACAAGGAAGGGACGGTTTATGCGGCGGTGGACTGCCCCTCGGCTGCTTTATCTGCTGCGCGCCGGCCAATCACCAGCAGCATGGCCAGCACACCAATCAGATCGATCACCGCACCGAGCACAAAACCGCTGCTGTAACCACCAAAGTACTGGACCGCAATTCCCATCATGGTCGGCCCGACGATGCCCGAAATGTTGCTCATCAGGTGAACGAAGCCGCTCACGCCACCCAGATGCCTGCCTGGCACAAGCTCATGCATCACGGCCCAGCACGCCTGCGACGAAGCCGTCAGGAACATCACGGCGCACGCGACGAGTATCACTGCGGGCGTGACGGAATCGACCATGCTGACGCCCAGCAGCGCGAGACCCGAGAGTGCGAGCGGCACCGTAGCCGAGACCTTGCGTGCCAGCAGTTTGTTGTTCACACGCTTGAAGTAAGCGTCGGCAAGCAGGCCGCCGCCGAAATATCCGATCCCGCCGCATGCCCACGGCACCGCGCTCAGGACACTCATGCGCGCCATGTCGAGATGCAGCGCGTTGGTGAAATAACTCGGCATCCACGAAATGAAGACGAACAACGTGTAGTTCACCGCGAACAGGCCAACGCCGAGCGCGAGTGTGCTCGGACGAAACAGGTAGCTGCGCAGCGGCGTGGTTTCGTCGCCGCCTTCAGCCGGGTGCGCCGCACTGCGGCTCGCTTCGACCAGTTCGCGTTCCGCCTCGCCGACGCGGGCGTTTTCAGCGGGCCGGTCAGTCGCGAAAATGCGCCACGCGACGATCCACAGCAGCCCGAGCGCCGCGATGATCACAAACGACGTACGCCAGCCATAAGCAATGGCGATCAGCCCGACCACCGGGCCTGCGATCGCACTGCCTACCGTCTGCCCCGAAAACGTAAACCCGACCATGGTCGCGGTTTCGTCGCGGGGGAACCAGTTGGTGATGGTCCGGTTGGTCGTCGAGTTCATCGGACCTTCGCCAAAGCCGAACATTGCGCGCGCAATCAGCAGCGTACCGAATCCGGTCACGGCCGCGGTGAGCCCGCAGAGGATCGACCAGCTTCCCATCGCCCAGGAGAAAACCCGGCGAGGTCCGTACTTGTCAGCCAGTTGGCCACCGACAAACGCGAAGATGGAATAGCCGAAGAAAAAGCTGCTGAACACAACCCCGAGTTGCGAGGGAGACAGGCTCAGCTCCTTGTTGATGATAGGCGCGACTACGCCAAGCGCAGCCCGATCCATGTAGTTGATCGCGCCCGCAATAAATAGCAGCAAGGCGACCACGTAGCGATACCTGCCAGTCTTCATGTTGTCTCCACATCTTGGTAAGTAAGGATTCCGAAATTTATGATCTGGCACTTCTGACGAGTGACATGGACTGGCTACTTGTTCACAAGCTTGGCGGGAAGCTGCGTCAAGATAAGCGATGCAGACACGAGCAGCGACCCCGCAATCAGGAACAGGCTGGAATCAAGTGAATGCGTGACGGTCTTCAGCCATCCGACCAGCGCAGGGCTTACAAAACCCGCCAGATTGCCGGTGGAATTGATCAACGCAATGCCGGCTGCGGCACCCGCGCCACCGAGAAACGACGTCGGCAAGGCCCAGAACATCGGTAGCGCGGTAATCACGCCCGAGGCGGCGAGCGTCAGACCCAGCAACGCAATGTAGGTGTTGTTACCCGCATAGGCACAGATCACGAAACCCGCTGCCGCTACGCATTGCGGCACGACAACATGCCAGCGGCGTTCACGTGTGCGGTCCGCATGGCGGCCAACGAGGATCATCGAAATCAAGGCGACGAGATAAGGCACGACGGTGAGCAGCCCAATGGTGAAGGCGTCAGTGATGCCCGAACCCTTGATGATGGTCGGCTGCCAGAAACCGACGGCATACGAGCCCATTACAATACCGAACAGAATCGCGCACATGAGCCAGACCTTGAGCGACGTGAACACTCCACGCACAGAACCGTGGCTCTTGGTGCGCGCCTCCGCTTCAATTTCCGACGCGATGAATTCACGCTCATGGAGCGGCAGCCACTTGGCGTCCTTCACCCGGTCGTCGAGGAACCAGAAAATGATGATCGCCAGAAACAGCGCGGGAATGGCTTCCAGAATGAACAGCCACTGCCAGCCCGCCAGCCCCGCGTTACCCGCGAGACGCTGCATGATAAAGCCCGATACGGGCCCGCCGACAATGCCGGCCACGGGGTTGCCCGCCATCAGGAAAGCAACCATCTTGCCGCGCCGGTGCGCTGGATACCAATAGGTCAGATACAACACGAGCCCCGGAAAGAAACCCGCTTCGGCCACGCCGAGAAAGAAGCGCAATACGTAGAACATCGTGGGCGTGCTGACCCATGCGGTCGCCGCCGAGAGAACGGCCCAGGTGAGCATGATCCTGGCAATCCATCGACGCGCGCCAAGCCGGTGCAGCAGCAAGTTGCTCGGCACCTCAAAGAAGAAATAGCCGATGAAAAAGATCCCGGCGCCGAAGCCATACATCGCCTCGCTGAAATGCAGGTCGCTGAGCATCTGGAGCTTGGCAAAGCCCACATTGACCCGGTCAAGATAAGCCACGACATAACAAACAAACAGCAAGGGCATGAAGCGCCAGGTCACCCGCGTGTAGATCGAGTTGCTTGCCGCGCTGTCGGGTATTCGTACGGTCGAGGTTTGCGTGCTCAAGGGGTTGTCTCCACTAATCTGTTTGACCGGTTGCCAGGCGGCAGCTTACTTATTGTGTTTATTGTTTTATTCTCAAAACGGCTGTCCGCCCTGCTCATACGCTGAGCTGCTCTGACTCAACTCATGATGCCGATCTGCCACGGTACGAATTCGTGGTCGCCCAGTCCGAGCACTTCGCTCTTGGTCCGCTCGCCCGACGCGGCTGCCAGGAGTGCATCGAAGATTTCCCGGCCGGTACTTTCGATCGACGCGACGCCGTCCAGAATGCCGCCGCAGTTCAGATCCATGTCTTCCGTGAGGCGGTTGTACATCGGCGTGTTGGTGGCGAGCTTGAGCGACGGCACGGGCTTGGCGCCGAACATTGAACCGCGCCCCGTGGTGAAGGCAATCAGGTTCGCGCCGCCGGCAATCTGGCCCGTCGCCGAGACCGGATCGAAGCCGGGTGTATCCATGAACACGAGTCCGTGTTTCCTCACCGGCTCGGCGTATCGATACACCTCCATCAGCGGTCCGGTCCCGCCTTTCATTGATGATCCAATCGATTTTTCGAAGATATTCGCCAGTCCTCCGACCTGATTGCCAGGGCTGACCTGCCCGTTGATCTGGACGTCTCGACCGACCGAATACTCGTCCTTCCACCAGCGGATCCGCTCGACCAGTTTTTCGCCGACTTCGCGACTGACTGCACGCCGGGTCAGCGTATGTTCAACGCCGTAGATTTCAGGGGTTTCAGAGAGGATTGCCGTGCCGCCATGACGTACCAGCAGATCCATCGCGGCGCCGAGCGAAGGATTCGCGGTGATCGACGAAAAACCGTCGGAACCGCCGCATTGCAGGCCAATTTTGAGGTGACTCGCGGACACTGTCGTGCGTTTCACACGATTGGCCTCGGGCAGCAGCGCCTGCACCGCAGCCACGCCCGCCTCGATGGTCCGACGCGTGCCCCCACTCTCCTGCATGATGAAAGTGTGCAGCCGGGAATCCACCTTCAAGTCTTCCTGGTCCATCAGTCCGGCCAGTTGATTGCGCTCACAGCCCAGCCCGACGATCAGCGCCGCGGCGAGATTGGGATGGCGTGCGTAACCCGCCATGGTCCGGCGCAATAGCGCCATCGGCTCGCCGCTCATCTCCATGCCACAACCGATCGAGTGACTGAATGCGACCACGCCGTCCACGTTGGGATAGTCCGCCAGCCGCTCGGGCGTGAACCACTCCGCAATCTTGTGCACGACCGTGGCCGAGCAATTGACCGTCGACAACACGCCGATGTAATTGCGCGTCGCAACCTCGCCGTTGTCTCGCACGATTCCCTGGAAGGTGGCACGCCCTGCCTCGGGCACCATCTCAACCGGTCGGTAATCCTCGCCAAATGCGTAGTCCCGATCGAACTCGCGAAACTCGACGTTATGACTATGCACCATTGTGCCTGGCGTGATATCCGTCGCAGCGAAGCCAATCACTACGTTGTATTTGCGAATCGGCTCGCCTTTGCGAATTTGTCTTGCCGCGATCTTGTATCCCGCGGTCACCTGGCTGCGGCAAACAAAATCTTCTGACGGGACCGCGGTACCGATCGCTACGTCGATGCGCGCAATCACCACGTTATCGGCGGAATGCAACCGGATAACCGGCCCGGTTACGTCCTTGCTGGACATCTCGATCATCAGGCATTGCCCTTAAAAAATTTCGATCAGCTGTCGGTAATGCGCAATAAGGAGACGAATCGAAAGTAACCGCTTTCTCTACAAGCCATTCTGACCCATTTTCACTGCTGCATTACTGACACAAATTCATAGCGTCCAAGCATCTTATGAGAGTCCAGTCGCAATTTCAAGAGAAAGCGCTTACTCATTTGATTTATACTAGCGCTTTCGCCGCCGGCTTGACGGAAAGCCGGAACGCACGACAGGAGATGAAAATGTGGCAACAGGCTGACCGATACCCCGACCCTCGCGTGATTTCCCTGGACCCTTCCTTCGATAAATACCGCGTGGCGTTTTCTGCCGTTGAGCGGCTGGCCACGGGCTACCGGTGGACCGAAGGCCCCGTATGGTTTGGCGACGGCCGCTACCTTCTCTGGAGCGATATCCCGAACAACCAGATGCTGAAATGGGAGGAGGAAACGGGCGTGGTCAGCGTATTCCGCAAACCCTCCAACTACGCCAACGGCAATACGCGCGATCGGCAAGGACGCCTCGTTACGTGCGAGCATGGCCGCCGCGTCACGCGTACCGAGTATGACGGCAGCATGACCGTCCTCCTCGATTCCTACGACGGCAAACCGCTTAATTCGCCGAACGACCTCGTGGTGAAATCGGACGGTTCGATCTGGTTCACCGATCCGCCAATGGGCATTCAAGGGCATTACGAAGGGCTCAAGGCCGAGCAGGAATTACCGCACTCGGTGTATCGGATAGATGGTGTGACCGGGCAAGCGTCTGTGGTAACGCGCGACTTGAAGGGACCGAATGGCTTGTGCTTTTCACCTGACGAGAAACTGCTGTACATCATTGAGTCGCGCGGTGTGCCGAACCGGATGATTCACGTTTATGAAATGGATTCGGACGGTCGCGGGATCGGTCGAGGCCGGGTCTTCTACGACGCAGGCGCCGGGACAATTGACGGAATGCGTGCGGACATCGACGGCAATTTGTGGTGCGGCTGGGGCATGGGCAATGACGAACTCGATGGCGTCATGGTGATCTCACCGCAAGGAAAGATGATCGGCCGGATCGCGCTGCCGGAGCGCTGTGCGAATCTATGCTTTGGCGGACACGCACGTAACCGGTTGTTCATGGCGTCGTCGCAATCCATTTACGCGGTGCACGTGAATACGCAGGGCGCGCTGGGCGGATGATCCGTGGCGCGGTAAACCCTATCCTTAATGCCGGCATGCGCCGGCTAAAACACTTTTGACTTGAGAACTGCAGCTATGCAAAGCAAAGCCGTATTGACCGTTACCGAAGCGACGAAAATCCTCGAAGCCGCACGCGCGGAAGCCGAGAAAAATCTATGGAAGGTCGCGATCGCCGTGGTCGACGACGGCGGCCATCCGCTCGCCCTGCTCCGCCTCGATGGGTGCGCTCCGATTGGCGCTTACATCGCGACCGAGAAGGCGCGCACCGCAGCGCTCGGCCGACGCGAAACGAAGCAATATGAAGACATGATCAACGGCGGCCGAACCGCATTTCTGAGCGCACCACTTGTCGCGACGCTGGAAGGCGGCGTACCCATTGTGGTCGACGGCCAGGTTGTCGGCGCGGTGGGCGTATCAGGCGTAAAGCCGGACCAGGATTCACAAGTGGCCAAGGCGGCCGCAAACAGTCTCAACGGCTGACTAGCTAATACTTGAATTTGTTGGAGCACATGATGGGTGAAATGATCGAGAAAAACGGCCTGCGGGTCGCGGCTGTTCTCAAAAAATTTGTTGATGAAGAGGCTCTGTCGGGAGTCGGTATAGAGAGCGAGGCGTTCTGGAACGGTCTTAGTCAGTTAGTCCACGACCTCGCCCCGAAGAACCGTTCGCTGCTCGCTGAACGTGACCGGTTGCAGACGGAGCTGGACCAGTGGCATCGAAAGAATCCGGGACCGGTGCGGGATTTGAAGGCGTATCGCGCGTTTCTGGAAGGTATTGGGTACATCGTTCCTGCGAGCGCGGTTGTGCAGGCCACGACCCAGAACGTCGATACGGAAATTGCCGAACAAGCCGGCCCGCAACTCGTCGTGCCGCTGTCCAACCAGCGCTACGCGCTCAACGCCGCGAATGCGCGTTGGGGCAGCCTGTACGACGCCCTCTACGGCACCGATGCGATTCCCGACACGAATGGCGCCGCACGCACCGCGCAATTCAACCCGGCTCGCGGAGCCGCGGTGATTGCCCGCGCTCGCGCGTTCCTCGATGA
>NZ_JAQGMM010000517.1 GCF_028292365.1 Caballeronia sp.
GGCGTGCTGCTGATCGATGAAATCGATAAAGCGGACATCGAATTCCCGAACGACCTGCTGCGCGAACTCGACCGGATGGAGTTCTACGTCTACGAGACCCACGAACTGGTGAAGGCGAAACACCGGCCACTGGTGATCATTACCTCGAACAACGAAAAAGAACTGCCCGACGCGTTCCTGCGCCGCTGCTTTTTCCACTACATCAAGTTCCCCGAACCCACGACGATGAAGCAGATTGTCGAGGTGCATTTCCCAGGCATCAAGCAGGAACTGCTCGCGGCCGCGATGCAAAGTTTCTTCGAGTTGCGCAATGTTTCGGGCCTGAAGAAAAAACCGTCGACATCGGAATTGCTCGACTGGTTGAAGCTGCTGCTGGCTGAGGATATTGGCCCGGAAGCGTTGCGCTCGACCGATCAGAAACAAGTCATCCCGCCGTTGCATGGCGCGTTGCTCAAGAACGAACAGGACGTGAGCCTGTTCGAGCGGCTGCTGTTCATGAACCGCAACAACCGTTGAAAGAGGGCTGCACGTATGAGCCGCTGGATCGATCCGGTTACGCTGGAAGGCACGTTTGTGAGACTCGTGCCGCTCGAGCGCGAGCATCAGGATGCGCTCGTCAACGCCGCTGCGGACGGCGAGTTGTGGAAGCTCTGGTACACGAGCGTCCCCTCGCCCGACACAATGGTCACGTGGATGGACACGGCGCTCGCCATGCGCGATTCGGCCGGCGCGCAACCGTTCACCGTCATCGACGCGAGGACAGGCGACATAGTCGGCAGCACGCGTTATATGAATGTTGAGGCGGCGCATCGGCGGCTTGAGATTGGCAGCACGTGGTACGCAAAACGCGTGCAGCGCACGGCGATCAACACCGAAGCCAAGCTGCTCCTGCTCTCGTACGCGTTCGATACGCTTGCGACCATCGCCGTCGAGTTCCGGACTCACTTCATGAACCGTCAGTCGCGCGCGGCTATTGCGCGGCTAGGGGCGAAGGAAGACGGAATCCTGCGCAATCACCAGATCGGCCGGGACGGCATTTACCGCGATACGGTGGTATTTTCGATTATCGAGTCCGAGTGGCCGGCCGTGCGCGCGAACCTGCGTGCCAAACTCGAAACGCGGTTCGACTTGCCGCTTGATTCATAGCTCGACTCGTAACTCGTACTGCGACAGATTGGGGCAAGGAGCCCGGCATGCTGATCGACTTTTTCTATTCCCTGCGCGGCGCCAAGCTACCGGTTTCGGTCAAGGAATACCTGACGCTGCTTGAAGCACTGAAGGCTCAGGTAATTGGCCCTTCTATCGACGAGTTTTACTTTCTCGCGCGCATGACGCTGATCAAGGACGAGAAATACTTCGATAAATTCGATCAGGCGTTCGGCACCTATTTCAACGGTATCGCGACACTCGATGAAGACGCGTTCGATGTCCCGCTCGACTGGCTCAAGAAACGCCTGGAACGGGATTTCACGCCCGAGGAAAAACGCCAGATAGAAGCGCTGGGCGGTATCGACAAATTGATGGAACGGCTGAAAGAACTTCTCGAAGAGCAGCACGAACGGCACGAAGGCGGCAGCAAGTGGATTGGCTCAGGCGGGACGTCGCCGTTCGGCAATGGCGGATATAACCCGGAAGGGATTCGGATTGGCGGAGATTCCTCAGGGAATCGAACGGCCGTCAAAGTCTGGGATGAACGCGCCTACAAGGATTATGACGATCAGGTCGAGATCGGGACGCGCAATATCAAGGTGGCGTTGCGGCGCTTGCGGCGTTTCGCGCGCGAAGGCGCCGCCGATGAACTCGATCTCCCCGACACCATTCGCAGTACCGCCGCCAATGCCGGCTGGCTCGATCTGAAGATGGTCCCGGAGCGCCACAATAATGTGAAAGTCCTGATGCTGCTGGATGTAGGCGGATCGATGGACGATCATATCAAGCGCGTTGAAGAACTTTTTTCCGCAGCGAAGTCAGAATTCAAACACCTCGAGTTTTATTACTTCCACAACTGCGTGTATGACTATCTCTGGAAAAATAACCGGAGACGGCATGGTGAGCGCACCGCCACGTTTGATGTGCTGCACAAGTTTTCGCCGGACACCAAACTGATTTTTGTCGGCGATGCAACCATGAGTCCGTATGAAGTCGTTCAGCCCGGCGGTTCGGTCGAATACAACAATGCCGAAGCGGGCGCGGTCTGGTTGAGGCGCCTCGCCGATCAGTTCCCTCGTTTTGCGTGGCTTAATCCTGAGCCGGAAAGGCTTTGGGAATATCGGCAATCGGTATCGATTATTCGGCAAATATTGGGCGGCCGGATGTATGGATTGACGCTTGGCGGGCTTGAAAGTGCAATGCGGGCGCTTTCCAAATAACCGGTGTTTGGTAAGCCGCTGTCTTGCCTCGCGCGCGGTTCAATACAAGTCAGGGGTCTATACCGTCCCCTTTTCCAGATTCAGCCCGTTTTATTCACATCGCCTTAAAGTGGCACGGCAGAATTTTTTCAGACTGTCACTGCCCTTAATCCCTTCTGGTCAGTACGATCTGCGATCGTCTCTCCAAGGCTTCGCATGAATCCGACCGCCACGACCTTCCGCCCCTTCGCCGATTCCTCCATTTCCGCGCTCGTCGCGGGATTCGTCGCGATGATGACGGGCTATACCAGTTCGCTCGTCCTCATGTTCCAGGCGGGGCGCACCGCCCATCTCTCCGATGCCCAGATTTCCTCCTGGATCTGGGCTCTCTCCATTGGCATGGCGCTGTGCACGATCGGCCTTTCGCTCAAATTCCGCGCACCAATCGTCGCCGCCTGGTCGACGCCCGGGGCAGCGCTCCTCGTGACATCGCTGCCCAACGTAGCGTATCCCGACGCAATCGGCGCTTTCGTCGTCTGCGCGGTCTTGCTCACTATCGTGGGCCTCACCGGCTGGTTTGATACGCTCATGCGGAAAATCCCCGCCAGCATCGCCGCCGCGCTGCTGGCCGGCATCCTGTTCGAGATCGGCATCGAAATATTCAAAGCCGCCCAGTTCCAGACCGCCCTCGTCCTGGCGATGTTCTTCACCTATCTGGTCGTGAAACGCCTCGCGCCCCGCTATGCCATCCTCATGACGCTCGTGGTCGGTATCGTGGCCGCAGGGTCGCTCGGCCTGCTCGACTTCAGCCAGTTCCACGTCGCGCTCGCCCACCCCGTTTTCACCCTGCCGCACTTCTCGCTCGCGGCGGTTATCAGTATCGGCATACCGCTGTTCGTGGTCGCGGTAGCCTCCCAGAACGTGCCTGGCATTGCCGTGTTGCGGGCGGACGGCTACAACACGCCGTCCGCGCCGCTGATCGCGACAACCGGGCTGGCATCGCTCGTGCTCGCGCCGTTCGGCTCTCACGGCATCAACCTGGCCGCTATCACCGCCGCCATCTGCACCGGTCCCGAAGCCAACCAGGACCGCTCGAAGCGCTACATGGCCGCCGTCTGGTGCGGGATTTTCTACCTCCTGGCCGGCGTGTTCGGTGCGACCATTGCCGCCTTGTTCGCGTCGATGCCGAAAGCACTGGTGGTGTCAGTCGCCGCGCTGGCCTTGTTCGGCTCGATCATGAGCGGCCTCACCAACGCGATGAGCGACCTGCGCCAGCGCGAAGCCGCCCTCGTCACGTTCATGGTCACCGCGTCGGGACTGACGCTGCTGTCGATCGGCTCGGCGTTCTGGGGCCTGGTGGCGGGTGTCGTCACGCAGATTGTGCTCAACGCGCGGCGGGCGTAGATTGATCGTATCGACGCGAAATGTTCACGCGAACCACGTGTAATGAGGCGTGGCTAGTCGATTCGGAGCTCTGGCATCGGGATTGCACAGAACATCGGCATACCAGTCGTGCAACACCCGCCACCCCGGACTCGCCGCTCGGCAATCGTGGCGACTGGCGCAGCAGGTGAACTCTCGGAGCCACCCGCCGTCGAAAAGGGTTAAGCATCGCATGCAGCGCCGCTGTAGCTCATCGGCCAGACACAGAAAGCACGGCTGCGAACTATCGCGTTCTCTGCGCCAAATGACGCAGCAGGAATAGAATGGCAATTGAATAGCAATGTGGGGCGAGCCGCTCGCCAACAGCTTTTGGCGCAGTACATCAGCACCAGCGGCCTCGCAAAACCCTTTCACCCGCGGGCATTCCGCATCTTTGACAACGGCACAACACGCCGAAGACCAGACATGACCTCCGCTCTCGACCAGCTCAAGCAATACACCACCGTTGTCGCAGACACCGGCAACTTCCAGCAACTCGGCGAGTTCAAGCCGCAAGACGCGACCACGAACCCCTCGCTGATCCTCAAGGCCGTCCAGAACGACGCCTACAAACCGCTGCTCGAGAAGACCGTGAAGGACCACG
>NZ_JAQGMM010000518.1 GCF_028292365.1 Caballeronia sp.
TGATCGTCACCGACAGCTACGGCGCGAGCCTGCAAATGACGCTGCTCAACAAGCTGGCCGGGATGGAGAACCAGTTTGTCGCGGGCATGGCGGGCGACTTCGCCAACTCGCATTTCACGCAGGCTTCACAAGACGCGCAGTTCACTGACTCACGGGCGACCATAGGCATTGGTCCCTATGAGTCTCAAACCGATGCAAAGACGCGCAACGCCAACTATGGCGTGTATTTCGAAGATACGTTGTCGATCACGCAGCAGTGGTCCATGACACTGGCAGGACGTTATAACTGGTCCAAGTCCGTCATCGGCGATGAAAGCGGTGTACAGCCGCTGCTCGACGGCAGCCATACTTTCTCCCGCTTCAACCCAGCGGTGGGCATTAACTGGAACCCGACCCCCACCTTCACCGCCTACGCCACTTATAACGAAGGCATGCGCTCGCCGACCGCGATCGAACTTGCCTGTGCCGACCCGGCCGCACCCTGTTCCTTGCCGAACGATTTCATTGCGGACCCGTCGTTGCAACCGGTGATCTCGAAGACCTACGAGATCGGCGCGCGAGGCCAGCTTGGACATGGGACCTCATGGAGCGCGGCGCTCTACCGGACCACACTCGACAACGACATCCAGTTCGTCAGCAGCAACGGCGCAGCCAGTACGCTGGGCTTTTTCCAGAACGTGGGCAAGACGCGCCGGCAAGGGGTGGAGCTGGCCGGGCGCACACAGTTCGGACCACTGGGCGTGGCCGCGAGCTATAGCTACGTGGACGCAACGTATCAATCTGCATGGACCGAAAGCAGTTCCAGCAATTCCAGCGCGGATGCCAACGGCAATATCACCGTCAAGCCAGGCGACCGCATTCCCGGCATTCCGCAAAACACGGTCAAGTTGCGGCTTGACTATGCGGCCACGCCGAAATGGAATGTGGGGACCAACCTCACGTATCGCGGCAGCATTTTTGCTCGTGGCGACGAAGACAATCAGGATGTGAACGGTTCAGTAGCGGGTTATTTCCTGATCGATCTCGACACCACCTACAACATCACGAAGCAGCTACAGGTGTTCGCCAGCATCACGAACCTGCTCAACAAGCGTTATGCGAGTTTTGCGATCCTTGGAGAGAATGACTTCGACGGCCCGAACCATACCTTCAACGGCGCCAATCCGGCCAATGAGCAGTTCCTTGGCATCGGCGCGCCGCGGGGAGCGTGGGTGGGACTGAGGTATGCGTGGAAGTAGGTTTTGTTTCGCACCGGGTTCTTGCGACTTGCTCCCGGTGCGAACGAGACTGGCGTGCTACTCAATCGACCCCGCGCTGTGCGGATACGTCACGATGCCCCACGCGAGCGGCAGTCCTTCAATCTGCTTGACCGGCTGGTAGCTGGTGGCGTCGATGACATACACGGCGTTCGACCGGCCGCATGCCAGCATCAGCTTCGAGCCGTCGGGCGTGAAACTGAAGTGCCAGCAACGCTGGCCCACCGGCACATCGGTTACATGATCGAAGGTCTTGGCATCGAATACCTGCAACATCTTGCCGCGCGCCGCCGCGACCATCAGGCGCTTGCCGGCGGGGTCGAACGCGACACCGTAGGGTCCCATCTGCGTATCGACACTCTTGATCACCTTGAAGCTGCGGGCGTCCAGCACGACGAACTTGTTGGTGTTCTCAAGGGTGACCACGTATTGCCTGCCGTCAGGCGAACGCTTGATGCCGCGCGGGCGCGATCCGTGGTCCAGCTTGAGCGTGCGCAGCGGCGCGCCGGTGCCGACGTGATACACCGAGACCGTATCGTCGCCCTCGTTGGTCACCAGCATTTCCCGGCCATCGCCGGAAAACTCCACGCCCTCCGTCTCATGCCCGCTCTTCACCGAACGGATTACCCGGAGACTCTTCAGGTCGACAATCGCGATCTCCGCCGGCGGCTCATTCGCGTTGTCATCGTCCTTTCCCGCGCCCGGAGGACCGCCTTTGTCGGCCCCTGGTGCGGCTCCTGGCGCTCCTCCTGATGCACCGGGCGCTCCCGGTGCTCCTGACACGCCCGGAGGCGGCCCACCGCCCTCGCCCGGCTCGTAGGTCACGTAGGCGTACCCGCCATACACCCGGACAAACTCCGGATTCTCGCCGATCTTCACCCGCCGCAAAACTCGGCCGGTGGCTGTATCGACTTCGGACAGATCACCTGGTTTCTTGTTGGCCAGCAGCAGCCGGCGGCCGTCGGCCGTCAGGCTCAAGCCGCGGGGGCCATCGTCGCCGAACGAGAACGTCTTCGCGAGTGTCATCTGGTCGAGGTCGATCACCCCAACCCCTGCCGTCTCGCTCGTTACGTAAGCCGTCGGCGCCGCCCACGCCGGGCTCGCGCCCAACGTGATGCCAGTCGTCACCACCGATGCGAGCGCCAGATACGCCGTCGCCTTTTTCAGATGCATGTTCGTCTCCGCCTATTGTTCTTTGCATGGTGCACCGGATGTCCTCGGACATCGCGGACCCAAAGGTCAACTTAGCCCATGATGGCGGTACTTGACAACGGCTCGGGGCGGGAGATTCTCCCGAAAGCGTTTTCCAAAAGCGCGTCCGCGGGTCTAGCGAGTCGCGTCGGGGTCGTCGGCGAGACGATCGACCAGCGCCTTGACGCCGCGACGCCACGACAAATCCGTGTTGCCGCGAATATCGACCGAGCGCTCGAACACGGTCTTGCCCGACTCCACCTCTTCCACGCGAAGATTGATGTTGATGATCAAGTTGCTGACTTTTTGCACCCAGCACACGCCGACACGCTCAACGCCAAGCTTGCGTCCGACTTGCCGCTCGCAGCCGTTGCACGCGTTCATATTCTGCGCCGCAGTAAGTTGCGTAATCATGGCGCTCGCAGGCGCGTTATCGACGACACGAAAAAGCTGGCGGTCACGCAACCGGGCTCGCAGATCATCGCTGATCAGGCTAATGCGAGCCTGCTGCGTGCGGTTGGTATCGGCGTCGTTGTAAGAGGCGTTATCGTCGATGAGCGTGCAGTCGATAACAGCAATCGACCGCGGCGCAGCCATCGCCTGCGATCCGGCAGTTACAACGGCAAGACATAGTGCGACATTGCGCAGAACACACAATGTGCGCCGCGGCCCATGATGTAAAACGCTTCGCAACTGCAGCATGGCTGTAGATATCCACGAGTCGATGATGCGATCCTCCATGGAGCGGCCCTTTACATAGTTATCCGGATCACATGGTCTAGCCAGTCACCGCTCGTTTCGCGCCAGCATGTGAAGCCGAACTGCTCACAGTCTGACGCCGCCTTAAACTTAAGCCCCGTAAACTCCGCAAACCCCACACAGGAAGAAACCGCCAGGTCAGCAGCAGCAACGCAAGCAACGCTGGACACCAATTAAGATTGGTCGCCGCGGGCTCCCGGTGCATCAACTGTGGATCGAGCATGGCATGGGTCAATGCTTCGGCCCCAAACAGCCGCTGATACTTGAAGCCGATCCGTGATGCGACCGACGCAAGGTACTCGCCCCGCAGTTGCGACAACTCTTCGTGGCTTTCCGCTGTGGTCGGCTTGCCTGGTATGGTCGGGACCTGGATCACGTCATCGGCGTGCCAGAATCCCACCCTGTTGCCGTTGGCATCGGTCTTTGGAATGTTGGCGGGCTGGTCCCCGCCCACGCCAATTAGCCAGCCATGAACCTTTCCGCTAGCCAATTCACGCACCCGGTCATTTGATGGCAACACGGGTGGCGCTTCCTGACCATCGGTCACGAAGATCACTGCGGTATCCGGCCCGACTTCCTGCGCTGTGCGCACCGCCGAGTAAATCCCACCCTCAGCCACGCGGCTCCAGTTTGTCCAGCGCATGCGCCCATCAATTTCATTTAACGATGACAGCAGCGTGTCGAAATTGCTGCACACCTCAACGGGCGGCAACAGCAGTAAAGTGCGCTGTCCGGTAAACACGCTCCATCCGACCTTCGATCCGCAAGGCAATTTCCCCAACGTTTCGCGCGTGGCGGCACGGGCGAATTCAAGCCGGCTAGATGGCGCATCGTTCGACCCCACGTCCTCGGTGTCCATACTTTGCGTAATATCGAAGGTGACGATGTAACGCGCGGTATCGCGCGGCAAAATGACGGGTGGCATCACAAGCGCGGCGACCAGCAACAGCAGCGCGAGCACGACCGGCCACTGTTGCGGGCTGAAGAGACTTCGCGCAAGGCTTCGCCCATGTGGAGCGGTTTTCACGGCAGATCCTCAGCCTGAGCCCCGCGCAACTTGACGTCGTGTTGCTCCTTGACATCCGGCTCGTCGGCGCTCCCGGTCTCTTCCGGAGCGCGCCACAACGCGCGTTCGAGGTTGTAGCGCGCGTCCCAGTCACCGGGCGTCGCGCGCAGCAACTGGCGGTATCGTTGCTTCGCCTGTTCCAGTAAAGGCAACGATTTGACAGGACCGGGATTTCCCTCGCCGGTCGCCTGACGTAGATACATATTGCCCAGGTCGAAAACCGCGGCATGCGCCAGGTCGCTGCTGGCGTCGTCTTGTATCAGTGCCTCATAGAGCCTCTGTGCGTCCGCGTAAGCGCCCGCTTTCGACAGCGCCATCGCACGGGCCAATCGAGCTTCGGGGAGATCGGCTAGATGGGAAGACGCGCTGGTCATGGCATCTGCTTGGGCAACAGCCTGGCGCACATCTTCAGCATGCTTCATGCGTAATCCTCCATCCGCCACTACGGCCGCACAAGCCAGCGCGACAAGTCCGAACGCGATGTGAGTCCAGGAGCGTCTCATGCCCAACTCCTGACCTGAACCAGATGCAACGCGAGCAGGAAAGCGCAGAAGACCAGCGCGGCCGCAAAGCAATAAGGACTGCGGTCCTGTCGCGGCAACTGCTCGACAAACGACACCTGATATTTTTGCTGCCGGTTGATATCGGTCATCGCGGCGGCCATCGCATCGGCATCGTTTGCTTGATAGAGGTGATACGGGGACTTCAACGTGAGAAAAAAACGGTGCAGCTCGGCCTCGGCGGAGGTATCGTTGGCGGCGACCGCCCGCAGATCAGGGCTGTATACGCCACTGCGCAAGTAGATGAAATACAGGTCGACTTGATTGCGCGCGAGGCCTTCTTCTATATCGCGACGCGCTTGCGCGTCGAGTCTTGCGCCGCCGTCCGAGACAAGGACGATCGCCCGGTGGCCGTCGTAACGACGTCCGTCAAATTGTCCGATCGCTGCGCGCAAACCGCGATCGAGCTGCGTGTCTGCCATGCCGCGGCCAATGCCCGTGCCGGCTATCGCATCCTGAATAATCGCATGATTCGCCGTGAAGCGAATGACCGGTATAGGGCTGATGCCGAACATCATGAACGCGAACCGGTCGTTCGGACGGTCATCGACGAAACGGGTTATCGCCCGGCGAGCGACTTCATTCTTCGACATGCCCCGCGAGTCGATGGGCTGCCGCCCCATCGTGTCATCCATGCTGGAACTGCGGTCCATCAGGATGAGAATTTCGGCACCGGTGCCGGTGTGCAGAACATGCATATTGGAACGGCCCGGGCCTGCAAGACCGATGACAATGGCAAGTATCGCCAGCACCGCGCAGCCTCGCCATACCATCCCGACGGCACGTCCGAGCCGGTCGACCGGCAGCCATCCGATATATGAAAAGCTCAGCGCATCACCGCGTCGACGCAGCAACGGAAGGCATGCGAGCGGCATTAGGGCAAGCACGTAAGGATGAGCGAAGTCGATAGGTGAAGTCATTGCTGCTGACGCCTCTCCACGCGATAGAGCGCGCGGCTCAAGTCGAGCAGGGGGAAGCTTTCATCAGCTGAACGCGAAGCAAAGAAACGCTCGCCCGAGTGCTGGTAGAAGCGTTCGAGCTGCGGCTGCAGCGCTTGCAAATGCGGCGCTCTTGCAAGCAGGCTCGGCAGTGAACCGGCGTGCACGACCTGACCCGCCGTCTCGTTTAATGCACGATGCAGACACAGCCATCCGCGCGCATTTTTATCGGACTGAGATGACTCCAGGCGCTGCATCTCCATGTACGCCCGGGCAAACGGCAAGCGCGCCGCTTCGCGTGTGTTACGCCATTTCCACCAGCCGAACCAGGCGGCAAGCGTCAATGCAAGGAACCCAAGCGCCCACATGGCCTGCCTGCGCAGCGGCGCAATGGCGGGTAACGGCGCTGGCCGGTCGGGACGCAGTGGTAGAAGGTCGCCTGTGCCAAATGCCGTATTTGGCGTGAGCGGACTCACGCTTACCGGCCATTCCGGCACCTGCACCGACCCCAGTGTCAGCGCGGGCAGAGAAATAGTGGTGAGCGTTTGCGGCGCGTTCACGATCTGATAGTCGATGACCATCCATCGCCGCCCTTCCCCATCCGTTTCAATGCGCGGATGGTGGCGCTCGAACCAAATGCCGATGCGCCCCGTCGATGGCGTCGCGGCGGCGCTAGAACCGTCGTTGCCCAAAGGGAGCAGGATGCGTTGCGAAAGCACATCGCCGACCGTGTAGCCGAACGCGCGCGGTTGCTCCACGATGACCGGCGCAGGCGCCGCCCTGGCAGCATGCGTCATGCTTAGGATTACTGCCGTGATGACCAGGAATAGCGGACGCGCGAATGGGCTCATGCGACCGCTTCCAGGAAGTATCGCGACAACGCTTCGGCATCGAATGCGCCCTGAACGTAAAACGGCCGTATCCCGCGCTTATCGAAGAGCCGCTCGATTTCGGCACGCCGTCGCGCGACGGCATCGCGCCAATCCCGACGCGTTTTACCGAGCAGCCACACTGTTCGGCGCTCTCCCGTTTCGGCATCATCAACGGCCAGCAGCGCGCCATGCTCCGGCGGCTCCACTTCCGCGCGGTCCCATACAACCATCGGGATGACGTAGGCATGGGTCAGTGTATCGAGTATCTTCGGCAGCCGTTTCAGCGGCCAATGAAAGTCCGAGACAATGAAGACAATCCCCTGCCGCCCGGCAAGTTTCGCGACCGATTGTTCCAGCCCATCGATACCGCCTGCCACGCCGGGCGATTGCGCGGCACGGCGCACCGTGGCCGCCATTACGTCGCCAACACCCTGACCATAGCGCGCTGGTGAATAGAGTTCTTCACGCTCGGCGGCATCGAACACGAGCATGCCGACCTGATCGCCCGCTCGGAACGCGCTGTAACCCAGCGCGGCTACAAAATCCGCTGCAACGTCGAGCTTGGATTTGATCTGCCCGAAGTGCATCGACGCTGATACGTCGATCACGACATATATCGGTACGGCCACGCGTTGCAGATGAACGCGAACGAGCCACTCGGCGGGAATAGCCCGCAAGCTCGCGCGTAAATCAATACGGCGTGGATCCGGATGATCGAAAAGACGCGCGTGCATGGCGAACGCCTGACCCGCACCGAAGCTCGAACCGGGATGCGATCCAGGTCGCGAGCCACCGGCGCGCATTGGCAACCGGTAGTGAAATTCTGGCATTGCGCTGATCGTATTCATGATGTCTTCATGACGTTACGGCACCGCGACTCTCGCCATGATCTGCGCAATCAGCGCTTCCGCAAGTTCCTGTCGGCGCAGTTCGTAGATTGGCGTGAAGAACACGCGATGCCCGAGCGCGGGCAATAACACTGCGTGAATATCCTCCGGTATCAAATGCGAGCGCCCGGCCAGCCACGCGACCACACGCGCCGCCCGCAAGAGCGCGCTCATGCCGCGCGGACTCGCGCCAACGAGGATGAGCCGCTCCATGTCAACGCCGTCCAGCGCAATATCGAATTGCTGCGGGTTCTCGGTCGCGCGCCAGATGTCGAGCACGTAACGCTCGATCGTCGCGCTGGCGCTCACGTTGCGTTGAATGCTGGCGCCGATGTCGTTCAACTCTGCCCATCGGACCACGCCAGGCGTCACCCGTTCGAGCAACGCGTCGACATCGTGGAAAACAGGATCGAAAACCAGCGCGCGTCTTACTTCGGAATCTGACGGCGTCGGCATGTTCAGTTCGAAGAGAAACCGGTCCCGAGCAGCCGATGCCAGCTCGAACGTCTCCTCACGTTCAACCTTGTTACGATCCGCGAATACCGTCATATGAGGAAATTGATATTCACGGTCAAACGCGGAAACGGTACGCTCGGCCATCGCGCGCAGCAGGAGCGACTGGACCTGCGGCCGCGCCCGGTTGATCTCGTTGAAGAAGAACGTCGTCAGGTTTTCGCCGTGGCGCAGCAAGGGACCGGGATCAATCCGAGGTCTTCCCTCCGCGTCAACATATGTGTGATAGATGAGGTCGCCAGGCATCATGTCGATGGTGCCTTCCACGCGCCCGAAACCTCCGCCAATGGCCCGCGAAAATGCGCGCAGCACGGTCGTTTTGCCGACCCCTACGCCACCTTCCAGCAATACGTGACCGCGCGCAAACAGCGCAACATTGATCAAGCGGATGATTTCATGCTGGCCAGCGACGGCCTCTGCGACGCTCTGCTCCACCCGTAATGCATTCTCGCGCCAGTCCTGAAGTTGCTCCTCGAAAGCCATCGGCCAGGTCTCCTGTTGCATCGCGGCACTATGTAGGAAACAACGCGCCGGATCGAGAGGATGCAAAAGTCGTACCGAGTTTAAGCACCCGATGAATTATTGTTGAGAGCCTTGCCAGCGAGGGTTTTAATCGGCCACGCCGGGAGCGACTGAGAAACACACTGTCACAGCCGGCGGTACACGTTGTGCCTGCGATTCAACGTCGCTGATCGAGCGGGCTGTTATGGTCCGGACACAACGGAAACTTGGTGCCGCCATGCTTTTCCTGCTGTGCAAGATTGGCGCTCACTCCGTTCCGGGCTCAGCGCGTGCCCGAACCTGCATCGCTGTCAACGTTGCTTCCATAAACTGCCGGAAGTCATGGTGGACGAATGCAGAAATAAACAAACCGTCGGGCACACCCCTGCGGTGGAACGAATACTCCCAACGAATGTGCGTGACACGGTCGCCTCCCGAGAAGCGGAAATCCGAGAACGCGTGCGTAATATATCGGCCGGTATCGTTTGTGAGATTCCATACTTCATACTGAAACCGCTGCGGCAATTGATCGGCCGTGATCTCCTCAAGCGCGCTGGAACCATCGGCAAAGACGACTCGTCGACGGTCGCCCACGTTTCTCCACGCGCCAATCAACGCGTTGCTGCGCAGCGGGCCAGGCTCTGCAGCGGATGGTGACCGAAGAGATGGGAGAGGAAAATAAGAATATTTTCCATTCAGGAACACCGAGAATTCGGGAGCACCTTTCTCCGCAAACCATCTGGAAAATTTGGCAAATGGAACTTGTAGATCGAATTCGACGATCACGGTCTCGTAAGGCCCGTTCGGCTCGTTCGGCTCGTTCGGTTCGGCAGCCGGGCGCCTGGCCTCCCGTTGTGCCTGGTCACGTTGTGCGACCGTGAGTGATGGATCACTACCAACTGGGGCCGAACTACATCCGGTCAGTCCAATGACGAGACCAGTCAGCGCTGCAATGGAAGAATATCTTGCCGTGTTGCCAATCATTTAAAGCCTGGTTTTTGGATTGCGCTTGCATGTTTTTGAATTGCCATGAAAAGGCAATGCTAATAAATACAGGGTGGTGCTCGTTGGTCGACCTCTCTGAAGGCTCATGACAACCGGCAGGCCGGCGATGAGTCAAACTGGAATACCAAGCACTGTCTACATGGATGGTTTTTCATCGACCTATACCCGGCAACCATTTGATTCGCTTTCCTAACAAGAACTCGCGCCGGACAAAAAAGATCTGACCATGCGTGCGCTGTCGCTCCAAAGGCCGTTCATCGCGACATCCTGGCGCGCAAGCTCCGACGGATCGGGCCATGTGAGCTGACGTTTGACAAGCGAGGCATACAGACGTCCGGTGGGTGGCGTTATCCGGCCAAGTGCCAGGTCTGCGAGGTTTTGCCCGGCCTGTTCCACGGTTGCAAGACGCGCCATCGGCCGGATCAGACCGACGGTACCCATTGCCAGTCGGGCCCAAAGCGGCCACGCCCGAAATAAAGATGTTCCGACGGTAAGGCCTGGATTGTATGCAACAACAGTCAAGCCCTTTTCCTTCGCCTCGTTGGATCCGGCCAACCCGCGGGCCATAAGCAGGTCACAGAGCTTCGATGCTGCATACGCGCGAAATCCTGCCGAAAATCCGGTCGAGCCGCCCTGTCCTTGAGGATAAGCCAACAACTCCGGATCGAGTTTCTTAGGCGCCATTGGATTCTTGTCCGGGTCGTGTGTATCGCTGGTAGTGATGACGACCGTCGCACCTTGCGCAAGCTTCGGCAGCAGCAACTGCAGCAACAGGTAATGCGCCAGATAGTTGACGGCGAACGTAGTCTCAAAACCATCTTCCGTCCGCTGGTTAATATTTGGAAACTGCGTCCCTGCATTCAGCACGAGCCCGGCGATCAACTCATCCCCAAGCTCCTGAATGACGCCCTGCGCAAACACGCAGACACTGGCAAGGCTAGTGAGATCGAGCGGCAATGTCTTAACGGCAAACTGGCTCGCAGAACGGGCTCCAAGCAAAATACGCATGCCGGGCGTCTCGGCAATCTGCTGCGCGGCCACTTTGCCCAGACCCGATGTACCGCCCGTCATCACTATGGTTTTCAATGAATCACCTTCGTCCGTGTGTTAGAGGGTCAGGCCGGCGAAAGCCTCTGCGCGTTCGCGGTCAACGTCCCTTGTGATGGCCGCTTTCTTAGTCGCTTTTCCTTGAGTTTCGCCCGGCATGTCGTGCCTCGTGAGTTGCTTGTGCATGCCAGGAAGTATCGGCTGAGGGACTGAGGTTCGCATGCCTGAATCCTCAAATATTTTGCACAATCCTCCAAATCCAATTTCTATTTGGAGATTCAGCGCTAAAATTGCCCACCCTTTAGCCCGTCATGAACTCGTCTCATCCCCTCTGGAGACATCGCATGTCGCCGACCTTGATAGCCGCCCTGAATCATTACCTGGATAGCAACGGCGGAGACGACGGAGCGCTCGTCACTCCGATCGACGGATTGTTTCTTATGCGTTCGACGTGTGAGAGGCTGCCCTACCATGTCATGTACAAACCCGCGCTGTGCATTACCTTGCAGGGAGCGAAACAGGTATTGTTCGGCGACAAGCTGTTTGACTACGGCGAGATGCAAGCCCTCGCGGTCAGCGTAGAACTTCCTGGTGTTGGTCGAGTGACGCGAGCGAGCAAAAGCGAGCCCTATCTGGGCATGGTCCTGCAGCTTGACCTCGGCATATTGCGGGAAGTCAGTGCACAACTCTCCCCGCCTCCAAAACACGATGGAAATGCTCGCATGGGGGTCTTCGCGATGGATGTTGAAGGGCCACTGGCCGATTGCATCGGCCGGATAATCCAGATGCTTGGGACGCCGCAGGCTGCGCCGATCCTTTTCCCTTCAATCATGCGGGAAGTATCCTATTGGCTGCTGACCGGCGAGAGTGCGGGCGAAATCTGCAAGCTCGCGTCACCTAATGGCCGCACGCAACGCATTACCGAAGCGATCTCTCTTTTGCGCGGTGAAATCGCTCGTCCTATTCGCATCGAGCAACTTGCTGATAAGGCTCAAATGAGTCCATCGTCCTTTTACCAGCATTTCAAGTTACTCACTTCCCTGACGCCTATCCAGTATCAAAAGCAGCTGCGACTGCTTGAGGCCCGCCGTCTGATGGTAGAAGACGGAACCAACGTAACGGGCGCCGCTTATAGAGTGGGTTATGAAAGCGTCTCGCAGTTCAGTCGCGAGTACGCGAGGATGTTCGGAACACCGCCAAAACGCGACATCGCCGAGCTACAGGCGCCCTTGGCTTAGCAGATGCGGCGGGAAGACCGCGATTAGTCACGCAGTCACGCGCGCGAGCGTAGCTGAGTCTTACCCGACTCTTACCCGAGTATTACTTCGTCGTGCGTTTCGCCGGCGCCCCGTGCAACGGAGTCGCGTCGTGTCTTAAACTGCGATTCAGAACCATGGCTCAAAAGTCACGAATGAAATACATCAAATACCTGGCGATTTTTGCGGTTTGTTTTGTCGCTGTGTGCTACCTGGTCCCCGAGTTCCCGGAACACCCTCAGATGAGCAGCGAATCTATTGACGAGATGAAACTCGACAGCGCAGGAGACAGGCTGCTCGTACGCACAGAACATTACGACTACGATTTCGCTCTTCCCACCAAGGCCTTGAGCCTGGCCTTGGCGCCTCTGAAGCACTCCAGCCCCATGAAGAGTTCCGACACGCCATGGTTCGCCCACGGAGATCTGTCCACTCTGCAACTCAACACTGACGGCAGCTTTAGCTCGCGTCTGACGGTCACCTTCATAGGCTATGATTCAGAACTGCGCGCTCTTGATATCAGGCTCCCGGGCAAGGAAATCGCCCGGCTGGAGAAATACGGTTTTACGCAGTCCGGGAACAACAACACCGGTGATTTTAATGCGACGTGGTCCACGGACATCGCTGGCCACCGGCATGACCATAACAGCCTGAGCGGCTATTCCGGCGCAGACCTATTAACCTGCTGCGACAATAATCTCAGGGTGATTCTGGACACTCAGGAGAAGACAGAGCACAACCGCCGCCTCAACGGCATGCTGAGGCCATTGACCGTGGTCACCGGCGCTGTAAAGCGCGCGATTTCGCTTTGTTTCTTGCTCATCTTTTTATTGTTCGGCGGTAAGCTTGGGCTGCCCAGTGGCTGAGACACATGTCCATTGCTCCGCATGATCTGGAGGCGTCCGATTCATGCACCATGCCCTCGTGATTCGTATTGTTTATCTATCGGATGGCTGGTCATCGAGCCTTGGACAATCCGCGCAGTAGTATATGACGCTCTAATGCGATCCATCAGGATGGCTTATGAAATCCGATATCATGTTCCACATCTCAACCGGATTTGAGTACATCGGGAAATGTCCGCAGGAACGAATCCTCGCGACCCTCACACCGTTTTCCCGGAGGCTGGAGAGGTAGGATAAACCGTCGTTTTCCTCACCATGCATGAACATTCTCGGACACGGGAGTGACAGAAAGCGCCTCATCAGGTCTCCGTGGTCAGAAAGCTCGACCATCGACTTAAAGATGCCTGGAACAGCTGCTGCCCGTACTTTATGCCGAAGGCTCGCTGCGTAAAGCGCAGAGGAGTGGTAATGCGAATGCCATGTCCTTTCGACGAAGTTCTCGAAGAATGCCTCAGCGCTTTCGGAAGGAAAATCCATGATCTGGCGACTTAGAAAACAATCTTCTGGAGCGACGTTCCCTTCAATGTCCGTAAAGCTTAGAACGCGGGTGGGTTCTGCATCTGCCAACAGCAACGCCGTCAGCCCACCCATCGAGTGTCCGACCAAATGGAAGTCAGCCACGGAGAAGTGCGCGAGCAGGCGGCGTGCCGTTTCAACAAGGAATGGAATGGACACGGCGTTCAGATCGTCGCATTCAGTTTCACCACAGCCGGGGGCGTCGTAAGCGATGATAGGATGCCCGTCAAACGCCTGATTTAGAACGACATCCGCGTAATCTTCCTTGGTTGACCCGAAGCCGTGCAGAAATAAAATTGGCGCCCCTTCCCCGGCTCGATACATGGTCGCAAGCTTCAGCCTGACACCGGGCACGTCCAGCTCAATCGTTGTCTTCGTGAGTTCTGTGTTTGATGACATTGTTAGCGCGTCCTTTTACAACGAGTGACAGAAGCGCTTGATCGCCCGGCATGCGTCGATCAACGCATCGTCGTCCAAGGCATACGCGATGCGGATATACGGAGCAAGACCAAACGCACTGCCCTGCACGACGGCCACGTTGGCCTCATCCAGCAGCGCACCCGCCACGTCGTCGTCGGTATTTAATTTTGTACCCGCAGCCGTCGTTCGTCCGATCAGCTCCTCGCACGATACAAACGCGTAGAACGCGCCACCTGGCGTAGGGCATGACAATCCTGGCGTCTCATTGAGCAATCGCACCATCAGGTCGCGCCGCTGCTCGAACACAGAACATGTTTCACCGATGAATTGCTGCGGACCTGTGAGCGCAGCGAGTGCTGCATGCTGTGAGATCGAACTGGCACCGGAGGTCTGCTGTCCTTGAAGCTTCTCCATGGCATCGAGCAGCCAACGCGGTCCGGTCCCAAATCCGATGCGCCAGCCTGTCATGGCATACGCCTTGGACACGCCGTTCATCGTCAGCGTGCGGGACATCAGACGCGGCTCGACCTGGGCGATCGTGTGGAAGACAGCGCCGTCGAAGATCAGGTGCTCGTAGATATCATCTGAAAGCACCTGCACATGCGGGTGAGCAAGGAGTACTTCGGCGAGCGCCGCAAGCTCGTCCCGGGTGTAGACCGCGCCCGTTGGATTAGAAGGTGAGTTAAGAATCACCCAGCGCGTGCGTGATCCGATTGCATCGGCTAACGCCTGTGGCGTGAGTTTGAATCCACTCTCGCTCCCGCAGGTCACGATGACCGGGCGCGCGCCGCACAGCTGGACCATCTCCGGGTAGCTCACCCAGTACGGTGCGGGCACGATCACCTCATCCCCTTCGTTGAGGGTCACCGCCAGCGCGTTGTATATCACCTGTTTACCGCCGCTGCAGACGATAGTGTCCTGCCAGCCAACCTCGAGGCCGTTCTCGTTGCGGAACTTCGCAGCTACTGCCTCGCGAAGCGCGCGCATGCCGGCAACCTGCGTATAGCGGGTGTGCCCTGCACGAATCGCCTCGATTGCAGCCTCGCGTATGTGCGCGGGCGTGTCGAAATCGGGTTCACCGGCGCTCAGCGAGATGACCTTGGTGCCGGAAGCACGGCGAACCGCGACGCGGTCCATCATGCGGTAAGTGGCAGAGGGTTGTGCCCGGGCCAGGTGAATGTTCAGAATGTGCTGGTCCCTGTTCATGCGATTCTCCAGCGTGTCAGGCCCAGAAATTCAAGCGTGCTCGCCCCTTGCGTGAGCTGCTGCATCATCAGTTGTTTCCTTCTTCGATAGCTTCGAATTCGTTGTCGAGCATCACGTCGGCAACGGGCGTCCCGTGCACGTCTAGTCATGGCAGTGCCGTGATCTGGTTGCGATGACGTACATTCCCGCATACAGTCCGATATGTAAATTCCGAATAATTGAAGCATCTGATACGCCAAACCTATCGAACGACCATGATCAACTTTCGGCTTATCCGTCATTTGTGGCTCTTCCTGGCGGTCGCCGAGGAGCAGCACTTCGGACGCGCTGCCAAGCGCCTGGACATGTCCCAGCCCCCGTTGACCGAGCAGATCCAGGCACTGGAACAGGCGCTGAAGGTAAAGCTCTTCGAACGCTCCCGGCGCGGCACCTATCTCACCCCGGTGGGCGCGGCCATCCTGCCGGCCGTGCGCAAGTTCGCGGAGCAGCTCCAGCGGCTCGAACTCGCGGTACACGAGGCCGTTGCCGGGCGCAGCGGCGTGCTGACCATCGGCGCGATCTCGTCGGCCATGCTCGATGTCCTGCCGCCGCTTGTCGAACGGCTGAAGGCCGACTACCCGCAGCTCACGGTATCGGTAAAAGAGATCGACAGCGCCGAAGCCATTCCAGCGCTTGAAGCCGGCGACATTGACCTGGCCTTTGCCAGGCTGGAGGGGGAACTGGGAGGGACGATCCAGTCACTTGCGCTGGCGCAGGATCGCCTCGCGGTGGCGATGCCACGCGAGCATGCGATGGCAGCTACTTCCCGCATTCGGCTAGCGTCCCTCGCGGGCGAAGATTTCGTGATGTTTTCGCGCCAGGTGAGTCCGGTGTACTTTGACAGTCTGGTGGCGTCGTGCCGCGCAAATGGGTTTTCACCCCGGATACTTCACGAGGTGCGCTCCGTCGCGTCTCAGGTCGCGTTCGTAGGCTGCGGCCAGGGCATCGCGCTGGTGCCGGCTTCGCTGAAGAAGCTCGCGCCTGAGAACGTCGTGTTCCGCCCGCTGAGGGAGAACGTGCGTGTGGTGACAACGGCAATGGCCTGGAGCACGGCGCGGGAAAACCCGCTAGTGGACGCGGTAGTCACCATGCTGAAGCTTGGAAAACGTCCATCCTGATTCACCCTTTCCTGATAGCCTCAACGTATCAATCTATTCCGTAATTCGAAATAGTCATATCGAACTACAGATGTGAGACTGGCCTCCTCACCACCACATTGAGGCTTGTCATGGCAGAGCGTTCGTTACTCGACCGCCTCGCGGCACTCGACACCAACACGGTGTCGGACGCGCTGGATTTTCTCGGTCTGGCCGGAGCGACATTCGGCATTCAGCCGCTATGGGACTGTCCGAAAATCGTTGGCCGCGCCAGCACCATCCAGTTGGGACCCAAGGCTGACGGACAGCAAAAGGCCCATATCATCACGCCAGTGATTGCCGAGATTGATACCGATGACCGCGTGCTGGTTATTGGCGGCGGGACGCAAGGGATCTCCTGCTGGGGCGACATCATCGCGAACGCTGCGCAGTTCAAGCGCGTGCGTGGCACCGTGATCGATGGTGTCAGCCGGGATATTGAAGGTAGCGAGTCGATTGGCTATCCCGTTTACGGACGAGGGATCACGATGATCAGCGCGCGCAACCGGTTGGCACAACTGTCGTCGGCCAAGCCAATCCGCTTCGCTGGTGTTCTTGTGCGACAAGATGATTTCGTCATTGCCGACCGATGCGGAACAGTATTCGTCCCAAGTGAAAGGATCGAAGAAGTCATCGAGCTTGGCGAGCGTATCGCGCGCCGACAGGATGCCATGGTGGAGGCAGTGCGTGCCGGCCGCTCGGTCGCAAATGTAATGCATGACAAGGAGTTTGACGCGATCAAGTAGAAATAGACGTGATGAGCGACGAAGATCGGGAACTGGGTGAGGAACTCGCTCGGTGATCAGCGGGGCATCGATTCAGATACTTTCCTGACGAAATTCCGTTCCTGGCGGGCTGGAGTCCTTCATGTCGACTCCGACTGAGCCCCGGCAAGCGCCCGACTGAACCCCGTGCCATACTTGGCGATCTTCTCCCCTCTATGTCAACGACCGTGATGACTGCTTCTTCTGCGTCCATCGGCTTTAACTTCAACCCGCTCGAGCGTCACTCCGACAAGCGGGACGACCACGCCTTTCTCGAGCTTCTACGCAGCGACCCGGCCGCGCGCTTTATCGTCTTCGACGGCGACGTCCCCTTGCTCAAGCGAGGCAGCGAGTACGAACCGTGGTTCCTCGCCAGCGAGACCGCTGCCTTCGGCCAGCCGCTTCATACCGTCTTCCTCGGGGAAGACACCGACGGCGGCGGACGCTTTGCGCTCGCTATCACGCTTAACCCTGCGCTTAACTCTGCGCCGGAGGACCCATTGCCAGACGCGGGCTATGACCGCATCGACCTTCGCTCGCTCGCGCTGCGAGACCTCGTCGCGGCACGATCGCTCGGAATGCTGGCCGAGGCGAAGTCAATGCTCGACTGGCATCGACGCCACTCCTTCTGCGCGAATTGCGGCTCCGCCAGCCGCGTCACGACCGCCGGCTGGCAACGCGTCTGCGATGTGTGCGGCACACGCCATTTCCCGCGGGTGGATCCAGTCGTGATCATGCTGGTGATAGACGGCGAACGGTGTCTGCTCGGACGCCAGCGCCAATTCGTCCCTGGAATGTACTCGGCGCTGGCTGGTTTCGTTGAACCGGGCGAGACCGCGGAAGACGCCGTGCGCCGCGAAGTGATGGAGGAAGCTCACGTGAAGTGTGCGCAGGTTGCCTACTTCGCGTCGCAGCCGTGGCCGTTTCCTTCGTCGCTGATGATCGGCTGCTTTGCGCAGGCGAGCGATACCGACATTGTCGTCGATACGAACGAACTCGAAGACGCCCGCTGGTTCTCGCGCCAGGAGGTTGCAGCGATGCTCGCGGGAACGCATGCGGACGGACTGTCGGCGCCCAAGCCGTTCGCCATTGCACATCATTTGCTGCGGGCCTACGTCGAGAAGGGTAGCTCGGTATTGCTCGGCTAAGCGTCCCGCGAAAGAAGCGCAGTTTCAAGTACGAGCACTGCAAGAACATATTTGAGGACGCACAATATCAAGAGCTAACCAAGCGTTTGATTTTTTTTAGCCAGGGTAGTCCCAACCAGGTGTTCATTGCGTCCAGAAGACCATCCTGCGTCCTGTCGCGCGCCCACGCCACATTCGTAGCGGCGCTGAGATGAATGACCAGGCGTATCGACAGCAGACGACCATCAGGCCTGCTAAGCAAGATAGTGACGCCGGGTGTCTTTGTTCATTGAAATAACCTCGCGGTGCGCAAATACATCAGTCACCTCAACTCATCGTGATGCTGGCGGACAAGGGTATTACGCTCCAGGCGCTCTCAGTCACCGGTCCTTCGCGAGATCGGGAAGCATCCTCCGTTGAGCAGCAACGAACCCGCTGATCTCCGCCAGCAAGTCTTCCGGTGCCGAGGACTTGCGCAATAGCACGAACGGTTGGGGGAAGTCGCAAAGCACGCGATCGGACAGCAGCTCGCCGGTGATAAATGCGACGGGAATGGTTCCCGCCCACGCGAAGTGGCGCCTGATCCGATCAGCCACTTCCTTGCCGGTGACTCCGTTACGCAGCCGGATATCGGTGACGATGAGATCGGGAATGCGGCTGTCGTCGGCGAGGATGGCTTCAAAGCCAGCCATCGATTCCGCGGCCTGCACAAGCGCGCCCGCGCTCGATAAAAGACGCCGCAGGCCTTCAAGGACGGTCGGTTCGTCGTCGCACAGGAGCATGAACACGCCGTTGAGAACCGGCGTGTAGACGTCGCCATTCTGACCCTTCGCCCCGATAGCCGGGGTCGATGCCGAAATCGTCGCGTAGAGCGAAAAGCGCGATCCGTGCCCTTCCACCGACGTAAAACTCATGCCGTGTCCCGGCAGAATGCGGATCACACGATGCACGATCGATAACCCCAGTCCCAGCCCTTTCGAACGGTCACGCCCCGGATTGTTGATCTGATAGTACTCGGTGAAAATCGCCTCCCGATGGGCGGACCCAATGCCGGCTCCGGTATCCCATACATCGACGCGCACTCGTCCATCGAGCCGCACCCAGCCAAGCACGACGCCGCCCGACGACGTGTTCTTGATCGCGTTCGATACAAGATTGGAAACGGCCCTCTTAAAGAGCGATCGGTCGGTCTCGATAGACGACGGAGGACTCCGCCGCCTGGCGATTCTAAAATCGATTCCCTGCAAGCGAGCCGTCTCGCGATATTGCTCGAAGACTTCGGTCAATAGGTCATGCGTATTGACTGGCGTAAGACGGGGAACATACGAGCCCAGTTCGCTATAGTCTCGAATGTCTTTGAACATGCCGAGGATGTCCGACGCGGTCCGCTCGATGACATCGAGGTCGCGATCCACCGCGCGTCCCGCTCTGACCCCGGTCCGGACGCTGCGAATGAAGAGGTTGATTGCGGCAAGAGGTTGCTGGATGTCGTGATACGCCGATGAAAAGAATCGCTCTTTTTCCTTGACGAGCTCCTGCATACGTTTGTTCTGCTCACGAACCGCGCGCGACGCCGCTTCGACGCGCTGCTTGGCCGCGCGCAAGGTGCGCCGATACACGAATTCGCGCCTCGCGGCATGCTCCAGCGGAATACTGACGAGCAAGCCGACGATATACATCATCGGCACCATCGTGGCATGCGCAATCACCGACTCCATGCGCGTGTTGACGCTCTGGCCGCTGGGTTTGAAATAGAGCATGACCAGGTAACTGACAACGCATAGCCCGATCAGCCAGGCCGCCGTGATCGCCCGAAGCCGAAAGGCCATGAATATCATGAAGAGAGTAAACGTGAGAATCGGGTACGCCTCCCGCCAGGCCAGGTCGCCTGGATAGATTTGCACCATTCTGAGCACGGCGATCCAACAACTTAGCGTCCACACACCGAGCAGCCGGACGGCCCATCGCTCGTCCGACCCGTGTGGGGTCCACAACAGCACGGGCACCAGCATGCCGATCGTTCCGGCGATTCGCAGGAAAACGAGTTCACTGCGGTGCAGATGAATGGGGTCCAGCACGTCGAGCCGCGAAAAGTCGCGGATGGAAAAGATCACCCATAACGCAGTGAAGATTGCGATAGCGAGCCTGCGCTGCCCAAAGAAGCGCCGCGCGTAGTCCATCCGGAACGCACGTTCCTGAGCCGCCGCTCTGAACCTGTGCACTCTGAGGCCCGACAATCTCATGGCCATGCCCGATCAGGAAATTCGCTGTCCGCGGACAGGGCAGCGTGTAATCATGCAGAATAGCAGGACGCGATTCCGAAGTGATATACACAAATGTAGCCGCATTAACGCACCTGCTACATCGGCGATAAAGATGGCGTTACGGCCCACTTCACATGAAACATGACGCTGGCCAAGATTTTCCATCTGCACATAACAAGCCCTGCGCTATCACGGCGCCTTTTTTCCAGCCGCGACCCGCGGCGCCGTCCTGGACTTGCCCGTTACCGGTAAAGTGGCGATGAAGGCATCGATCGCCGAATTCAGCTTCGCGCGGCCGGCTCCATCATGGGCGTGGACTGCCAGGCCGGTAAACAGCACCGCGCACATCATTGACAAACCATCTATGTCCACCGACTGTGCGATTTCACCATCATCGACCGCCAGCTTCATGCGCTTGCAGATCATGTCGAAAATCTGCCTCTGCCGCTTGTGCAGCAGCGCGCGCAGCTCCTTCTGGTCGGCACTGACGTTCAGCGCGCCAAGCATCACCATGCAGCCGCGTGGCTGCGGACCGCGCGTGAACATTTCGACACTACGCTTGAGCATCGCACCGAGCGCATCCCGGATGTTGCGTGGCCCCGCCAACGCACACCGGGTCGCCTCCCCCTCAAGCGTCCCGTAGAGGTCGACCGCCTCGCGAAACAGGTCTTCCTTACTGCCGAACGCGGCGTAGAGACTTGGCGAGTTGATGTTCATGGCGACAGTCAGGTCGCTGATCGCGCAGCCGTCGAAACCCTTCAGCCAGAACATCTCCATCGCGCATATCAGCGCGGCGTGCCGGTCGAAATTTCGCGGCCTGCCCCGCCGTTTCGAAGCGGCGGCATCAACTGGGTCATTCATCATATTTCTCCGCGTCGCCGATCAGGTCCTGACCTCGATGCCCTATTTTGTAACGAGCATAACAAAAGTCTGGATTTGGGTCAATTTTTGAGGTTTAATATTTTGTATCGATCGACACATATATAGAGAATTTGTGTGTCGACCGGGTGGTGCCGTCGTCGGCATCGCCCTTCCTCAATTGAAATGGAGCTCAAAATGAAACCCGTACTTCGCACCTTGATTGCTGCCGCAATCGTAACGGCGTCATCCACAGTCTTCGCACAGGCGGTTCCCGGAACCAGCCAAGGGGCTGTTGCGGCGACGGCGAAAAACTTCGACGTCTTCGTCGACAGGCCGACCGGCTTCACCTTCGTCAAGCTGCCCGGTGGTTGGAAGTTCGCCGGCAAGGTCAGCCCGAGCGATATGCGGCATCTGCCTTCGACGGTGTTGACGTCGGTCGTCGCCGACGAACCTGTGCAGATAGCGGACGATCAGGCCCGCAAGTAGGCGATAGCCAATGCTGCGCCTCGCCGCCTGGAGCTTCAGGCGATTGGCAGGGGTGCGCGATAAACACCTGGACGGCTGGATTGCTCAGTCGCCGCGTCGGCCATGTCGCACGTTGGGCTAATCATCGAACGCCCAACGTGCTACTTTGAGCTCCATGAAACCTTCCGATCGGCGCGCACTTGACGGGACACATCCGGGATCAGCTCAAGCTGTCGAGAGTGCAGCCGCGGGTAACGTCTGGGTATTGATTGCCGCAATTCTCGGCTCCAGCCTGGCGTTTATCGACGGTACGGTTGTCAACATCGCGCTGCCTGCAATACAGAGCGGGCTTCACGCGACCTCGGGAGAACTCCAGTGGGTGGTTGAATCTTATGCCCTGTCGCTAGCGTCGCTGCTGCTCGTCGGAGGTTCGTTCGGCGACAGCTACGGCAGAAAAATGATCTTCCTGTTCGGTACCGTTTTATTCGCAATCGGATCGGCATGGTGCGCGTTCGCTGGATCTATCGAAGGACTCATAGCTGCCCGGACGGTTCAGGGAATCGGTGCCGCTTTCCTTGTGCCAGGCAGCCTGTCGCTGATCAGTTCGGCCTACCCGCCCAGCACGCGCGGGCGCGCAATTGGTACCTGGTCGGGATTCACAGCAATGATGGGCGCAGGCGGACCCGTGCTTGGAGGCTGGCTGGTCGAACACTTTTCGTGGCGCTCGGTATTCATGCTCAATCTGCCGTTAGCGGCAGTCGTTGTGGGCATCACGCTGTGGCGGGTCAATGAGAGCAAAAATGAAAAACTTGATAAAGCGCTGGACTGGCCAGGCGCGTTATTGGCGTCGGTAGGACTCGGCGGAATTACGTACGCACTGATCGAAGCTTCTGAAAAAGCGTCAGGCGTTCTGCTTCTGCTAGCTGCGTCGGTTGGCGTCATCGCACTCATCGCCTTTCTGGTTCGCGAGGCTCGATGCCCCGC
This sequence comes from Caballeronia sp., assembly GCF_028292365.1. Lineage (GTDB taxonomy): Bacteria > Pseudomonadota > Gammaproteobacteria > Burkholderiales > Burkholderiaceae > Caballeronia. Next base: position 22,539 of record NZ_JAQGMM010000518.1, read on the forward strand.
TCCGATGGTGCCACTGGCGCTCTTCAAGTCGCGCACATTTGCGGGCGCAAACCTGATTACGTTCTTTCTCTATTCCGGACTGGGGGGAATACTTTATTTCCTGCCGTTCACCCTTATTCAGATCCATCATTATTCTGCGGCTGAGGCCGGAGCCGCGCTATTGCCGTTGATCTTGATTATCTTCGTGCTTTCACGATGGACCGGCGGACTGGTCGCAACCTATGGCGCCAGAGCGCCACTCACCGTGGGCTCCGTCATCGTCGCTGCGGGTTTTGCGCTTTTGGCATGGCCCGGGGTTGGCGGTTCGTACTTAAAAACCTTCTTCGCGCCAGTCGTCGTGCTTGGACTGGGCATGGCGATTTGCGTTGCCCCGCTAACCACGTCGGTCATGAACGCCGTTCCGGAAAATCAGTCGGGGGTCGCATCCGGGGTGAACAACGCGGTATCCCGAGTCGCAGGACTTCTCGCCGTAGCAGTCTTCGGCCTTGTTCTATCGGTGCTATTTAATAAATCCCTCGACCTGCACCTTTTGCCACTCGGCCTTTCTCAAGCCGCGCAGAGCCAGGTGAACGAACAGCGCGCGCTTCTTGGTGCAGCAGTCAATCCGGACGCTCGCGTCATGGAGGCCACGCGCGTGTCATTTGTTTTCGGGTTCCGCGTGATAGTGCTAATCGCATCCAGCCTCGCGCTTGCGAGCGCCATCACCGCATGGCTTCTGCTTGACCATGACAAGACGCGTCGCCAACCTTGAAAACGTGATGACCGTGGACCCGAGAGGTATCGGCGAGCGCCGGACGGAAAAAGGCCCGGACAATGCCGGGCCTTTAAATCGAAGTGGAAACCCCCGTTACCGCTTCGATGATGTTTCTCTCGTAACTGACCTGTTGCCTCTGAATATTGGTTTTATCGTTGGGCGCTTTTTGTCGGTCAGCAAGGCCATAGTAGAGGGTGAGCGCCGCATTGCTATGTGGGCAACCCCACATAGCGCTTACGAATCGTTACATTTGTGGCATCGCGACCACATTGGGATTCGGAATTGGAAAGCGTCGCTGCGTCGGTCAGCGCCCATCGCTCTGAACCCCTCCTCATGAAGAGCGATGAATAGACGCAGTGGCCAGGCCCTTGCTGACCCGATGCGACCAACCGAGCATCATCGAAAATCCCGCGATGAACACGAACACGATCGAGACGTTGATGAACAACCTGTCGATGGGCAGGTGCATCGCGAGCAGCACGCCACCGAGCATTGAGCCCGCGACCGAGCCGAACTTGCCTATGCCTATCGCCGTTCCTACCCCGGCCGAACGCAGCGAAGTTGGATAGATGATGCCGGCGAGCGCATACAGACCGAATTGAGTGCCGATCACACACACGCCGCTCATGAACACGAAAACCATCAACAACGGTTGCGGCATGGAATGCCCGAGCGATGCAGCGACAGGACACCCTAGCGCGGCCAGCGCCACGATAGCCACCATGCCGTGACGGTCAACAAAACGGCTGAGGACGAGCGCGCCAATGGTCCCGCCCACCGGAAACATCATCGCGACAATAGCGGCCTGTTGAGGCGCAATCCCCGCAATACCGAAAATCAGCGGTAGCCAGTTCTGCAGGAAATGCAACGCCAGCGAGTTAAGGATGAAAACCACCCACAGCAGAGGCGTCACATAACGCAGCGGTCCGCTGAAAAGAGCGCACGGTCCGGCACGCCCCACAGGTTCATCGTCCAGAACGAAAGTCGTGATCTGCGACACGTCGAGATTCGGGTCCATCCGGCGCACGAGTCGCCTGATCAGGACCGGGTCTCGCTGATTGAGCACTAGAAATCGAATCGATTCGGGCAGCGCAAAGATTGATGCCAGCGCGACCAGCACCGCGGCCGCACCGCCGAACCAGAAAATAACGCTCCACCCAAAATGCGGCAACAACCACGAGGAGACTGCGCCCCCTCCTCCTGCGCCGACTGAAAATCCCGAGAACATCAATGTCACCCAGGTGGCGCGGCGCTGCTTCGGTGCGTATTCGGCCACCAGCGCGACCGTGTTCGGCACGACGCCGCCCATCCCGATGCCGGCGAGAAACCGCAAGACGATAAGCTGATCGATTGATCGGGTCCATGCACACGCCATAGTTAGCAATCCAAACCATATGGAACCATAGATTATGGTCCGCTTTCGGCCGAACCGGTCACCGGCGAATCCCAACGCCAGCGAGCCGATCAGCACGCCGAACAAGCCCGCACCGAACACCTGCGCGAAGCTGCCTGCCTTGACGTGCCACGCTTGGGCGATGGCGGGCGCTGCAAACGCAATCGCGATCTGATCATAGCCGTCCAGGAGTACGATCAGAAAGCACCATGCCAGTAACGCAATCGAAAAACGACCGAGTTTTTGTTCCTCTACGAGTTGAGAAACATTTAACATGAACTCACCGGCCAAAGCGGACGTGCGTGGATTAGCGGCATTTCGTCTCCTGAATATTTTACTGATTATTTTATTTAGTCACGCCTGACTTGGCGGGGCGCGAGGCGCCTGCAACAATGCTGTTCGAGTGTAACGGACGCAATCCGCACACTGAATCACCATTTTTTTATCAAGCCATCGAACAAGCTGATAAGTGGGTACGGCGGACAGCCGGGACCGGCTTTGCTTTGTCCCGACTCCCCGGTGCAACTCAACTATTCGACGATTGCTATGGATTAACGCGAATAATTTGATTCTCGTTATATACGGCCAGATATAACATTCCGGTCTGCCTTGACGAATTACACGCCAATACTGAGAAGGAGACGTAAGATGATTAATCTGCGAGTCGGTGATCTTGTTGTTCGCAACGCGAAGATCTCGCCCGACGCAGTAGCCCTCATTGAAGACGACCGGGTGCTTACCTGGAGCGAGTTCGATCGAAGCACCAACCGTCTGGCCGACGGACTGGCAGCCATCGGACTCGTCAAGAACGACCGCATCGCAACAGTTATTCGGAACGGCGCGGCAGCGGTTCAGATGATATTTTCCATCGCCAAGGCGGGCATGCTGGCCGTGCCGATCAACTACGGATTGACGGCCGGTGAGATCGAGGTCCTGCTCGACGATTCAAAGCCGAACGCCATTATTATCGATGCGGAATTCGTCGACAACCTGGCGGGTATTCTTACGCGCCCCGGCGTGACGGTGGTTGTCCGCGGTGAGGCGGCCGTGCCGGCGGGATGGCTGACTTATCGGAGTATTGAGGAACGCGGCGACGAGAATACGGTAACCGTCCATATTGATCCCGACGAAATCCGCACGATCCGCTATACCAGCGGCACGACTGCCGCGCCCAAAGGATGTCTCGGCACACATCGCCAGATCCTCTCCAGTATCGACAATTTTTTCTCGCAAATCCCGGTGCCGAACACCGGGCCGTTCCTGCAGATGCTGCCGCTCTTTTCGGGCGCTGGAATCTGGATGGCCATCGCTGCGGCTTACCACGGCGTCGCCAACGTGCTGACGCGCGAATTCGACCCGCAGGATGCGCTCCACAAGATCGAGGCCCACGGCGTGACCCATACCTGCGGCGTGCCGACCATGATGAGCCGCCTTGCCGATGAACTAAGAATAGGCAACTACGCGTTGCGCCTGTTGTTGATTACGCCCAGGCCCTGCGGCATCCACATGTGCGCGAACGGGGCATGCTGCTCGCCGACCACAACGGCGACCCGCACCTTAATACGCCGATCCGTTTCTTGCGCGAACCCGGCAAACCCGACCTTCGGATTCCGGCGCTAGGCGAACACACGATAGCCGTACTGGCCGAAGCTGATCACGACTCGCGGATAAAGGCGCGCGCGTTTAAAGCCAGTCAAGCGCCTCACGGTTGGGTCAAAGTGTAATCTTCCGCAATTATTTAATTTTCAAGAAATGCCAATTGGTAGTTATACTAATAACATGCCGCATCGCAAAAAATGCCTGCTAGCAAAGATGCTTTCTACTACCACCGCCGCACGCAGGAACACGAAATGACCCGGTTATTTTTTTCGTCGGCAGTGCTTGCCGTCGCACTAGTATTCCCCGCTCTCGCCATCGCTCAAGACAACGGCACTCCCACTCGCGCAGAGGTAAAGGCCGAGTTCATCCAGTTCAAACAGGCAGGATTCGATCCAACCGCGAACGACCAGGTTGATTACCCGGAAAGTCTGCAAAAGGCTCAACAAAAATTGGCCATGCAAAGGCGAACTGAATCCACGTCTTACGGTGCTTCAACAAGCGGCACATCAACATCCTGTGAATAGCGCGCGTGTCGGCATCACCCGGGCAACGTCCGTCCAGAGCCACGCCAAAGTCTCACAACCATGGCCTCTCGTTTAGTCTTCGGTCCTCGAACGCCTTGATTTCCGATGCCAGCAACAAGGTGTCGTCCACGTCGTCGGTGCCGTCAAGAAGCCGCGCCTTGACCGAGGCCGCAATATCGAAACGCAAGGTCGTGTCATCTGGCGTGGTCACTGTCTGAGCCGGCAGGTCGACCTTCAGCGCGTAACCCGGAACCGCACTGACTTGCACCAGTAACATTTCTATATCCTGAGCATGCAACACAATGGGCAGCATCTTGTTCTTGCAGCAGTTGTTATAGAAAATATCGGCAAAACTTTCGGCGATCAGCACGCGAAAACCGTATTGAAACAACGCCCACGGCGCGTGCTCGCGTGAACTGCCACAACCAAAGTTTCGTCGTGTCAGCAGGACCGACGCGCCGGCGTAACGCGGTTGATTCATCACAAAACCAGCAGCTTTGACCCGCTCGCTCGACGGTTTGCCGTAATAGCCCACATCCTCATGACGCCATTCGTCGAAGACATACGGACCGAATCCCAACCGTGCGATCGACTTCATGTATTGCTTGGGCATGATCGCGTCGGTGTCCACGTTATCGCGATCCAGCGGCACCACCACGCCAGTGTGGCAAGAAAAAGCTTCGATCATTGCAGCGTCCCATCCGCGGCGAAAGTACGGACATCGGTGAAATACCCGCGCAGTGCAGCCGCGGCTGCCATCGCGGGGCTGACGAGGTGCGAGCGCCCACCCGCGCCTTGGCGCCCTTCGAAGTTACGGTTGGACGTGGACGCAACCCGTTCTCCCGGCTCAAGGCGGTCAGCGTTCATCGCGAGACACATCGAACAACCGGGGTCGCGCCATTCGAAGCCGGCAGCCATGAAGACAGCGTGCAGTCCTTCTGCTTCAGCCTGACGCTTGACCGCTCCTGAACCCGGGACCGCGAGCGCCAGTCTGATGGTGGAAGCAACACGACCACCGGCCGCGCTCAACACGCTCGCCGCAGCCCTCAAATCTTCGATCCGGCCATTCGTGCATGAGCCGATAAATACTTTGTCAAGCGCGATACTTTCGATCAGTGTGCCTGCCGTCAACCCCATGTACTCGAGTGCCCGCACACAGGACGCGCGCCGCCCAGGCTCGCTGACAAGATCAGGATCGGGCACCACGCCGGTGATATCCACAACCATGTCCGGCGATGTGCCCCAGGTAACCTGCGGCGACAGTCCAGACACATTCATCACGACTTCGGCATCGAATCGAGCATCCGGGTCCGACTGCAACGCCGTCCATTCGAACGCCGCGCGATCCCAGTCGCTACCCTGGGGTGCGTAGAGGCGTTCCCGGCAGTACTGCAGGGTGGTCGCATCAACGGCGATCAGCCCGGCGACGGCGCCCGCTTCTATCGACATATTGCAGAGTGTCATGCGCCCTTCCATCGACAGGTCGCGCACCACCGCGCCGGCATACTCGATCGCATGGCCCGTCGCGCCGGCCGTGCCAATACGACCGATCACCGCCAGCGCGAGATCTTTCGCGCTGCAGCCTGCCGGTAAACGGCCATCGATTGTCACGCGCAGATTCTTGCTGCGCCGGACCAGCAGCGCTTGCGTACTGAGGACGTGCTCGATCTCCGAGGTCCCTATTCCGAAGGCGAGTGCGCCAAGCGCGCCGTGAGTGCTGGTATGCGAATCACCACACACGATCGTCATGCCGGGCAAGGTGATGCCCAACTCAGGACCGACGACATGGACGATACCCTGCCGTTCGTCATCCATTCCTAGATGCACGATCTCACTCGCCGCGCAGTTTGCGCGCAACGCATCGACCTGAATCCGCGAGATTTCGTCGGTGATCCCCTCCTCGCGGCGGGTGGTCGGCACGTTGTGATCGGCGACCGCGAAGTTCCCGCGCGGACGCCATACCATGCGCCGTTCAAGGCGCAACGACTCGAACGCCTGCGGGCTCGTCACCTCATTGATCAGATGCCGGTCGATGTACAACAGGCACATGCCGTCCGCCTGGGTGCGGATCGTGTGGGCCTCGAAGATCTTGTCATAGAGAGTACGGCCCATCAACTTCCCTTCTGGGTCAATTAAAAAAAGCCATTACCGACTTACCGACAGACACTCACGACGGCTTGACTGAGTGCTCAACCGGCTCGACCCGCTCGGACGACGCGGCACCCGCGGCATGATCGGCGCCGAAACGGGCGCGATACAGGATTGCCAGCACGGCCGAAAAACCCGCGACGATGACGAACGGAACCGCTGCCGCGTAGAACAAATCCGATACCGGCAAATGCATGGAGAGCAGCATTCCACCGATGACCGGCCCCGACACCGAACCGATCTTCCCGATCGAAATTGCGCTGCCGACACCTGCCGAACGAAACGACGTGGGATAGATCATCCCGGCCACCGCATAGAGTCCATACTGCGCGCCGACCACGCAGAAGCCCGTGAAAAACACGGCGATAGTGAGCCAGGTCTCAGACATTCCCGTCCCCAGCAACGCGACAATCGGGCAACCGATGGCGGGCAGCGCGATCACGGCCAACACGCCATGACGATCGACATAGCGGCAGAGAATCAGGCCGCCGATCACGCCGCCGACCGAAAACATCGCCGTAATCAGGCTTGCGTGCTGGGCACCGACACCGACGCCCTCCATCAGGATCGGCAGCCAGTTCTGGAGAAAATAGAGCGCCATCGAATTGGCGATGAACACAATCCACAGCAACGGCGTGATGGCGCGCAAGCCGTCCGAGAAAATCAGCTTCAACACGAAACGCTTTTTGACTTGCGCCACTTCATCGGCGATGAAAAGCGCGTCGGCCGGGACGCTCAGCTCCGGGCGCAGACGGGCAACGAGCCGCGCCACGACCTCCGGGCTGCGCTTCTTGACCACCAGCAATTTTGCGGACTCCGGTAGCACGAACATCAACAACGTGCCAACCAGCAGAGAGCCGACGCCGCCGACGACGAACATGACCGGCCAACCGAAGCGGCCGATCAACGCCGACGACACCAACCCGCCCGATCCAGCGCCGATAGAGAACCCCGAGAACATCAGCGTGACCCACGTCGCGCGTAACCGTTTGGGCGCGTACTCCGCCACCAGCGCCACCGAGTTTGGTATCACGCCGCCCATCCCGAGTCCCGCGAGAAAGCGCAGCAGCATTAACTGGTCGAGCGAACGGCTCCATACCGACGCCACCGTCAGCGCACCGAAAAACAGCGTGCCAATCACAATGGCCTTCTTGCGCCCGAGACGATCGCCGAGGTATCCAAACAGGAACGAGCCGATGAGCGTACCGAACAGACCGGCGCCGAACACAGACCCGAATCCGCCGCGGCTGACATGCCATTCCTTGATGAGCGCGGGCGCCGCGAATGAAACGGCGGTCTGGTCGTAGCCGTCCATCAGCATGACGAGAAAGCACCAGAACAACAGGCCCACGGCAAACCGGCCGATCTTCTGTTCTTCCACCAGATTCGCGATATTGAAAGTTCGATCTGCTTGCATGTCTTCCATGAACCTCATTGTCAAATGCACCTCGGCTGCCCCGGCACACGCTCGTTTTTCTTCTCCGGGGCTCGACCATCGGGCCGAGGTGAATATAAAGCGCCTTGCGTTACGACAGAATCAAAAATTTGTGATCAAGCAATCGAAAACAGTGAACAAAGCCTCGAACGAAATTGCATACCCCTTCGAGCTGCACGCTACATCCGGCCACATCCGGCTTGGCGCCCTCAGAACAAATGATTGATACCGATGCGCGCCACGGTCTGGCTTCCCGTGCTGGAGGGCAGGTAGCCGAACTGTTCCGCTTGAGCGTTCGGCCCCGACGCACGCTGTAACCCCGCGCCCGCGTACACCTGCGTACTCTTCGACAGGTAGTAGGTGAGGAAGAGGTTGTACTGATTGAAAGTAAGGTCTTCAAAGAGCGAACGATTGTAGGAAATACCCAGCACGTAGATTCGTTCGCCGGTCAGGTCGATGTTTACACCAGCCTGATAGTTGCGCTCCGAGGCGCTTCCCTTCGCATTCTGCAGCTTGACGTCGGTGAACGTCAGATGCGGCGTGAACGGGCCTATCACGTACGAGCCGGCCACAGCGATCGTGCTATAGCGTGCCGCGTTAAACATGGTTCCCTGCTGCAACGGCTGTCCCAGCAGCGACCGAAGACTGAAGACACCAAACACGTCCGCGGTACGGTTGTGCGACATGGTGTAGGCCACACCGAACTTCAGACTCCCTTGCGCGTATTTCGCACCAATACTGTACTGCCGCCCCGCGCTGAAGTTGCCCGCCTGGCCGCCGAAACTGTTCATCGCACCGGCCTGGAAACCATAGAAAATCGGGGTATCGTATTTCACCGAGTTGACCAGTGCATGCGTGTTCGCGAGGCCATCCAGGTTCCCCACGGTGTAGAACGATGAAATGCCGGGAACCGAGTTGTTGATCGCACCAATGTACTCGTAGATGTAGTCGGGAATATTGCCTAAACTCACCGTCCCAAAGCTGTTGTTCGTCAGGCCCACCAGCGCCATCCGGTTGAAGAAACTGGTGGGATTGATCTGCGCACCCGTGTTGGTCAGGAAGCCCGACTCCAACCGCGCGACCACCGAATTGCCGCCGCCCAGATCTTCAACGACGCGGAACCCAAAACGATCCGGCGTGCGCTTGCCCGCCGACTCCTGGAACAGGTGGCTGCCGCGAGAGTTGGAGACATAGTCCAGCCCCACGTCGACGCTCCCATAGAGCGTGGCCGAGGACTGCGCCCATACGGGCGCGCCAAACACGGCGACGCTGCAGCCGATCAAAAATCGCTTATTCAAAGACGTCTCCAATTGTTATTTACGTTATTCCGCTCTGATGTCGGATGAACCTGAACGCACAAGACATTTTGCAATCTGGACAAGACGGCTTGTACGCAGATCGGAGTGTAGCGAAGACAGATCCGCATTTGAATCACGAATTATCGATGGATTCATCAAAGAATCCGATTACTTGACAAGGGTTTTTACCAATTAACCGCTTGAAATCAATTAAGGATCTTCCGCTTTGACTCCGGCATGCTACTATCCGCCGAAAATGTGAATGCAGATCGAAAAAGCATTGACAGTGGAATCGGAGAACGCAATGCAATCCAGAGTAATTCCTCCACGGCGCATGGTAGTCGGTATCAGCGGTGCGTCAGGCGTCGTGTACGGCGTGCGCTTGCTCCAGTTGTTGAGACAACTGGAAATCGAGTCGCATCTCGTCATGAGCCGGTCGGCACAGGTCACGCTTGCACACGAGTCGGACTACAGCGTGGCCGACGTGCGCGCAATGGCCAGCGTCGCTTACACGAACTCTGACATTGGCGCGGCAATCTCGAGCGGATCCTATCCGGTGATGGGCATGATCGTCGCTCCGTGTTCGGTCAAGACGCTCTCCGAAATCGCGACAGGCATTACGGGCGCCCTTCTCCCACGGGCCGCCGACGTCATGCTCAAGGAGCGCAGGCGGCTCGTACTGATGGTGCGCGAGACGCCCTTGCACCTTGGCCACATCCGCAGCATGGCGGCGGTTACGGAAGCTGGCGCCATCGTTTATCCGCCCGTGCCGGCTTTTTATGCGAACCCGGAATCGATCGAGGATATGGTCGATCACACGCTCGGCCGTGTGCTTGACCTGTTCGGCCTGGACGCAAGCACCGTGCGTCGCTGGGGCGTTTAAACGCAATGCCCGGACTTCCAGGCTGTTAAATCCCGAATTAAATCTTGCTTGTACTTCCGACCATCCGGCTTTATCCGCGGACGTCATCGTCATGCCGGGACCAATCACGCCTATTCCACGATTATCAAATTTCAGTGATAACTCATTCAGTTTAATTTGCTTCATCCAGACAGACGGTTGTTTTAAAGTAACCGAATCAGGCATCGAGTGAGTGAACGATTGATCGGAATTATCGATTGATTCATAAATAATCTCGATTAACCGACTTCCACGATAAACAAATCGGTAGACGAATGAAAATAATTATTGCTGGAGCAGGTATTGGCGGATTGACGGCTGCACTCGCGTTGTTAAAGAAGGGCTTTGACGTCACGATTCTCGAACAGGCGCAGGCACTAAAGGAAATCGGTGCAGGCGTCCAATTAAGTCCGAATGCAACGCGGGTTTTGTATCAGCTCGGCCTGGGCGGCACGCTCGAGCACGATGCGTGCGAACCCCTTGGCAAGCGGGTAAGGCTGTGGAACACCGGACAGTCATGGCGCCTGTTCGACCTTGGCACCCAGTCGCGCGAAATCTACGGCTACCCGTACTTCACGCTGCATCGCGCGGATCTGCACCGGGCGCTCGCCGAAGGCGTGGCCGCGTTGAGCCCGGATACCATCAAGCTGGGCGAGAAAGTGGCGTCGGTGCACCAGGAAGCAGGATCAGACAAAGTTACCGTGCATACCGTGAGCGGTGCGACCTACGAAGCGGACCTCCTGATCGGTGCCGACGGCGTTCACTCCACCGTACGGCGCGCGTTGTTCGGCCCCGATGAGCCCGTATTCTCCGGCGTCATGGCATGGCGCGGCGTGATCGACGCGAGCCGCTTGCCGGACCATCTGCGCGCGCCCTATGGCGTGAACTGGGTTGGCCCGGGCGCTCACGTCATCCACTATCCGTTGCGCGCAAGCACGCTGATCAACTTCGTCGGTGCAGTCGAAAAGTCCGGCTGGGAAGTCGAATCCTGGTCCGAACAAGGCACGCTCGAAGAATGTCACCGCGACTTCGCAGGATGGCATGAGGACATTCACACGCTGATTTCCGCTATCGATATTCCGTACAAGTGGGCGCTCATGGTCCGTGAGCCGATGAACAACTGGACTTCCGGCAACATTACGCTGCTCGGCGACGCGTGCCATCCAACGCTGCCGTTCCTCGCGCAGGGCGCGGGCATGGCCATAGAAGATGGCTACCTGCTTGCACGGTGCCTCGAGCGCTACGGAGCAGATCGTGCTCGGGCGCTGGCGCGCTATGCGGAGTTGCGGCTGGAGCGAACAGCACGTGTTGTGCGCGGGTCAGCCGCCAATGCCACGCGCTTTCATAATCCTCAACTCGCGGACGCCGAAGGTGCCGCTGCGTATGTGGATCGGGAATGGACCGAGGAGCGCGTGAAGGAACGGTACAACTGGCTGTTCGAATACAACGTGGACACGGTCGAGATCTAACGCACTTTCCCGGTCATCAAGGAGACAAACAATGTCCAAGCTTCCGCCCGTCCTGGGCCTGCATCATTTCGCATGGCGTTGCCGTAACGCTGAAGAGACGCGCAAGTTTTACGAAGACTTGCTCGGTCTGCCGCTGGTCCATGTCATTCGTCTGGACCACGTGCCAAGCACCGGCGAGTATTGCCCGTACGTGCATCTCTTCTTTGAAATGGCGGACGGGTCGAACATCGCGTTCTTCGATCTCGGCGACAACACCGCCGCGCTGCCGTCGCCGAATACGCCGCCCTGGGTCAACCACATCGCGTTGCGGCTCAGCGCACTCGATGAACTCGAATTCATGAAGAAGCGGCTCCTGGACGCAGGCATTGAGGTGCTTGGCGCGACCGATCATCACTTCGTACAGTCCATCTATTTCTTCGATCCCAACGGCATCCGCCTCGAACTGACCGTGCCGACTGCACCCGCCGAGCAACTGGCGGGCTTTAGAGCCGATGCCCGTCTCACGCTCGACGCATGGACCGAGGAAACCGCACACACGCAGAAGCGCCCGGCATGATTTCACTGAATCAGACACATGATCCCGAGCGCCGTAGCTGGATCGAATCAGCCAACGCGCCCGGCAGCCACTTCCCGATCCAGAATCTGCCCTTCGGCGCATTCACCCGCGACGGCGAAGCGCGCACGGGCGTGGCAATCGGCGAGCAGATTGTCGACCTGCGCGCATTGGCCGACGCACAACTCGTGGACGGCGATGCGCTGACTGCTTGCACGGCGGCATCAGGGAGCAGCACGCTCAACGATCTGATGGCGCTCGAACCGCGCTATCCGTCGGCGCTGCGCCACGCACTGTCTGGCCTGCTAAGCCGCGATACACCACTGCTTGGCCGTCTGCGCGAGCTTGAAGAACTCATCCTGCCGCGCATGGCCGATGTCGAGATGCGGCTCGCATGCGATATCGGTGATTACACGGACTTCCTGACATCGCTGCATCACACAGAGCGGCATGGACGCTTCAAGGGTCTGGCCGAGCCCCTGCCAGCCGCGTTCAAGTGGCTGCCTATTGCATATCATGGCCGGGCTTCGTCAATTCGTGTGAGCGGCGGCAATGTGCGGCGCCCGCACGGCCAGTATCGCGACGCGGAGGGTCAAGTGCGTTTCGGTCCCGCGCCGGCGCTCGACTTCGAGCTGGAACTGGCAGCGCTCATCGGGCGCGGCAATGATCCCGAACAACCGATCGACACCGGTCACGCTCTCGATCACGTGTTCGGCTACTGCCTGCTAAACGACTGGTCCGCGAAAAGCATTCAATGGTTCGAGCAGGTTTTGGGGCCCTTCCTTGGCAAGAGCTTTCATTCCAGCGTGTCGCCGTGGATCGTGACTGAGGAGGCGCTCGCGCCGTTTCGTATTGCGGCGCCGGCGCGCGCTGCCGGCGACCCCGCCGTGCTGCCGCATCTCGACAGCGCGGCGGACCGCCGCGCGGGCGGTATCGATATCGAACTGGAAGCGTATCTGAGCACTGCGCGCATGCGCTCAGCCGGTACGCCGCCGGAACGCATCACGCAGACGCATCTGGGCAACCTGTACTGGACTTTCGCGCAAATGATCGCGCATCACACCAGCAACGGCTGCAACTTGCGCACCGGCGACCTGCTCGGCAGCGGCACCATTTCAGGCGAGTCAGCGGTGTCGCGGGCTTGCCTCACGGAGCTGACGAACGCAGGCAAGGACCCATTGCAACTGCCTGGCGGCGAGACCCGTATTGCCCTCGAAGACGGTGATGAAATCACGCTGACCGCGCGTGCCAGCCATCCGGGCGCCGTATCGATCGGATTCGGTGAATGTCGAGGCCGCATTGTCGCGGCGCACGCGCTGCATGCAGGCGAACAATGACACCACTCAACGGTTTTTTAAAAGTAGGCAACGGTCCGCGCAAAGTGCTCGCGATGAACGGCTGGTTCGGCAGTTCCGCCGACTGGGCGCCAATACTGCCAGCGCTCGACCTGGACGCATTCACTTACGTCTTCTTCGACTATCGCGGCTACGGCCGTTCAATCGAGCGCAATGGCGACCACACATTCGCTGAAGCGGCAGCCGACGTAATCGCGCTGGCCGATCACCTGAACTGGCAGCGTTTCAGCCTGCTAGGCCATTCGATGGGCGGCATGGCGATGCAGAAAGTGCTGCTCGCCGCGCCTGGACGTATTGAGCGGATGGTGGGAATCGCGGCAGTGCCCGCATGCGGATCACGGATGGATGCAGCGCGGCTGGCTGCGTTCGAACGCGCGGTCAATGACGTTGCCGCGCGCGCGGCCATCATCGACTTTTCAACTGGCAAGCGTCTATCACCGGCGTGGAGCGCACGCCTCGCGCAGGAATCGGCTCAGCTATCGCGGCCCGAGGCCTTCGCGGGTTATCTGCCGCAATGGGCCGCAAGCGACATGTCAGCGGACGTGGTGGGGCACCCCGTACCGGTAAAAGTGTTCATAGGAGAGCATGATCCGACGTTGACTCCTGAGTTGATGCGCAGCACGTGGCTTGCGTGGTATCGCAACGCGGAGATGGAAGTCCTGCGGAATGCGGCACACTATCCTGTGCACGAAGTACCGGTCGCCCTCGCAACGGCGCTGGAAAATTATTTGAAGCGGGCGCAAGACTGGACGGCGCATCAGTAGTCCGGCGCCGCAATCCGCAGGAGACAAGCATGTACGAGACTATCTATATCCGGCCGCAATCCCTGAGCGAGGCCACGGCGCTTCTTGGCGAGCACGAGGAAGCGCGGCCGTTGTCCGGCGGCATGACCCTGATTCCCACGCTGAAGCAACGCCTTGCGGCGCCAACGCATCTGGTGGATCTCGTGCGGCTGCCGGAACTGCGCGGCGTGCAGACAGCGAATGGCGTGCTGCGCATTGGCGCAAGTACGACTCACGCATGCGTCGCTGCATCGCCTGAGGTGAGCCAGGCGATCCCGGCGCTGGCGCAACTGGCGGGAATCATCGCCGACCCGCAAGTGCGCAATCGCGGCACGCTGGGCGGCTCCGTCGCGAATAACGATCCGGCAGCCGATTATCCGAGCGCTGTGCTCGCGCTCGGCGCGACCGTCGTGACATCGGCAAGACGGATTGCCGCCGATGATTTCTTTATCGATACCTTCGATACCGCGCTCGAAGCGGGTGAGTTGATCACCGCCATCGAGTTCCCTGTTCCCGAGCGCGCGGCGTATGCGAAGTATCGGCATCCGGCGTCGGGCTATGCCGTGGTCGGCGTGTTCATCGCGCGCTTTCACACGGACATTCGCGTTGCTGTGACGGGCGCGGGAGCGTCGGTCTTCCGCTGGCGCGACGCGGAAAGCGCGCTTGCGACGGACTGCTCCGATGCAGCAATCGCTGCGCTCGAAGTCGATTCGTCGAACCTTCCCGACGATGCAAACGGTTCTGCCGCCTATCGCGCGCACCTTATAAAAACCTACACCCGCCGCGCGCTTCAGGCGCTTTTGCAACCGCGCGACGGGCAGTCAAACTAATCAGGAGACGAACATGGAATTTACCGGATCGCAGACTATTGCGGCGCCCCGCGAACTGGTGTGGAAAGGCTTGAACGACGCCGCTGTTTTACAGGCGTGCGTGCCCGGATGCGAAGCCTTCACGCCCGTCAGCGAGGACGAATATGCGGCGGTCGTGGTGGCATCGGTCGGTCCCGTCAAAGCGCGCTTCAAGGGTACGCTGGTGCTGTCGGAACGAATCGAACTCGAGGGCTACAAGATCGTTGGCGGTGGCGAAGGCGGGATTGCCGGCTTCGGCAAGATGACTGCCACGGTCACGCTCGCGGACGCGGACGAAGGCACCCTGCTCACCTATGTTGCCGACGCGCAAGTCGGCGGCAAGCTCGCCCAGATCGGTTCCAGGCTCGTGACATCAGTCGCCAACAAGCTGGCCGCCGAGTTCTTCAAACGGTTCAATGCCAACATAAGTGAAGCCGTCGTCAAGTAACGCTTTGCGGTGCATAAGCTGGTGCGTAAGTTGGTGTACCAAGTCAGCTCACCGCGTTCGTTCAAGGAACACAAACACATCATGATTGAAGTTCAATTGCAGGTGAACGGCGCCGACGTTCAATACACGGTACCGGACCAAACCTTGCTCGTAGAATTTCTACGCCAGAATTGCCGGCTGACCGGCACGCACGTTGGCTGTGACACGAGCCAGTGCGGCGCGTGCACGGTCAATCTCGATGGCGTTGCGGTGAAGTCCTGCACCATCCTCGCGGCTCAGGCGAGCGGCGGCAGCGTGATAACGGTCGAGGGTCTCGCCGCGCCGGAAGGCAAGACATTGCATCCTGTGCAGGACGCGTTCGTGCAGTGTCACGGGTTGCAATGCGGCTTCTGCACACCCGGCATGATCATGGCAGTCGACTTCTACCTTCGAAAGCCGCCTTCGCTCAGCGAAGCCAGTATTTGCCATGCCCTGGAAGGCAATATCTGCCGCTGTACAGGCTATGTGAACATCATCGAATCGGTACGGCACGCAGCGCGGGAAATGTATCCGGAACTGGACTCGGCGGGGAGCGACAAGTCATGATCGGCAAACCCATTCCACGCGTGGAGGACAGGCGATTCGTCACGGGCCAAGGTAACTACACCGACGATATCAACGTCGACGGCCAGGCACATGCCGCGTTCCTGCGCTCGCCGCATGCCCATGCACACTTGCGCTCGATCGACATCAAGGCGGCCGCCGAAGCGCCCGGCGTTCTTGCCGTGCTGCTCGGTCAGGATTATCTGGACGCGGGCTTTAGAGGCGTCGATCACATCCCCAACCCGGCCGATGCCGTGATCTCGTCGCAGCCAGCCTTCCTTACGTCCACCACGGGCGCGGTCTTCAACCAGCGCCACATCCCGCTGCCGATCGACAAGGTGCGCTATGTGGGTGAAGCGATCGCGATGGTCATCGCCGAGACGCCGCTTCAGGCACGCAACGCGACCGAGCTGATCGACGTGGATTACGACGTGATCGACGCAGTCGTGCACGCCGCCGATGCCATGCAACCGCAAGCGCCACAGCTTTGGGACGGAGCGCCGGGAAACCTGTGCTTGCAGACCCAGATCGGCGATCGTGAAGCTGCGCAAAAAATTATCGCTGAAGCATTTCTCGTCGTGCGGCGAGAATTTCATAACAGCCGCCTCGTCAACTGCCAGATGGAACCGCGCAGTGCTATCGGCTGCTACGACGCAACAGCCGGAACGTACACGCTGATCTCTGGCAGCCAGGGCGCGGTGCGCCAGAAACTGTGCATTGCGGCCGCGCTCAACGTGCCGCCCGCAAGCTTGCGCGTAGTGTGTCCGGACACCGGCGGCGGTTTCGGACCGCGCTCCTTTGTCTACGTCGAGCAGATTGCGGTGGTCTGGGCGGCGCGTCACGTCGCGCGTCCAGTCAAATGGACAAGCGATCGCAGCGAAGCGTTTCTGTCCGACTATCAGGGGCGCGACCAGATCATTCGTTCCGCGATCGGCTTCTCGAAGGAAGGACGCATTCTCGCCATTGATAACGAATGGATTGGCAACGTCGGCGCCCACACCGTTTCCTATGTGCCGATGTCCAACGGCACGCGCATCATGACAACGGTCTACGATGTGCCCGTGGCCGCTGTCCATGTCAGCGCCGTCCTGACCAATACGGTGCCCACGGCGC
Organism: Caballeronia sp.; assembly: GCF_028292365.1. GTDB lineage: Bacteria > Pseudomonadota > Gammaproteobacteria > Burkholderiales > Burkholderiaceae > Caballeronia. Next base: position 39,741 of record NZ_JAQGMM010000518.1, read on the forward strand.
CGTATCGCGGGGCTGGCCGGCCGGAGGCCACGCATGTGATCGAGCGCATGCTTGACCTGGCAGCGCTTGAGCTAGGCATCGAACGCGCCGAGCTGCGCCGGCGCAATCTTGTTACGCGCGACAAGCTGCCGTATCGGAGTCCGATGGGCCTCACCTACGACAGCGGCGATTTCGTCAGGAACATGGAACGCGCGCTCGAACTCGCTGACTGGATCGGTTTTCCGGCACGACGCGACCTGTCCAGCGCGAGTGGGCGCTTACGGGGAATCGGCATGGCGAATTACATCGAGTCACCCGTGGGCGCGCCGCGTGAGCGCATAGAGATGACCGTCTTGCCGGAAGGCATTGTCGATCTCGTGTCGGGCACGCAATCCACCGGACAAGGTCACGAAACCACCTTCGCACAGGTAGTCGCGCAATACCTCGGCGTACCCATGTCGGCCGTACGACTGCGCACTGGCGACACGGCATTCGTGAGCATTGGCGGCGGCAGTCATTCGGACCGGACCATGCGGCTGGGCGGCATGCTGCTCGTCGATACCTCCACGCAAATCATCGCTCATGGCAAGCGCATCGCGGCTGCGCTCTTCCATACGACGCCGGAATGCATCGACTTCGCCGAGGGTAAATTCAGCCACTCCGCTTCAGGCCAGCAAGTGAGTCTCTTCGATCTCGCCGGCCACGTGGCGTCCGACGGCATGCCCGACAATCCGTCGATGAAAAAGCTCTTTGCTGAAGCCGAGTTCAACGGACGTGTACCCGCGCATCCAACCGGCGCGGCGATCTGCGAACTGGAGGTGGACCCGGACACCGGCATTGTCACGTTGCTCAACTACACGTCGGTCGACGATGTTGGCCAGCCGATCAATCCGCTGATCGTCGAAGGCCAGGTGCATGGCGGACTAGCACAAGGCATTGGCCAGGCTTTGTCTGAAGGCTGCTATCTCGATCGCGACAGTGGTCAGGTGCTCACCGGTTCATACATGGACTACGGCATGCCGCGCGCCGGCAGTGTCCCGCCGCTGCGCGTCGAGCTCACCGAAGACCCGACGAGCGGTAATCCTCTACGGGTCAAAGGTGGCGGCGAGAGCGGCATCACGCCCGCCACGGCGACCATCTTCAACGCGCTCGCCGATGCCCTGAGGCCATTCGGCAACGACGAACTCGCCATGCCCGCCACGCCTGTCGTCGTGTGGGAATTCATTCATCGCAAGCAAGGAAGCGCTCATGTCATCTGAACTCGTTTCAATCCAGCGCCATGGCGACGTGCTCGACGTCGTGCTCGATCGTCCCGACAATGGCAACCGGCTCAACGCCGCCATGAGCACGGCGATCATAGACGCCATCAGCCATCTCGACGACGCGGTGAAGCTTGTGCGCATCCGCAGCAGCAGCGCCGATTTCTGCACCGGCCGCGAGTCGCCGATGCCCGCTGCCGACTCCAGACCCTCCGCCGAGACGCTGCGGCGGATCGTGGCCGCGCCGCCGCTCGAACTCTACGACGCACTCAAGGCAGTGCGCGTGCCGGTGTTGGCCATCGTGCGCGGCCGGGCGATTGGCGTAGGCTGCGCGCTGGCGGGCGTGTGCGATCTCACGCTGAGCGCCGACAATGCGATTTACCAGATTCCCGAAATGGAACGCGACATTCCGCCGACGCTGGTCATGTCCGCCCTGATTGGCCGCGTGCCGTTGAAAACGGTCGCGCACATGGTGCTTAGCCGCGCCTCGCTGAGCGCAACGCAAGCGCTGCAGGCGGGGTTGATCAGCCACGTGGTGGCGTCGGCCGATCTGGATGCCGAAGCCGACGCGCTTACCGCGACCCTTCTGACGTGCAGCGCCGTGACACTGCGTGCCGTGAAGCAATTCCTGCATCTGGCGCCGGAAATGCCAGCCGCGAGCGCTAGCGGTTTTGCAGCCCACTTGGCCGCCACGGCTTTATCGGCACGTTTCTGAATGACCCGTCACGTACTCGACATTGAACTAAAGGACTACGACATTGAAATCCAGCGCTGAGATTCCACACACCGCAACCGGCGCGAACCTGCCCGATCTGGAACAGTTCGGACTACGCCGCTTTCTTGAATCGCTCGATGGCGATGAACTCGAGCGTCACGACAACCGGGTCGAACTAGCCGACATAGCAGCGCTCATGGAGGGCAACGCGCGCGCGGTGTGGATCAGGCAGCCATCGGGTGACAGCATCTCGCTCGCAGGCAATGTGACCGCGAGCCGATCGCGCCTCGCCAAGGCATTCGGCACCACGCCTGACAAGTTGCTCGACGTCGTGCGCGAGCGTTTGCGCTCCAAGGGGCAACTCGTGGAAGTCAGCCGCGAGCAAGCGCCGGTTCAACAAGTCGTGCTCACCGGCGAAGAATGTGATTTCACCAAGCTGCCGGTTCACCTTCAACACGATCTCGATGGCGCACCGTATGTGTCCGCATCGATCGATTTTGTCGTTGATCCGGAGTCCGGATGGACCAATGTCGGAGTGCGGCGCCTGATGCTGCGCGGCCGCCGAACCGCGGGGATCGATCTGGTCGCACCGTCGGACCTGCGCGCCATTGCCATCGCGCACGCCAAACGCGGCGAACGCTTGCCGATTGCATTCGCCGTCGGCACGCATCCGATCGATCACGTGGGCGCCACCATGCGAATTCCCGCCGATGAACTGGAACTCGTTGCCGCGCTCCGGGGCGCGCCAATGGGCGTCGTCAAATGCGTGACCAACGACCTGCGTGTGCCCGCCGATGCCGAGTTCATCCTCGAAGGCTATCTCGACGAACGCGGCCATTCAGAGCCTGAAGGTCCATACGGCGAATTTCTCGGCTACTACGGCGGCATCAAAACGAATCCGGTGTTTCACCTCACCGCTATTACGCATCGTCGCGACGCGATATTCCAGACCTGCACCATCGGTGGCCGCAGCATGGCACGCACGGACACCGCGCAGCTTGCGGCGTTGCGCACCGAAGTCACCGTCTGGCGCGCACTCGAGACCGCCGTGCGAGAAGTCAAGGCGGTCTATGCCGGACCCGCAACCGGCGGCATGTTCAACGTGCGCGTCGCCATGCAGCAACGTGTGCCGGGCGAGGCACGAAACGCGATCGCCGCGGTGTTCGCGTCGCTAGCAAACGTGAAGCACGTGTTCGTCGTGGATCCGGATATCGATATTTTCTCTGACGAACAAATGGACTGGGCGCTCGCTACGCGTTTCCAGGCGGACCGTGATCTGGTGTTGCAAACCGGCCTGCGGGCCATGCCGCTCGATCCTTCGCTCAACGGCGCCACGCAGACCGCGAAAGCCGGCTTCGATCTGACCTTACCGTTGCTCAAGCCCGGCACCCAACGTTCGCTTGAACACCGCGTGCCGACGCCGCCGGCCTACGCCGGCGCGCAGTTCGAAACACTGGAGGCCGCGCTCGAAGATGGACCCAAGCGCTTCGTCGATTTAATGTCCGCAACCGGCACACGGGATGGCCGCGAAATCGTCCGCTGGCTAGAAGATGTTGCAGCGAAGCGTCCGCTCAATCGCGATGAAGAAGGGCGTTACGGGTTCGCGTGAAGTTCACATGAAGGCAGTGCACCTGTAAGGAGGTGATGCCCAAGGATGGGGCGCATTGACTGCGCCCCGCCTGAGTGGTTCGTGTGCGGGCGGGACGAGTAGAATTCACCTACGCTCGGATTGTCCGATATACGAAGGAAAAGTCGCAGATGAATTTGTCCCTCAAGCAGCTCAAGGTTTTTCTCGGTGTTGCCAACGCATCCAGCTTCACCAAGACCGCGCAGAGCATGCACCTGAGCCAGGCCGCGCTCAGCGCCATCATCCGCGAGCTTGAAACGCAATTGCAGTGCCGCTTGCTCGAACGGACCACGCGCACGGTGGCGCTGACCGATGCGGGCCGGATGTTTTTTCCGACCGCGGTCAAGATCGTGGAGACCCTCGAAAAATCGGTGATCGAGTTGAACGAACTGGGCCGCCAGAAGCAGGCTTCCCTGCTGCTCGGATGCACCCCGATGATCGCCGCGAGCTTGATGCCCCCAGTTCTGGCCCGCTTCGCACAAGCGCATCCTCAATCGCAGATCGAACTCGTCGACCGGCCACCGTCAGAATTGCACCGGATGGTGGAGGAAGGCGACCTGGATGCGGCGTTTGGCATCTTCTTCTCCCAGCTCTCGGGAATCGACCGTGTTCCGCTGTTTCCCGTGCAGCTGGTGGCGGTTTCGGCGCTGGACAACGCCAAGCTGGGCCATGCCACTCAGGGTAACTGGCGTGCGCTGGAGGGGCTGCCGCTGATTACGTTGCCGAAGGACAACCCCTTGCAAAGACTGATCGAGGCGACCCTTGCCAAGGAAGAGGTGACCTCTGGAAAGCGCATCGTGGTCGCTCATATGCAGACGGCGATCGCCATGGCGCACGCAGGGCTCGGCGTCGCCGTCATGCCCTCGTTCTGCGAACATATTTGTCAGCACTATCAAGTGCGCGTCGACCAGATGCATCCCCCAGTCGAATTCTCGTTTTATCGCATCACGCGCGCCGGCCGCGGTGAGCTCACCGTGCTCGATCAATTCAGCGAAATGTTCGCTCAAGCCGCACAAAAGCGCCCCGTTGGTGATGCTTAAGGGCGGTGTCAACGTACCGGCAGCGGCCGTCCGACCGTCGCGCCAAGCGACAAATCTGGCAGCGAGCTGTTTGCGATAAAGCGAAGCGCGCAGCAGACGCCTCGTGAGCGCGAAATGCTGTCGGATCGACCCGAAGCACGAGCGACTTTGTCCGGCATCCCGGCTTTGGCCACTGGCTAGCTTCCCAACCGGCATGCATTCGACGCTATTCAACGCGAGGCGGAGTTTCGAATGAATGAAATGGCACAGGGCTAGGCAATGTCCACTCCAGACCTTCGGCGCCGTCCCACGGCTTCACCCCGGCCCGCACGTGCCCGGTCCCGCGGTAGGTCGGCAACGCCACCCAAAACAGAAAGTAAACCTGCAGAAGGCCGAAACCAAATGCGCCGATCGTAGCGATCTGATTGAAGTCCGTGAACTGCGCCGGATAGTCGGCATAGCGTCGAGGCATGCCGGCCAGTCCCAGGAAATGCATCGGGAAAAACGCGACGTTGAAGAAGATCAGCGATCCCCAGAAGTGAATCTTGCCGCGCAACTCGTTATACATGTAGCCGGTCCATTTCGGCGCCCAGTAGTACCAGCCGGCAAAGATACTAAAGAGCGACCCGGCCACCATCACGTAATGAAAATGCGCGACGATGTAATAGGTGCCGTGCAACGCAACGTTCAACGGCGCCATGGCGAGCGTCACGCCTGTCAGACCCCCTACGACAAACACAAAGATGAACCCCATTGCGAAGAGCATGGGCGTTTCAAACGTGAGCGAACCTTGCCACATGGTCGCAATCCAGTTGAACACTTTCACGCCGGTCGGCACGGCGATGATCATCGTTGCGTACATGAAAAACAGCTGTCCGGTCACAGGCATGCCGGTAACGAACATGTGATGCGCCCAGACCATGAAAGAGAGGATGCCAATGGACGACGTTGCGTACACCATCGATGCATAACCAAATAATGGCTTGCGGGAAAATGCCGGTATCACCTGTGAAATCATCCCGAAGCCCGGCAGGATCATGACGTAGACCTCGGGGTGACCGAAGAACCAGAATATGTGCTGGTACAGGACCGGATCGCCACCGCCCGACGCATTGAAAAACGACGTGCCGAAGTGCCGGTCAAACAGGAGCATGGTTACCGCGCCGGCCAGCACGGGCATGATTGCGATCAGCAAAAATGAGGTAATGAGCCAGGTCCACGCGAACATGGGCATCTTCATCAACGTCATGCCGGGCGCGCGCATGTTGAGGATGGTTACGATGATATTGATCGCGCCCATGATGGAAGAAGCGCCGGCCAGGTGAATCGCGAAGATCGACAGGTCCATTCCAGGGCCCATCTGCGTGGACAGCGGCGCATACATGGTCCAGCCCGCGGCCGGCGCGCCGCCGGGTACCCAGAACGAGCCGATCAATAACACGCTGGACACGGGCAGGAGCCAGAAGCTCAAATTGTTCATCCGGGCGAACGCCATATCGGAAGCACCGATCTGCAGCGGAATCATCCAGTTGGCAAGGCCAACGAAAGCAGGCATGACCGCCCCGAAGATCATGATGAGCCCATGCTCGGTGGACAACTGGTTGAAGAACTCCGGCCGCATGATCTGGAGCCCGGGCTCGAACAATTCCGCTCGAATCATCAGCGCCATCACGCCGCCAATCATCAGGTTGGTGATCGAGAACAGCAGATACAGCGTGCCGATGTCCTTGTGATTTGTTGCCAGCAACCATCGACGCCAGCCGGCTGGAATAGCGTGTGCATCATGGTGTTCGACATCAGGGTGTGAAGTGACATCACTCATTTTTATACATGATCCGAAGTTGGCGAAACAATCGAGAGAGCGCGCGCTTCAAACGAGCGTGTTGATCTGGGTGTTTGCGCTAGCGGCCAAGCAACGCTGCGCAGGCGACAAGGGCGTCATTGGCTGACAGACGGCGAGCGAGTTCCGGCGGAATGACGAGCGGCAAGCGCAGCGTCGCGTTCACCCATCCGATCCGGTGCGCGAGCCACTTTGCGGGAAGAGGATTCGTGTCGGCCACGAGGAAAGCATAGAGCGGCCGCAAGCTGTCATCGATCCGCGCAGCGTCTCTCGTGTCGCCTCGACGGAGCGCGTCGCACATGGCGCGAACCGCGGAGGGCGCAACATTCGCCGCCACCGAAATGACACCCGCGCCGCCCGCGGCCATCAGGGCGAAGGCCGTCGAATCATCGCCGCTGACAATCTGGAATCCAACGTCGACAGCATGCAGGAGGCGCTCTGCGCGACGCAGGTCGCCCGTGGCGTCCTTCAGGCCAATGATGTTCGGATGCGCGGCCAACTCCACGATCAGACTCTCGCCAAGCGTGACACCCGTACGCTGTGGGACGTCATAGAGGATGACCGGCGTGTCGGTCGCTTCAGCCACTGCAACGAAATGACGCTGCAACCCTGCAGGATTGGGCCGGTTGTAGTAAGGCGTCAGGCAGAGAATGGCGTCGACCTGCTCGTTCGCGGCCTCTTTCGCCAATTCACAGGCGACCTGCGTGGACGGTGACCCAACGCCGGCAATCACCGGAATCCTGCCTTCGGAACAAAGGACTGCAGCGCGATACAACCGCACATGTTCTTTGATTGAGAGCGTGGGTCCTTCCCCTGTAGTCGATGCAACCACGATCGCGCTGGTGCCGGCGTTCACATGCAGGTCGACGAGCCGTTCGAACGCAGGAAAATCGATCTTCTCATCAGGGGTCATTGGCGTGAGCAACGCGACGATTGATCCCTGCAGCAAGGGCGAATCTGTCATGGCAATTGCTCCTGCCGCGGAATCTGATTTGATGCGTGAGTTGATGCGTGAGTTGATGCGTGATTTGATGCACCAAGGCTCTCCCATCGAATACAGCGCGCCAGGCGCCGGATGCCCTCCCCGATCTGCTCGGCGGATGCGCTGGCAAACGACAACCGCAAACGCGTGTGCGCTGGCTGCCCGGTATAAAACGCTGCTCCGGGGACGTAAGCCACGCCGTGTTCATCTATCGCGTTGCGCAAGATTGCCGCTGTGTCCACGAACGGAAGGTCGGCCCAATAGAACATGCCGCCCTCGGGATGCATCGCGTTGAACGGCGTGCCGCTTAGTTCCGCTTTGATCGCGCGCTGCATCGCACGCGCCTGGTTTTCATAGAAGCTTCGCATGCGGTTAAGGGCCGGTTCGAGAGAACCCGCCCTGAGGTAATGAAACGCCGTAAGCTGCGACAACGTCGACGTGTGCGTGTCGCTCAATTGCTTGGCGACGACCACATGACGCAAGAATTCTGCCGGAGCCGACAGCCATGCGAGCCGAAGCCCGGGCGCGAGTATTTTCGAAAAGCTCGCCAGATGAACCACCCACTGGCGCTCTTCATCATTGGCCAATGCCAACAGCGTCGGCGGAGGCGGTTCGCGGAAATAGAGTTCCCCGTATGCATCGTCTTCGACAATGTAGAAACGGTGGATCCTCGCCAGCGCCAGCACCTGCTTTCGACGCCGCAAAGACATCACATAGCCCGTCGGATTCGCAAAGTTCGGAATCAGATACAACAACTTCGGCCGATGCCGAACGATCATTTCTTCCAGTTCTTCGACCTTCACGCCTTCATGATCCGTCGGCACGGGCAGCACGTCAGCGCCTTGAAACTGGAAGGTTTGCAGCGCACCCAAATACGTCGGCGTCTCGACCGCAACGCGGTCGCCCGGATCGACCAGCACGCGTGTGATCAGATCGATTGCCTGCTGAGATCCCGTTGTAATGAGAAGATCTGATGCGTCGAGCTTCATGCCCTTTGTCCTGGCACGCTGGGCAATCAATTCCCTTAGCGGCTCATAACCTTCGCTATTGCCGTACTGAAACGAAGTCGCCAGCGAAGAGATAAGTGCGCGCTCTGTCGCTCCTCGCACACCGTTCAAATCGAGGGCGGCCGCGCTCGGGAAACCACCGGCAAGTGAAATGACGTCAGGCCGGGACAACAGTGAAAACAACTCACGAATAGCCGACGGTTGAACGCGATTCACCGCGTTCGCGTAATGTGAAGTTTGGATAGTCAATTCGAGAAATTTTCCGATAATCACGTACAGATGATCTGGAGAGCGGACAATCCGTCCCGGTGCGCTTACACGACGACGCTTTCCTTCTGATACGAAGCATAAGAAAATAGCTGGCGTTGCCATAGCAGCAGATGACGAGTTTTTAACGAAGCAGTTGTGCTGCGAGGGACATTGAAAAGCGATGAACAGATACGAAACACTTGCCAACGCCATGGCCGCGGAAATTCGCTCGGGCAGCATTGCGGTCGGCTCGCGCATGCCCTCGTTGCGCCAGATCATCGCGCAACATGGCGTGAGTCAATCAACCGTGTTTCGCGCCTACTATCTGCTCGAAGAATGGGGTCTGGTCCGTGCTCAGGAACGCTCCGGTTACTACGTTGCGCCGGGTGCACGCGTTACTGCTGCACGAGCGCCTCGTACACCTTCGCTTGCTGAATCGAGTAAGGTCGACATCAGCGACCTGGTTTTTTCCGTGCTGGACGCGGCAAAAACGCCGGGCATTGTGCCGCTGGGCTCGGCCTTCCCCTCGCCGCTTCTTTTCCCGCTGCCCCGTCTTGCGAAGTCCCTCGCGCAGGCTGCACGGCTGATGAGCCCGTGGAGCACAGTCGTCGATCTGCCGCCGGGGAATGAACATCTGCGCCGCCAGATCGCCTTGCGTTACATGGGCATGGGCATATCGCAGCCCATGGAGGAGATCGTCGTCACCAACGGCGCGCTGGAGGCGTTGAACCTGTGCCTGATGGCGGTCACCCGGCCCGGCGACGTGGTCGCCGTCGAATCACCCGGCTTTTACGCCGCGCTCCAGGCTATTGAACGGCTCGATTTGCGGGCCGTTGAAATTCCGGTTGATCCTGTCACCGGTCTCGACCTTGACGCGCTCGCCGACGCGTTGAAGAAACATCCAATCCGCGCCTGCTGGTTCATGACGAATTTTCAGAATCCGACAGGGGTGACGCTCTCGCTTGAGAAGAAAAAAGCCCTTGTCGAATTGCTCGCAGAGCACGAGGTGCCGTTGATCGAAGACGATGTGTATGGCGAGTTGCACTTTCAGCCCGAGTATCCGTTGCCTGCGCTGGCATTCGATAAAAAAGGGCTCGTCATGCACTGCAGCTCGTTTTCGAAGACGCTCGCACCGGGCTACAGGATCGGGTGGACATCCGCGGGACGATTCACGGACAAGGTTCAGCGGTTAAAGTTGATGACGACGCTATCGGCCAGCATTCCGGTCCAGGCCGGCATTGCCGATTATCTTCAGCATGGGGGTTACGACAAGCACCTTCGCAAGCTACGCGGCGCATTGAACCTGCAACTAGGCGAGATGGACAACGCTATCCGGCGCTGGCTACCCGAAGGAGTTCGGCGCACGCATCCGATCGGTGGGTACTTTCTTTGGCTCGAACTTCCCGAAGCGATCGACGCTATGGAGTTGCATCGACTTGCAATTGAACAAGGCATCAGCCTTGCCCCAGGCCCGATCTTTTCTGCCACGCATGCATTCGAGCACTATGTGCGGATCAACTTCGGTCATCCGTGGAGTCCCAAGATTGACGACGCGATTCGCGTGCTGGGCGAGTTAATCACGCGCCCGTCGGTACGTGCCAAGCGATGACGCTGCGCCATGAAACCACGTGGTGAAAACTCAGTGCGCCACTGTTGACGCAAGCTGCGCGAGACCGAACAGGAGCGCACCAAATCCTCCAGCCAGTCCGATTGCAACCAGCGGTAAAAATGGCAGCTTTACCGCCGCCATATCGGCCTGATGCGACGCGCTTCTGCGGACGCCAAAAAAGCTCCACAGTACGATTCTCAGCATTCTCAGAAAAGCCATGACTCACCTCTCCCGGTTGACCAATGACAAAACATTTTCATTGATCCCATCATAGAAGGGCTAAGGCGCGCATAACAGCAGCAGTTGAATGAAGTTTCGTAGCAGCAGAAAGACGAATCAATCCCTCAGGTCCATTTGCTGGGATTGAGAATCTGCTACCCCGGATTCAACGCCATCTGCTTCTTGAACCCGACGCATAGCTCCCTTACCTTAAGCCACCGGCTCATGAGCATTCGCTCACCCATCTAAAACAACACGCTACCCCAATCGACAGGGTCGCAGGATAGTCCTGACCATGTATCAATACACCGAATTCGACCGAGCTTTCGTGCGCAGTCGCGCTGCGCAATTCCGCGACCAGATCGAGCGGTGGCAAAGCGGCAAGCTGAGCGAAGACGACTTCCGGCCGCTTCGCCTGCAGAACGGCTGGTATGTTCAACGCCATGCGCCCATGCTGCGCGTGGCGGTGCCATACGGCGAGTTATCAAGCGCTCAGCTTCGCGTGCTGGCACGGGTAGCGCGTGAGTACGATGAACCCGAAGCGGAGGTATATAGGCTCGCGTCGGAGGCACAACGCAAGCTCGGCACCGTTCACCTTCCCACCCACTACGCCCATTTCACCACGCGCACGAATGTCCAGTTCAACTGGATCCCGCTGTCGAAGGCGGCCGACGTGATGGACCTCCTGGCGAGCGCGGACATGCACGGCATCCAGACCAGCGGCAATTGCATTCGCAACATCTCCTGCGATGAACGCGCAGGTGTCGCGCCCGATGAAGTCGCCGATCCACGGCCCTTCGCGGAAATCATGCGCCAATGGACGACGCTGCACCCTGAATTCGCCTTCCTGCCGCGCAAGTTCAAGATCGCCATGACTGGCGCGCCCGAGGACCGTGCTGCCACGGATTGGCACGACGTGGGCCTCCATTTGCTGCGCAACGACGCGGGCGAGCTGGGCTTTCGTGTGTCCGTCGGAGGAGGTATGGGCCGCACGCCCGTCATTGGAACCGTGATGCGAGAGTTCCTGCCGTGGAACCAGATCATGAATTACATCGAGGCGGTCGTGCGCGTCTACAACCAGTTCGGCCGTCGCGACAACAAGTACAAGGCACGCATCAAGATCCTGGTGAAGGCCGAGGGCCAGCGTTACATCGAGGAAGTCGAGGAGGAGTTCCGTCAGATCGTGGAACACGATGGCGGCCCGCATACGATCCCACGAGCCGAACTGGACCGCGTGAGCGCGTCCTTTCTTCCGCCAGCGCTGCCAGAGCGGCTCGAACATGCCACATCCGCGGATGCACTTGCCACGCTAAAGGAGCAAGCCGCGCTGCACCCGCTGTTTGAACGCTGGCTGCAGCGCAACGTCGCTCTGCATAAAGATCCGTCGATGCGGATTGTCACGCTCTCGTTCAAGCGGCTCCTCCAGGCGCCAGGCGACGCGTCAGCCGATCAGCTCGATCTGGTCGCCGGACTTAGCGACCGTTTTTCGGCGGGCGAAGCGCGCGTGACGCATACGCAGAATCTGGTGCTTCCTTGGGTGCACGTGGACGACCTGTTTCCGCTTTGGGAAGCAGCTCGTGACGCCGGTCTTGCAAGTGCGAATGTGCATCTTCTGACCGACATGATCGCGTGTCCGGGAGGCGACTTTTGCGCGTTGGCGAATGCACGCTCGATTCCGGTCGCCGAAGCTATTACCCAGCTCTACCAGGATCTCGACGAACTCAATGACATCGGAGAAATCGATCTCCATATCAGCGGCTGCATCAACTCGTGCGGCCACCACCATAGCGGTCATATAGGTATTCTCGGCGTCGATAAGGACGGCAAGGAGTGGTATCAGATCACGCTCGGAGGATCGGACGGTTCGACCACGAGCGGCGCCGCGCAACCGGGCAAAGTAATCGGCCCCTCCTTCTCAGCACATGAAGTGCCCGAAGTGATCGACGCGGTCCTGTTGACGTACCTGTCCATCAGGCAAAGTATGGGCAGCAGGCGAGAACGCTTCATCGAGACGGTACGTCGCGTCGGACTAGATCCTTTCAAGGCGGCCGCGAACGATGTGCGCAAGAGTGAGGAGCGAGTCGCATGACGAATGCCGCGCACATCAGGCTCCTTACAACACTTGAGCATTCACTGGACGCGGGTCAACAGGTTGTATCGCTCGCCAATGTTGAAGATCCGCTGACGTTGAAAGACAGGATTGACACTATCGAGCGCATTGAACTGCACTTCCCTCACTTCACTGACGGGCGCGCCTACAGTCAAGCTTATCTGCTACGCCGCCGGCTTGGTTTCAAAGGTGATTTGAGAGCGAAAGGCGACGTGCTGATCGACCAACTCGTCCAGATGGAACGTACGGGGTTCTCCAGCGCCGTATTAAAAGAAGGCGTGGATCCGTCTGATGCCCAGCGGCAGTTCGAACGGTTTCTGGCGTTCTACCAGAGTGATGCTGTGAATGAATCGCCGGTGCTGCATCGTCGTGCCTTGGGACCGCTGAAGTAGACGAGACGGAGCAAAGACCAGCTTTCTGAGAACTGCAAGCGGAGCGGCGACAAGCGATCATCTAAACTAACTTGCGCCGCTTCGTTACCGAACGGCGCCAATACCGGGGTGATCGTCCACTATGCAAAGAGACGCAGATCGCCAAGCAGGCTGCCCCGCCCGGCAATCGCGCCTCCGACAAGAACCCTCCCTGTCATCAGGCTCCTTACGCGACGATTTCCGAAGGGGCATCGAACTGCTCGACCTTGCCGCCCGTGTATAGCTCCCGGGTCGCCGGATCGTTGATCACCGTATAGGGAAAACCTGAGGGGATCGCGCTCACTTCGTCAAGGCGTGCAATTTGCTCGCGTGACAGCGTCACGTTTGCCGCAGCGAGATTGTTTTCGAGCTGGGCCAGCGTGCGCGGCCCGATGATCGGCAGCGAGCCCTTGGCCGCCACCCAGGCGATAGCGATTTCGCTCGGCGTGACACCCGCGTCCTGGGCGATCGCAATCAGTGTGTCGAGGACGGCGGTGCGCTGCGGGGAGTTTTCGGCCTGGAATACTTTGCCGCCGAAGCCCTCCGCGCGGCCCCTCTCACCCTGTCGGTATTTACCGGTCAGCATGCCGCCGCCAAGCGGCGACCAGGCCACGATGCCCAGGCCAAGCCCGTGGCCTGCCGGGAGAAGCTCCTGCTCGGTGCTGCGTTCGACGAGACTGTGCTCGACCTGAAGCCCCGCAATGGGCGCCGCGCCGCGCAATTCGGCGATGGTCGCAGCCCGGGCCACGCGCCATGCGGGAAAATCGGATAGACCTGCGTACAGGATCTTCCCGGCCCGGACGAGGTCGTCGAAGCCCCGCACGATTTCTTCGACCGGTGTGACTCCATCGGATATGTGAGCCCAGTAGAGATCGATCCGGTCGGTCTTGAGCCGCTTGAGACTCGCTTCGACCGACGAAACCATGGCCCTGCGGCTATTTCCCGTGGCGAGGATGCCGGAGTCGGGGTGCGTGCGCATGGTGAACTTCGTGGCCAGCACGAAGTCGTCGCGCCGCCCGGTCAGCAGATCGCCGAGGATCTCCTCGGATTGCCCGAACTGATAGCCGTTGGCGGTATCGATGAAGTTCCCGCCCGCGTCTGCATAGGCATCGAAGATACGGCGGGCTTCGTCGGGTTCAGCGCCATGCCCCCAGCGCGTGCCGAAATTACCAGCACCCAGCACCAGCTCGGAGACCCGCAGGCCAGTATGCTTACCAAAGCGTTTATAGCGCATATATCGTATTCCTAAATGTTAAATGTCGAATTCGACGTGAATTCGAAGGGGGTTGGCGTAGAGTCGCCATGCAACGCTCCATCAAAGGCGGCGGATGTTCTCTGGCTTTGGCGTCAGTCAGAACTGCACCAAGCCGCCGTCAAGCTGGATAATCTAAGGAGCCTCCGCTTTGAGACCGTCATGACGATTAAGCAGACTGCTGACAGCCGAGTCGAGTATTCGTTTGGAAAGAGTTTCATCCTCGACAAGGCGGGATAACATAAGCGCACCCACCATTGTTGAGAGCACGACGGCGGGATCGTTCTGTACTGCGGGTTCGGAGGAAGTAGAGGAAGCGCGCGCGGCTCGTTCAAATATCTCAAGATACGACTTGATACCTGTTTCGAAACTCCGGATCAATTCCGGGCTTTGTCGGGCAGCATCCGGCCCGAGCGCTGCAAAGAGGCAACCCTCGCCAACATTGTCCCGGTGGGCACAAGACAGATACTGGCCGACTATTGTGGCGAGTGGATCATCGCCGCCGCTTTCGACTATGTGCGTCAACCTTTCGGCACTGTCAGCCAGCACACGGTCGCAGGCTTGAACCGCCAGGTCGTCTTTAGAGCGGAACTGTTTGTAGAACCCTCCTTGCGTAAGGCCTGCCGCGCCCATCAAGTCATTCAAGCCTATTCCGTCGAAACCATGTTCGCGGAACAGCCGGCCGGCCGCCTCGATAACGATGCGCCGATTCTCTTCCGCCTGTGCACGACTGACTCTCATGAGACTTCCCATTGATTCGATCGGCTTTATTATATGGTGATCACAATCTATCTGCAATGAGGCAGTTTCCCCCCT
>NZ_JAQGMM010000209.1 GCF_028292365.1 Caballeronia sp.
TCGACCGTGCCCATGTCGATTTCATCCAGCAGCAATTTCGCGATCGGGGTGAGACGCGCTTCCGTGTAACGCATGGCCGCCGCGCCGTCGCCGTCGCGCGAGCCGAAGTTGCCTTGCCCGTCGATCAACGGATAGCGCATTGAAAACGCCTGCGCGAGACGCACGAGTGCGTCATAGGCCGACTGGTCGCCGTGCGGATGATATTTACCCAGCACGTCACCCACCACGCGCGCCGACTTGACCGGCTTCGCGGTGTTGGCCAGGCCCATCTCGTTCATCGCGAACAGGATGCGGCGTTGCACGGGCTTCTGGCCGTCGGAAACATCGGGCAGCGCCCGACCTTTGACCACGCTCACCGCATAGTCGAGATACGCACGCTCGGCGTAGTCGCCAAGCGTCAGTTTTTCGCCTTCGGGCGCGGCTTCTTGGTCCGCGAAGAGATCGTCCATCAGATTTCCAGTGTTATGCGTTGACGAAGTTCAAGGGGTGCATGCGGCGTCAGGTGTCGTCAAATGTCGGCTTCAACTTCGTTGCCCTTCTCCTCAAGCCAACTGCGCCGCGACGCCGCTTCGCCCTTGCCCATCAGCATCGTCATGCGTGTGACCGTGTCGTCAAACCCGAGATCGCCGACTTGAACCGGCAGCAGGCGGCGCGTGTCCGGATTCATCGTGGTGTCCCACAACTGCTCCGCGCTCATTTCACCCAGCCCCTTGAAGCGGCTGATCGACCACTGCGTTTCGCGCACGCCGTCTTTCCTCAGCTTGTCCAGAATCGCCTCGAGCTCACCCTCGTCGAGCGCATAGAGCTTTTGGGCCGGCTTCTTGCCGCGCGCGGGGGCATCGACGCGAAACAAGGGTGGCCGCGCGATGCACACATTGCCCTGCTCGATCAGTTGCGGGAAGTGCTTGAAAAACAGCGTGAGCAGCAGGACCTGGATGTGCGAGCCGTCCACGTCCGCGTCCGACAGGATGCAGATCTTGCCGTAGCGCAGATTCGAGAGATCAGCTTTCTGGTCGAGGCTGTCCGGGCCGTGCGGATCCACGCCGATCGCCACCGCGATGTCGTGCACTTCGTTGTTCGCGAACAGCCGGTCGCGTTCGGTTTCCCACGTGTTCAACACCTTGCCGCGCAACGGCAAAATGGCCTGGAATTCCTTGTCGCGGCCCATCTTCGCTGAGCCGCCTGCCGAATCGCCTTCGACCAGGAAGAGTTCGTTGCGCGAGACATCGGTCGATTCGCAATCGGTCAGCTTGCCAGGCAGCACGGCCACGCCCGAGCTCTTGCGTTTCTCGATCTTCTGTCCGGCACGCGTACGTGCCTGCGCCTGCCGGATCACCAGTTCTGCAAGTTTCTTGCCGTATTCAACGTGCTGGTTCAACCACAGTTCGAGCGCGGGCCGCGTAAACGACGACACGAGTTTCACCGCGTCACGGCTATTGAGGCGCTCCTTGATCTGCCCTTGAAACTGCGGATCCAGCACCTTCGCCGACAACACGAACGACACCCGCGCGAACACGTCCTCCGCGAGCAACTTCACGCCCTTGGGCTGAAGATTGTGCAGTTCGACAAAGCTCTTGACCGCCTGGAACAGTCCGTCGCGCAAGCCCGATTCATGCGTGCCACCAGCGGGCGTTGGAATCAGGTTGACGTACGACTCGCGCAACAACGGGCCTTCTTCGCTCCATGCAACGACCCACGTTGCGCCCTCGCCTTCGGCGAAGGTTTCCTCACTCAACTTTGCATTGCCCGCGAACCGCTCGCCTTCGAACAAGGGGATAAGCAAGTCGCTGCCGCCCATGCCTTCGAGCAGGTAACCGCGTAACCCGTCTTCGTATTTCCAGGTCTGGCGTTCGCCGGTTTTTTCGTTGATGAGCACGACTTCCACGCCGGGCAGCAAGACCGCCTTCGAGCGCAAGAGACGCTGCAATTCACCGACCGGCAAGTTGGGCGAATCGAAATATTTCGGATTGGCCCAGGCGGTGACACGAGTCCCTGACTTCTTCTCGCCGCGATTCATGGCGCGGGTTTCGAGCGGCTTCACCACGTCGCCATTCGAAAAGCCGAGATCGGCGACCTTGCCGTCGCGCCACACGGTCACGTCCATGCGCGTGGACAAGGCGTTCGTCACGGACACACCCACGCCGTGCAGGCCGCCCGAAAACGTGTACGCGCCGCCAGCGGCTTTATCGAACTTGCCGCCCGCGTGCAGGCGCGTGAACACGATCTCGACGACCGGCACGCCTTCTTCCGGATGCATGCCGAACGGAATGCCGCGTCCATCGTCTTCGACAGACACCGAATGATCAGCATGCAGCGTGACTGTGATCTGCTTGCCGTAGCCGCCAAGCGCCTCGTCGGAGGCGTTGTCGATGACTTCCTGAATGATGTGCAGCGGATTTTCAGTGCGGGTGTACATGCCGGGCCGTTGCTTGACCGGCTCGAGACCCTTGAGCACCTTGATCGATGCTTCGCTGTATCCGCTGTTCTTGCCGCTGTCGGCGGCGCTCGGTTTTTTCGTGGACATGTCTGGACGTGGGTCCGGCGGTCCGGGTGGCTGCGGCTTGAATTCGTTAGCGGAATTCCGAAAGCGGCCACGCCGGACAACCGGCGAATGCGTGAACATAGCGGGCCAACCCGGCCAACCGCGCCTGAGCCGGCCGCGCCGGATTGCGCGTTATTAACTCGAAACCGCGACGGCCTCTCGCCTGACTATAGCGTTTCACTACAAGGTGTCATTACGGTGTAACCGCGGTGACACCTTATTCGCTCGGCCGTGCGCCCGAAAACGCGACGTATTTTACTGTTTCCGACAAATTTTTCGATATGGGGAAGACGCCGGTCCCAAAGGCCGTTTATTTGCGACCTGTTTGTGACTTACTTGCGCTTTGCTTCCAGTTCTTCCCAGCGTTCGAGCGCGACCAGCAATTCCTCGTCGATAGCCGCATGCCGTGCGCTCAGCCGCGTGCCTTCTTTCGGATCTTTCGCGTACACCGAACCGTCTTCGAGCTTGGCTGCAATCGACTTTTGCTCGGCTTCAAGCGCTGCGATCTGCGCAGGCAGCGCTTCCAGCTCGCGGACTTCCTTGTACGGCAATTTGGTCGAGCGCTGCGCATTGCGCCCGGCGCCGCTGTCTTTCGGGCCGTCTTCCTTCTTCGCCTGCTTGGCCGTGTCACGGGCGGCATCCAGAGCGATTTTCTCGGAACGTTCGCGCTGGATCTGCCAGTCGGTGAACCCACCCACATATTCACGCCACATGCCGCCGCCTTCCGACGCGAAGACCGACGTCACGACGTTGTCCAGGAACTGGCGGTCATGGCTCACCAGCAGCACGGTGCCGTCGTAGTCGGTGAGCAGTTCTTCCAGCAACTCGAGCGTCTGGATGTCCAGGTCGTTGGTCGGTTCATCCAGCACCAGCACGTTCGCTGGCCGCGCGAACAGACGCGCGAGCAGCAGCCGGTTGCGTTCCCCTCCCGACAGCGAGCGCACAGGCGAACGCGCGCGCTCCGGTGCGAACAGGAAGTCGCCGAGATAACTCATGACATGTTTCTTCACGCCGTTCACTTCGACCCATTCGCTGCCTGGGCTGATGGTGTCGGCGAGTGTCTTGTCGAGGTCAAGCTGCGCGCGCATCTGGTCGAAATACGCTACCTGCGTGTTCGTGCCGGTACGCACCGTGCCTTCGTCCGGCGCGAGTTCGCCCAGGATCATCTTGAGCAGCGTGGTCTTGCCCGCGCCGTTCGGACCGATGAACCCGAACTTGTCGCCGCGCATGACGGTGGCGGTGAAGTTATCGACAATCGTGCGATTGCCGTATCTCTTCGTCACGTCGGTCAGTTCCGAAACGATCTTGCCCGAGCGCTCGCCTTGGCCCACATCCAGTTTCACGTTGCCCAGCACGTTGCGGCGTTCGGCGCGCTCGTTGCGCATTTCCACCAGCCGCGCGATACGCCCCACGCTGCGCGTGCGCCGCGCCTCCACGCCCTTGCGAATCCACACTTCTTCCTGCGCCAGCAGTTTGTCGAACTTGGCCGATTCGACCTGTTCGATCTCAAGCTGCTGCGCCTTGCGCGTCTGGTACGCGCTGTAGTTACCCGGATAGGACAGCAAGCGTCCACGATCCAGATCCACGATGCGGGTAGCGACCTTGTCGAGGAAAGCCCGGTCATGGGTGATGAACAACAAACCCGTGCGCAACGTGACCAGCATCTCCTCCAGCCAGCGAATGCCGTCGAAGTCGAGGTGGTTGGTCGGTTCGTCCAGAAGCAGCACGTCCGGTTGCACAACGAGCGCGCGAGCCAGCGCAACGCGCTTTTTCATGCCGCCCGAGAGCGCGCCCGAACGAATGTCGCCGTCCAGCCCGATCTGCTGCAGCGTGGTCGCCACGCGGGTTTGCCAACTCCAGGCGTCGTGAAGGTCGAGCGAGGACTGCAGCGCGTTCATGCTGTGCAGCAACTCGTCGTGCTCGGGACCTTCGGGGGTATCGGCGAGTTTGTGCGCCACGACGTCATATTGGTCGAGCAGCTCCCGTTCATGGGACAAGCCGGACGCGACGACGTCAAACACCGACGCCTCCAGGTCGAACTCGGGTTCCTGCGGCACGTACACGGTCGTGAGCTCGTTTTGCCGCGTGATAAGGCCGTCGTCCGGCTTGGTCAGCCCGGCGATGATCTTCAGCAGCGACGACTTGCCCGCGCCGTTACGGCCGATCAGGCCGACGCGTTCGCCCGCTTCGAGTGAAAAGTCAGCGTGATCGAGCAACGCAACGTGGCCGAACGCGAGTTGCGCGTTCGAAATGGAATAAAGCGACATGGGAGGCAGCCGGAACAGTGCAAATACTGGAAGCGGCCATTGTACCGGTCTTGACCGGCGCGCCTGGAGGCCGCTTACGGGACCTATGCCATCAGGACAAGGCGAAGGGCCCGATAAGCCGCAAAAAAACGCGGCCATGCCGCGTTTTTGAGATGAGCGCCAAGCCCAGAGCGGCCCGGTGCCGACCGATGAAAATCGTTATTTCACATGGATCTTGATCGTCTGGCTCATTTCCGGTCCAAACGACTGGTGCGCGCCATCGCCGAACTGCAGGGTCAGCGTGTGATCGCCCGGCGGCAGCTTCACGTCTGCTTCCGTCTGCGCCTTGCCGAAATGCAGCGATTTATCGTTCATTGGAATCACGAGACCCTTTTGCATCGGGCCTGCGTCGATCAGCACATGGTGGTGGCCTTTCTGCGGATCCGTATCGCCGGCCGGCGCGAGTCCCATGCCTTCCAGGCCGAAGACCATATGCACCGGGCTTGTGACGGTTGCGCCGTCTTTCGGCTCGATGAAAAACACCCGGGGTTGTTGCGCGTGCACCGCAACGGCCACAAGGAAAACGCTCGACAACACCGCTCCCGACAACAGTTTCTTGACCATCATTTTTTTGCTCCCAGAAGAATGCGGCTGCCGGAACACCTATTCAGGCAGGCCAAAACGGTTTCGTGCTTTCGTGCGACAGGCATGGCGGACCGACACGGCGCGAAGGGCCGGCCAAGACCGGCCCAATACCATCTAATACCGGTCAATACGCAAGGGACTCAAAAACCGCCGGGGAGAGGATACACCGCGCATAAGAAATCACTCAGATCCGTGCTTCCGCCCCGCCCCGGGGGCTGTTCCGCTTCGATGAACCCATTCTGACATTCCGGTACTATGCGGGTCGCCGACTATTTCGGCGGCCGTGTGCGGCTCGGCCCGAAAGACGAACTTTCGGGGATTGAGCGCCGGATCGAATATTTAACGATGTTTTGTCGAACGAGAAGAAAGAGTCTGTCGTGAGTGAAGTCTTGGAATATAAAAGCTGGGTTTGCCTGATTTGTGGCTGGATATACAACGAAGAAGACGGCTTGCCGGAAGAAGGTATAGCCGCCGGAACCCGTTTCGCTGAGATCCCGGACACGTGGCGTTGTCCATTATGCGATGTCGGCAAAGACGATTTCGTAGCAGTGGAGTTCTGATCCGGCTGCTGCGATTGGTCGTTGCATTCAATTGCTTCAGCCCGATGTTTGAGTCCGACTGCGCGCCAGTTCAGCGCGCGACCACAATCAGTTCCCGGCTCGCGGCCGAAACCGCCGACCCATCCCAGTCGCCCTGCCATGTGAGATGGCGGAACCCTGCGGCCTCGAGCTGCGCGGCGAGTTCGTCCTGAGTGCGAAAACGCAGTTCGCTCGTGGATGTCAGCGTCTCGCCTGTCGCCTTGAATTTATAAACCGTGTTGAATCGAATGCCCGACGCCGGGCTTGCGTTCACGTCGTCCTGCCACACCTCAACCTCGCCGACTCCGTCCGCCTCGATCAGCCGGTGAGACTGCGCGGGCGTCCAGGATTCCCACGGTCGCGCGGCCGGATTGCGGCTCTCGAAGGCCAAGGCGCCGCCGTCGCGCAGCGCATAGCGGG
Organism: Caballeronia sp.; assembly: GCF_028292365.1. GTDB lineage: Bacteria > Pseudomonadota > Gammaproteobacteria > Burkholderiales > Burkholderiaceae > Caballeronia. The sequence goes on from NZ_JAQGMM010000209.1 coordinate 6,432, forward strand.
CGGCCTTGAGGGTATTGAGAAACGCGGTGTCGTCGAGGAAAACCTGCGCGACGTGGCCCGTCATCACCAGCAGGTCAGCGGGCGGCAACAAGGCGAGCGCCCGGGCATCACCTTCAATCCACTGAACGCGGTCCCCATTCGGTCTATGCCGCGCCACGCGCAACATCTCGGGCGCGGGGTCGAGCGCAATCACACGATGCCCTCGCGACGCCAGCTCACACGCGAGCAAACCCGTTCCGCAACCGAGATCGATGACGCGCTGCATGCCTGCGGCCAGCGCCAGGTAAAAGTCGGTATCGGCGGCTAAGGGGTTCAGGGTGTCGTACAGCGCAACGAGGCGCGGATCACTGTAGAGCGTGGATGGCATCGGGCAAGTTGGGCGGGTGTGGTTAAGCCTCAGCGGTTCAGCGGTTGAGGTAAGCAAGCGCATCGCGCATGGACTGGCTTGGCACGAGGATGGCGCCAGAGAACGGCGTGTCGAGGTCGAGAATCACGAGCACCGTGGACGCTATCGATAACGCCCCGAGCATGATCAAAACCAGCGCCAATGCGTTACGTGGTGCGATCAGGCCAAAGCAAAGAAAGATGACGAGCAGCCAGAAGACGAGAATCCGGTCGAACGGCGAAGAAGCCGAACCGCGTGCTTCCTCCACGATCTTCCAGCGTTGCTGGATCAGCCGGTCAAACTGGCCAAGCGCTTCGTCGGCGAGCTTTTGATGAAACTGATCGGGCGGCTTCAACGCGCGTGTGTCTTGTTGCGCCCGTTCAAGCATGGCGCCCAGCGCGCGGCTATCAAGATTGTCGGTATCGGAGCCCGGTGCCAGCGTTTTCGGATAATAGTCGCCAGGCGGCGGCGGTTCCTGCGCCCAGGTGGAAGCGATCGCGGCCGCCGTGTAGGCGCGCAGGATCTGGCGGGCAGCGTCGGCATCCGGGCCGTACTCGCGCAAGCTGTTGTCGAGTTGGATCAGCGCAGCGGCATAGGTACGGATGTCGGTCGTGGTGGTGTCGAATACGGTTTTCGACGATGCCGTCAGGAGACCCAGCACGAGCGCCGCAAATGTAACCAGCATGCCGACGACCAGTTTGAGCAATTGCACCGTTTCATGCGCCTTGTGCTCCTCAGGCAGCAACGGGCGCACGAACGCACCAAGCCCGGAGGCCGCGAGCAGGCAAAAGAACACGACGACAGAGGTTTCGAGTTCGGTCATGGCGAGGGGCGGGAGACGTTCGTATTATCGGAGGAAGTGGCGGGTTATTCCAGACGAATAGTTTGGTGGGGCTGAGTCTGGCGTACTAAGTGTGGCGTAACCAAGTTGACCGTGTTATGAAGTGGCAACCATAATCGGCAGTTGTGCTTGTTAATTGGCCGCTGAGAGAGAGGATATGAAACAGGAGAAATACTGGGCTGCTGCGTTTGCTTTGGCTTTGGCAGCCAGCGGTTGCGCATTCGCAAACGTCGCGACCGACAACGTCATCCGCAGCGCGGCGCCACCCAGTGAGCCCATCACGGGCAACGAGTGCACGAACAAGACGATCAAACCATTCGCGCGGCCAAAAGACAGCACGCTGTCGGACGACATGTTGCGGGGGGCGCTGACCCTGATCTCGGGTTTTGCGCGCGGCAGCATTGCTGGGGCCGCGACTCACGTGTGCGGCGACCGGTCGGCGCTTTAGGTTGCTGCGTCACGGTTCACGGCCCCTCAACGTCAAACCCGCCATCCCCGCGGATATCCCCGACGTGCTCGAGCACGTCGGTAGCAGACGTGGTTCAGGCGCTCGAACACTCTCTCCTTCCCTCTTGACGCTGCGCCAAAGCGATAAGAACGGCTAACAGCCTGAACAGTCCAGCGCCCTCCCAGCAGAATATGAGCGAGGGCGATGTCGGCTCATCCCGGCTCCCTCCGGCCTTCCAGGCAACTTGCGAGCGACTCGCCGCTACGCCACCGCGACGACCCGAGGCCGCTGCACATTTTTATGAAGATTTGGTGCCAGAGCGTATTATCTCAGCCGCAGGCGTCGCCGTTTAGCACCTTCGTGCAACGTGGATAGGAGAGGTCGGGCGCTCAACCTGTTCGGCTCGCGCGAATCTCTTCCGTCACATTTCTTACTGAAAGCCTATGTTCAGTCCTGTCGCGCTCTACGTTGTCGGAATCATGTCCGGCGTGATCAGCGCGGTCGTATTCGGCTCGCTGCTGCGGTCCGGGATACCCGGATTGTTTCGCTGGATCGGTGCAAACGTCCTGATTGTGTCCGCGCTTGTTGCATTGGCTTTCAGTGGCAGTTCACCAACACCGCTCGTGGTCGTGGCCGCCAGTTCCCTATTTGCCGGTTCCGCATTCCTTGTGCTGCAAGGTTGCCGGCTATTCTTCGGCCTTCCACCTTCGCGGCACTATGAGGTTGTGGCATTCGTGCTGTTGGCGGTCGGCATTGTCCACTGGAGCTATTTTTCGCCGAATGCAGGTGCCAGGATTGTCGTGATGTCGGGCTTCCTCGCCTATGTGCGCCTGATGGTGGCCTGGATCACCTATACCAGGAGGCCGCTGCATCGACCGGGGTACAGCTACCAGTTCGTCGCGATTGTCGCCGCGCTCGGCGGCCTCGTCCATATTGCTCGCGGACTCGCCGCCGGCCTGGGCTGGGAACATCACGCACGGTTTCTCGATCCAACGCCCATGACCATTGCGTTTCTCGCGGTGGGCGTCGTCACGCTGCCCTGCCTGTCGATCGGCGCGCTCATGCTTGCCTATGACCGCATGGCGGAGCGGATGGAGCGCCTGGCGGCTATCGATGAGTTGACTGGTGCTCTCGTGCGGCGCGAGTTTATGGCTCAGGCCGAGTCGCAGCTGGAGCGCGCCAACCGCACGAAATCGCGGTTCACGGTTGCTATCCTCGACATCGATAACTTCAAAGCAGTCAACGACGCTCATGGCCACGCGGCCGGAGATCGCGCGCTTGCTCACTTCTCCTCGATTGTGTCGCAGGGGATCCGGCAAGGAGACATTTTTGGGCGGCTTGGCGGTGAAGAGTTCGCCATACTGTTCCCCGAAACACCCAAGGCGGATGCCCTGACACTGGTGAACAGTTTGCGGCTGCATCTGGCCGCGTCTACGGTACCCATACCTCACGGAGAAGTGACATGCACCTTCAGTGCCGGCGTGGATGAATATCAAGCTACAGAAATGTTGGCAAACCTGATGGCGCGAGCCGACGCGGCGCTCTACTCGGCCAAGGCCATGGGACGAAATCGCGTCGTCTCCGCAGTCTCTATGGGCGACGAGACAGCCGGAGCCACGAAGGACGCGCCGAAACCGACTTGACGGTATTTGCGGGCAGCATGCCGGTCTTGACCTGGCTATCAGCGCGCTAATTGTGGCGGTGTGGGTATTGAAGGCACAACAGTTCTGGTCACTACTTTCTCCTCCTGCTCGCCCGGCCATGCCCGGCGAAACTGAAGCTGCGAAACGTGACTTTATGCAGTAGCTTAGATACCGGGGCCTTTGAGGTTACTATCAAACATTCGGTCACGTTGCCACGCATTCAAGGCCGATAGCGTGCGCCGATTTTGCGACGCAGCACCCTTTGATTACAGTTCCACTAACACACGTGGACTTAAAAGAATGAAATCTGAAGAGTGCAGAAACATCCGCGATCTGAGCGAGGAACAGCGCTTCCAGTTGCTTGTCTCGGGTATTACCGATTACGCGATCTACATGCTGGACCCCGAAGGGTTTGTCAGCAGCTGGAATGCCGGAGCGGAACGGTTCAAAGGTTATGCCGCGCATGAAATCATTGGCCAGCACTTTTCCATGTTCTACACGGAGGAAGACCGACGTTCAGATAAACCGGCCCGGGCATTACAAACCGCCCGCGAACACGGAAAGTTCGAAGATGAAGGCTGGCGGGTGCGAAGTGACGGCACCCGGTTCTGGGCAAGCGTCGTGGTCGATCCGATCCGGGACTCCTCAGGCGAACTAATCGGCTTTGCCAAGATCACGCGCGACATTACCGATCGCAAAGCGGCCGAGGACGCGTTGCGCGAAAGTGAGGACAGATTCCGCCTGCTCGTTCAGAGCGTGACCGACTACGCGATCTACATGATCTCCCCGACGGGCGTGGTCACGAACTGGAACGCTGGCGCTGAACGCATCAAGGGCTACAAGCGAGACGAAATTGTCGGTTCGAATTTCGCCGTCTTTTACACCGAAGAAGACCGGGCGAAAGGCCTGCCTGCCAAGACGCTGACAACGGCCGCAACCGAAGGCCGTTTTGAACAGGAGAGCTGGCGTGTGCGCCGGGACGGAACGCGATTTTGGGCGCACGTCGTGGTCGACGCGATCCGCGACGAGACGGGCGAACTGCTCGGATTCGCCAAGGTCACGCGCGATATAACGGAACGAAAGCAGGCAGCGGAAGCCCTTGAGCGAGCCAATGCGGCGCTGTTCCAATCGCAGAAGATAGAAGCGATCGGCCAGCTCACGGGAGGCATTGCCCACGACTTCAATAACCTGCTGTCGGTCGTCTCAAGCAGCGTGGATGTGCTGGCCACGCGAATACAGAATTATGCCGACAAGAAGGTGCTCGACGCCGTGCGGCGCGCGGTCGAGCGCGGTGCGCTCATGACCCAGCAACTGCTTTCGTTCGCCCGTCAGCAACCGCTCATGGTCGAAAATTATGACCTGAATGCGGTGATCAACGGCTTCGAACCCGTGCTGCGCCGCGCGGGAAATTCCGCTATCGAGATGGAGATACGGTCAGCGCAAGACTCCGCGACCGTTTTGCTCGATGCGGCCCGCTTCGAGGCGGCGTTGCTGAACCTGGTTGTGAACGCTCGCGATGCAATGCCCGATGGCGGAAAGCTGGAGGTCGCCGTCGAGAATGTTCATCTGGGTTCGGGAGAGGTCGGAAATCTGACGCCGGGGTCTTACGTCCGCGTTTCAGTCGCGGATACTGGCACCGGCATGCCACCGGCGGTTGTGGCACGTGCGTTCGAGCCGTTCTTTACGACCAAGGAGATTGGCAAGGGCACGGGGCTGGGCCTGAGCCAGGTCTATGGATTCATCGCGCAGTCCGGCGGCGACGTTGTGATCGACAGCGAAGAAGGCGTTGGTACGACCATCAGCATGTACTTGCCCGTGGTTGACGGCGAGCCGGACGAGAGGGTTGCCACGGCCGGCGAGCGGGTGGATACGGTTCTTATCGTGGAAGATGAGCCTGACGTGCTGGACGCGGCGGCGCAGCTTTTTCGCAGCATAGGCTACGAGGTTGTGACAGCGACTAATGGCGTTGACGCAATGACGACCCTGGAGCGCCGTTCCGACATCGACATCCTGTTCACTGACGTAGTCATGCCGAAGGGCATGACCGGTATTCAACTGGCGCGCCAGGCACGCGAATTTCGTCCCGATCTCAAGGTGATACTGGCGTCGGGGTTCCCGCTTCCCGCTTTACGCGAGCAGTACGGGCGTATTGATGATTTCGCCTTCGTCGTCAAGCCGTACCTCCTGGCTGAACTCGCCAAGGCGCTCAGAGCTGCGAGTTAAGCAGGTTGACTATCTGCCGACGCCTGTCGGTCGCACACTCCTCTTGACGCGCTATATATAGCCATGCTGTAGCAGCTTGTATTCGAGCGATCACACACACGCCCTTCTGTCGATGAACTGGCACTCCAGTTTCGCGACGATATATCGATTGTCTGCAGCTCGCTCTCATGCCTGGCCGTTTAAGGTGCCAGTAGAATACGCAACTATCCAGGCGCAGCATCGGATTCAGCGAATACCTTATAAGATTTTTTCCGATACTCGGGGGCGACATGCGATTGGCCGACTTCATCTTACGTGACATGGAAACAATTCTAGGGCAATGGGAGGCGTTCGCCCTTACCCTATTGCCCACCGCAACGGACATGAAATCGCTGGAATTACGGGATCACGCGAAGCAGATTCTGGAGGCCGTTGCGAAGGATTTGTCGACTTCCCAAACCAAGGAAGCTCAACTCGAAAAATCAATGGGGCGAGCCCCCCGACTGATCGGAGTTCCAGAGACAGCCGCGCAAACGCGCGCCGTTTTGCGAGCGCGAGGTGGCTTCGACATCAACCAACTCGCCGCCGAGTACCGTGCGCTGCGTGCCAGTGTTCTTCGCCTGTGGATACATGCGTGTCAGCCGGAGGCTCCGCATGCCGATGACATCATTCGATTTAACGAGGCCATTGACCAGGCGCTCGCAGAATCGATCGGCTTTTTCAGTGTCCAGGTGGACCAGGCTCGCAACCTCTTGCTTGGAATGCTTGGGCATGACATGCGCAGTCCGCTCCAGACCATTCAAATGACAGCCGTGTATCTGGCGAACTTGAATGCCGGGGAGAAAGTATCGGGGGCCGCTTCGCGTTTGATCAGAAGCGGCGCTCGCATGCAGGCGCTTCTTGGCGATATGCTTGATTTCAATCGAACGAACCTGGGTCTGGGTATCAATATCGTACCGACCAATGTGGACCTCGCGAATCTATTAGCCGATGAACTCGATCAGTTGCGAGCAGCGCATCCGGAACGCCGGGTCGAACTGGAGGTGGTGGGCGACGCCCAGGGTGTTTGGGACGGCCGACGATTACAACAATTACTCGGCAATCTGGTGACCAACGCGATCAAGTACGGCGCATCGGACGCTCCGGTGCGAGTGGTTATGACTTGCGGGGAGACGGACGTTAGCTTCGAGGTCAGGAACCGGGGGCCGGCGATTGAGGGATCGAGTCTGGACCGGATATTTGATCCTCTCCAGCGCGGATTGAATCAAATGAAAACGTATGACACCGACGGTAACCTGGGACTTGGGTTGTATATTGCGCGTGAGATTGCCAAGGCTCACGGCGGTGAGATTGCGGCGAGGTCCGATGAAACGGAAACCGTGTTTGCTGTGCGTCTGCCGCGGCGTAAGTAGCAGTGTTGGTGTTGCCACAGACTTTCTTTTGCGAGGCGCTCTGGGGGTCCGTCAATGAAGGAAACTCATGACCAGCGCCACCAACTTGCTCGGCGGCTGTCCTTTCTGGCTATAGCCGTCAAACGAGTGATCAACGAGATGTTTGTGTACGTCGCCGTCATCGTTTAACGCAGTAAAAGCCACGATGACCGTTCCACTGGTACGTTGATCCTGTCGCAAAGCGAAGGTCGCCTCGTAGCCGTTGCACTCGGGCATGGAGATATCCATGAGGATGACGTGGGGTGCCCAATGTGTTCCGATCTCGATAGCGTCCAGTCCACCGAAAGCCACCCGACATTCCATGCTCTCGAACGACAGGTAGCTCGCCATTGCTGTTGCAGCGTTCTGGTTGTCGTCGACGACTAAAAGGCGTAACGGCATTCCGCCGAGGTCGAAGCTGCGCCTGGTCCATGGATGAGATGCTACTTTGATGACATTTGAAGGCATAAGGTCTCCGGGATAGAGACCACGACGCATCATGCGTGCCGCGGCGGGTTTTTGTCGGATCTCCGGCCCGATATAGTGCTCGCACGAGGCTCAAAGGGATCGATACTCGCGCCATTTTGGCTGAATGTTGGTGATTTTGACTCTTCTGGTCAAATTGACAGAGTTGATCGACCTGAATCGGTCAATGTCGCTTTGGTCGATTGTCTTGGGGCGGCGATCGTTCGGGGTGGAATGACGAACTGCAGGCGTGGCAGGCCGATCCCCGTCTGGCTATAAACAATTCTGCAGCAGACCCGGTTCGATTTATTGCGCAAGCGCCTACGCAGATTGATCCGTACTCCATAGCGATGCATGCAGGATCGAGTCCAGTTTGAACCAAGCAGGCGTTCTGTCCGCAGTGTCCTCGCCAATGCCTACGGTCACTGTGGCGATGGTGATCCCATGGCATGCATGGCTACCTTTTTCCGCGCTAAACCTAAGGTAGGCGGTGGTGCCCGTTAAAGCGCACTGATCGTGACGTAATAGCCGTCCGGATCACGGAGCGAGAACTCCATAGTTCCAGTGCTTGAGTTTATGTGAGGCTCCTCTTCTAGCTGAGTGACGAGAGCACGTGCCCTTGGCAGAGCCATGTCGAAATCGTCGACACGGAAAAACAAGAGTAGGCCGTTGCCAGGCGTCGCGTGATCGGGGCTCGTCAACGAGGGATGCTCGTGGGCACCCCACTCGTGAAGGCAGAGCAAGACCGTGCCATCCGAGTCGAGGATTTGCCCGAAGTAGTTGTGCGCGGGAGG
>NZ_JAQGMM010000678.1 GCF_028292365.1 Caballeronia sp.
GCGTTCGCCGCCGTGATTGCCTCGCGCTCGTCGCGGAAGCGAAAAAGCGGGGCGACGGGGCCGAAGGTTTCCTCGGTCGCAAAGCGCATTGAAGCAGTGACGCCACCCACCACAGTCGGCTCGAAGAAGAGCTTGCCGGCCGCATGACGCCTGCCGCCTGTGAGCACGCGCGCGCCGTGCGCCACCGCGTCGGCGATATGCGCTTCGACCTTCTCGACAGCGGCCTCGTTGATGAGCGGGCCTTGCGTGACGCCGCCCTCGAAACCGTTGCCGACCATGATCCGGGCGACCGCCGCCGTGAATTTTTCTGCGAACGCGTCGTACACGCTGTCCTGCACGTAGAAGCGGTTCGTGCAGACGCAGGTTTGACCGGCATTCCGGTACTTCGAGGCGAGCGCGCCCTCGACCGCCGCGTCGAGGTCGGCGTCGTCGAACACGATGAACGGCGCGTTGCCGCCCAGTTCGAGCGAGAGCTTCTTGATTGTCGGCGCGCACTGGCTCATCAGCATGCGGCCCACCGGCGTCGAGCCCGTGAACGAGAGCTTGCGCACGATCGGGTTGCTGGTCATCTCCGCGCCGATCGAGCGCGGATCGCCGACGACGACGCTGAACACGCCGGCCGGTACGCCCGCGCGATGCGCAAGCTCGGCCAGCGCCAGCGCCGATAACGGCGTGGCTTCAGCCGGCTTCACGATCATTGCGCAGCCGGCGGCGAGCGCGGGCGCGACCTTGCGCGTAATCATCGCGGCCGGGAAGTTCCACGGGGTGATCGCCGCGCAGACGCCGATCGGCTCCTTCGTCACCAGCATCCGCTTGTCGGCGGCAGGCGAGGCGAGCACGTCGCCGTCGATCCGTTTGGCCTGCTCGGCGAACCATTCGATGAACGACGCCGCATAACCGATCTCACCTTTCGCTTCCGCGAGCGGTTTGCCTTGCTCGGCCGACATGATCGCCGCGAGGTCGTCCGTGTTCGCGACCATCAGTGCGTACCAGCGCTTCAGGACCACCGCGCGCTGCGCCGCGGTGAGCGCGCGCCAGCCGCGCTGCGCGCGTTCGCCGGCTTCGATCGCGCGGCGCGTCTCGACGCCGGTCATGAGCGGCACGTCGGCGATCTTCTCGCCGGTGGCGGGATCGTCGACGGCGAAGGTGCGGGCATCGTCGGCGCCGCACCATGCGCCGTCGACATAAGCGAGCGTGCGCAACAGGCTCGGGTCTGTGAGCCGGGAAAGCAGGTTGGATTCAGTCATGGTCATCGCAAAGGGCGGCCCGCTGGCGCGTGCGTCGCGGCGGGCCTGTGAAGTGGGTGGTGAACGCGGGTGGTGAAAGCGGGTGGCGCGGGGGTTACGGCTCCTGCTGCTGGTCTTTCCAGCGCTTGACCACACCGGTTTCGATGTCAAACAGATCGAGCATGCGGCCTATCGTGTGATCAACGATGTCGGCGATCGTTTGCGGCTTCGAATAGAACGCCGGGACGATCGGCGCGATGATCGCGCCCATGTCGGAGAGCTGCACGAGCGTGCGCAGATGTCCGCCGTGCAGTGGCGTTTCGCGCACGCCGAGCACGAGGCGACGGCGCTCCTTCAACACGACGTCGGCTGCGCGGCTGATCAGCGAACTCGTGATGCCCGTGGCGATCTCGCTCATCGAGCGCACCGAGCACGGCACGATCAGCATTCCCTTTGTCTTGAACGAGCCCGAGGAAATGGCCGCGCCGATGTCCGCGGGCGAATACCATTTCGACGCGCGCGCGCGCAGATCGGCGGCGCGGATGTCGGTTTCGTAGGTCATCGTCAGCTCGGCGGCCTTGCTGACCACGAGATGCGTTTCGATGCCCGCCTCGGCGAGAAGTTCGAGCGCGCGAATCCCGTAGATCACGCCGGACGCGCCGGTGATGCCAACGATGATCCGCTCCGGCGTACTGTTATTCGTCGCCACGATCGCCCTCGATGCCGCGCACCGGCGAATTCGGCTCGACGCCGCTGCGGCGGCGCGCCTGATAGGACGCATCGCGCTGCATCCATTCGCCGCGCGTCGCCTGCTCGGCGTTGCGGTCCCATTCCTCGGTCCAGTCGCCAAGCGAGTAGCCGTACCACGGCGACTCAGGCGTAAGCTTCGGCAGGCCGAGACGTTCCCACAGCACCTTCGCGTTCTCCATGTATTCCTTCTTTGGCAGCGCGAGCGGCGGCATCGGCGTTTTCATCGTCGCGTCGATCAGCATGGCTGAATCGAGGCCTGTTGCGTGGTCCGAGCGCGGACCGTGGCCCGGCTCGCGGTACGGAATCATCTTCACGTCCTCGACCGGATTGCAGCGATAGCCCATCGCCCAGAACACGGCGTCTGCGTTGTTCGGATCGATGTCGTCGTCGATCGCGATCACGAACTTGCCGATCGCAGCCTGCAGCGACATCGTGCCGTACAGCGCGCGCCAGACCTCGGTGCGCTTCGCGCCGCGCTCGAACTGCAGGAACACGAAGCGACGCAGGTTCGTGAGCGGCTCGTGCAGCGACACCTTCTTGATGCCGCGAATGCCGAGGTGGTCGCGCAGGTGGCGCAGGAACATGGGCTCGTAGGCGAGACGTTTGATGACGCTCGATTCGGACGGCGTGACCTGCGAGATGATCGATGTCAGCACCGCGTCCTTGCGGCGCGTGATCGCCGTGACTTCAATAACAAGGTTGTAGTCTTCGAGCGCGACGTAACCGTGGCTTTCGCCAAACGGACCTTCCGGTTCGAGGTACTGCGGATCGACGTAACCCTCGACGACGATTTCCGCTTCGGCCGGCACCAGCAGATCGACGGTGCGGCCCTTGACGACCCGGATCGGCGCACCGGCGAGGCCGCCTGCGACGCTCAGTTCATCGACGTTCGGGCGCAACTTCTGCGGACCCTGGAACGCGACGAGAGGCGGTGCGCCGAGCACGATGGCGACCGGCATCTTCTCGCCCTTCGCCGCGTACTTGCGCCAATGGTCGAGACCGCCCGCGCGAAGGTTCACGAGCATCATCATGCCGAGGCGCGTCGCCGATTTCAGGTGGCCGCGATACGTGCCCATGTTCTGCACGCCGGTGTCCGGGTCGCGCGAGATCACACCGGTCATCGTCATGTATGGCGCGGCGTCGAAGCCCGGCGTCGAGATCGGCAGCGGCAGCGATTCGAGGCCGTTGCCCGGACCTTCGAGGTCTCGACCTTCGATCACGATGTCATGCACGGGGCCGCTTTCGACGACGACGGGCGGCACCGGGTTGTCGATTGCGCGGTTCCAGGCGTCGCCGATGTCGTCGAGCGTCGGCACGTTCATACCGATCCGGTAGATCTCCGGATTCGCGGCGATGCCGCCGACGATGACCGGAATGTCGTACTTGCGGCCCTTGCTGTCGACGATATTCGTAAAAAGGAACGCCTTGCGATCGGCCTCAGGAATGCCGCCGCGGAATTGCCAGCGCACGAGCGGATGCATTTCAGTGTCTTTATTGACCGGCTCGTCGATCCGATACAGCAGGCCCGCGGCTTCGAGGCGTGCGATGTGTTCGTGCAAGTCCGCGTAACCGCTGTTCGCGGAAAACGTGGAAGTGGTGTCTTGATCAGCCATGGCTAGAAGTCCCGTGAGGCGCCGCGTTGCGCGGCGCCCTTATTACTTGAAGTGTTGCCCGACGCGGGCGGGGTATTGCGTGTTCGATCGCTCTCGTACGTGCCGCGCGCAGTGCGACGGCACTTCGACGGCGTATCAGCGTATCAGCGGCGCATCGACGTCATGGCGTTCGCGAGCGACGCTCCCGCCACTTCACTCGCGAGTGAGAAGTCGGGAATCGTGATCTCGCGGAAGTACGTCTTCAGCGCCGCGATGGCGATCCGGTCGCGCGTGCAGATCGAGGCGACCATCGCGTCCGCGCGTTCGCTTAAGGCCGCAGCCG
>NZ_JAQGMM010000647.1 GCF_028292365.1 Caballeronia sp.
ATCGTGGCTGAGCTGTCGGCGGTCCAGGGTGAGGCAGCGGACATTGGCGGGTATTACAAGCCGGACTTTGCGAAGCTGGAGTCAGTGATGCGCCCGAGCAAGACACTGAACGCTGCACTGGCGGCAGTTCAGGCTTGAGGCGCTTGATTGGCGCGTAGCCAATGATCGCTATCTTCCAGCTTCGGCCGGAGGATAGCGGTGTTTCTCGCAGGAATCAGCGCGGATAGTTAAACAGAACTGTCCGCGCTTATTTTTACTCTATTTAGTTTGTATGACTATCTATTATCTGGCGACCCACTACAACGCCAGACTACCCATTTCTCCATAGGCCCGATTCAACCACACCTTGACACGCTGCCGCTCCAGCAAACCAAGCCCGGAAGCCGCTCGATCCTGGTGATTAACGGCCGCCCAAAAACTAACACCATGCTGATCGATTTTCTGCATCGTGGTATCGGGCAAGCGCCGCAGGCTGATCACGCTAGCACCCAGCGCTTTGGCCCGGGCGAGTTCCCCTGAGGCTTCCAGAATCTCGAACCGATCACCACGAACCTCATTCAGCACGAGCACCAGTTTGATCCGTCCACCGAACTGGTCGAGCCACTGCCGCAGCAGGTCGACCGAATCGCGCCCGGCGTCCATGACGTGCCACCAGGTCAGCGTCAACCCATGCTCTTGCGCGAGACCAACTACGTCGGCGTCATCAAGCCATTTGCCGAGAGACTGCTGCGTCTGCGCGGCAAGATCAACCAGGATGCGCCGCTGAGGATCCTCAAGCGCATGTTCAATGATGGGGTCAAGGCTATCGTGACGATCAAGCACGGCCGGTGCAGCAAAATCCGCATAGAACCGTAGTAGCGCGCCGTGCGATTTGTCGGTGTCGAAACCCGTGAACGGGATGCTCCGATCAACAAAATACTGGGCTAATACGCGGGCGACGAGCGATTTGCCGACGCCTCCTTTTTCGCCACCGATAAAGTGGATGTAGCTCATTTCTGCGGATCCTTTGTCGAGGCGCGGGCTGGGTGGAAAGAAGAGTATCGAGTTTCGATGACGTGACAGCGACTTAGGTAACAGCGGCTTAGGCTACACGGAAAAGAAATGCGTGACAGCATGCAGGCCGTGCTCTCGCATCGAATTGTTAAATCGGTTCGTTAGATCGGTTAAGTCGGACGGATGCCAGGACTGGAGTAGCCCGCATGAGTGGCGCATTCGCGGTTTAACTGACAAGACAGCAAATGAACGCATGTGCTCTTAGCCAATAAAGAAAGCGGCTAACGTGCCGTTAACTAAGGAAAATCATCTGCGCTTAAACCTTCCTCGACAACAGCTCCACAGTTCCGGATAGACAACTCGCTGGTTTTTTCGAAAGGAAACGGTCTAACGATCGTGTTTTGTCCGAGTAGACGATTCCGGCGGGCTGCGGTATGTTGAATCACCGGCTGCAATAAGTCGCCCTGTTTATAGAATGTGCCAGACAAGCGACCTGCTGCGAATTAACAAAAATGCCCTCAACCCGGATCTTGCTTGCCAAGCGACTTAAGCTGACAACGGCCGCTCTGTGCGTGCTGGTCCTGAGCCTTGCGACGCCCTTACTCCTGCATCAATCACGCGCCTATTCATTGGCGGAGAATGGGGTTCAATCACTAGTCCGCTTTCGCGCCGCATTACTCGCCATGGAAAGCGTATCGGCGGAACGTGGCCCCGCTAACGGCGCGCTAGGCGCAGACGCCCGGAATGCGCCGGCGTTGCGACTTCCCCTAATTAATGCGCGTGCCGAAAGCGACCGGCGCCTGGCGGTGCTGCGATCATTGATTGCAAGTGACGTGTGTCCCAACTGCACAATTGAACGTGCGTCTGTAGATGCAGTACAAACACAGCTTGTTGCTGCCCGCAAGCAAGTCGACAGCCTCATCGCTCAGCCCATAGAGAAACGTGACCATGATGCTGTCCTAAGCGCGGTCAACCAGATGATCGCCGTCATTCCCAATTTCGGGCCACTGGCAAATGCCAGCGGTGCCGGTATTGTGCGCGGCGATCCGAACGCACTGAATTGCGTCTTGACCGCTCGGTTGACCGCTCAACTTCGTGAACAGGCTGGGCTTCTGGGGTCGACCTTCACTGCGGCGCTGACCGCTCACCGGCCCCTGAGTGAAGCCGAACTATTCGCGCAAGAACGCGCTAAAGGACGTATTGACGAATTGCGCAGCCTGATCGCCGCCCGCGTGGAACATACACCCATCAGCGCAACCACGTATCAGCGCCTTACCAGCGCCTATTACGACAATGGCCTGAGCTACATGGCGCGCGTCCGCGAAATGGCAACGCGCCCGGAAGGAGCCAATCTCACGGCTGCCGAACTGGCTGCGGAGTATGTGCCGACCATGCGGCCCATCGTGCAATTTCGCGACTATGTGCTGGATCTGGCGGAAACCGAAGTCAAAGGACATCGCAATGAATCGCTGATGTTCCTGGTTGCGAGCGCGATTGGCACGGCGGGCGTTCTTTACCTTTTGCTGATTGCGTCCGTGTACTTCAGGCGGCGGTTCGTTCAACCGTTTATTGAAGCAGCGGACATCATCATGGCGATCGCCGATGGAAAACTCGAGACGCCCATTCCTCCCGGTGAACACCGGCTTGAGATCCGCAGCCTGTTCCACGCCATCCTGGTGCTGAAGGAAAACAGCATCGAAAAAATGCGGCTCGAGCATGAGCGCAATATTCTGCTGCGCGAACTCGAGACCGTTGCCGACACCGACTTCCTGACCCGCTTGCTTAATCGCCGCGCGTTCGAACGCAAGGCGACCGCCTCGCTAAGCCGGCGCACGGCGACAGAAGCCAAGCAAGTCCTCATCATGTTCGACGCGGACCGCTTCAAGCAGATCAACGACACCCTGGGCCACGCCGCCGGCGATCTGGCGCTGCAGACGATTGGAAGATTATGCAGCGAGATATGGCGTCAGCCGGACATCGTGGCACGCCTCGGCGGCGAGGAATTCGCCGTGCTGACAAAAGTCGATGATGCCAGCGAAGCCATTGGCGCCGCCAACGAATTGCGGCGGCGCCTGGCGGCTACCGCGCTGGAACTGGATGGCGTCCGCTTTACAGTCACGTTGAGCTTCGGGATCTCGCTGGCTTCCCAAACGGGGCGTGAGACGCTCGACGCCCTTCTGCTACGCGCCGACAAGCTGCTTTACAGCGCCAAGCTGGGCGGGCGTAACTGCATTGTGTCGGACATCGAAAGCTCGACCAGTCACTAGCCCCACTAGCACCCTGCTGCCGGTCATTCCACCGTGGGCGTTTGCACGCGTACGGCGAGGAACTGCACGAAGGTGCGTACCTTGCTCGAATGACGGCGATTCGGCAGGTAAGCCGCATAGATCACCGAATCGCCCGCATGCGGATTGACCTCGGTATTTTCAAAGAGGCGCAGCAGATGGCCGGCACCAATCTCCGGCGCCGCCAGCCACTCGGGCACCAGTGCAATGCCCCTGCCCGCGAGGACGGCTTCGAACAGCACGTCAGGATTATTGGCAATCAGGTGGCCGCGTACTTCGACCCGTTCTTCCGTGTCTCCATGGCGAAATGTCCACACCTGCCTTGTAGCCCGACGCGGTCCGCCATACGCGAAGCGCAGGCATTCATGATGAGTTAGCGCTTGCGGTTCGGCAGGCGTGCCGTGCCGCTCCAGGTACTCATGGCTCGCCACGACAAATCGCTTGTTGTCGGCCAGCTTCCTGACGATCAGGCTTTCATCGCGTGCGGGCAAGCCGATTCGAATCGCGACATCAATACGCTCGGCAGCCAGGTCGACATAGTGGTCGGCGACCACCACGTCGAGGACCACACGGGGATACTCGTTCAGGAAGGTAGCAAGATGAGGTGCCAGGCACAGCCGGCTATAGGCAGTCGGCACGGAGATACGCAGCGCGCCAACGGGCGCCGCGCCGCTATCGAAGATGCTGTCGTCGGCTTCAGCAAGATCGTCCAGCACCTTGGTGATCTGCTCGACGTAAGCGGTGCCGGCGTCGGTGAGGCTGACGCGCCGCGTGGTGCGCGTCAGTAGCGCGGTACCAAGCGACGCTTCAAGCGCATCCATCAGGCGTGTGACCGATGAAGTGGCCACTCCCAGACGCTGGGCGGCCTTGGAAAAGCCGCCGGCCTCGGCGACTTCCAGCAACGTCGTCAATGCGACCAGTTTGTCCACTTTGATGGCTCCGCTGTGCGAGCGTTGCGTGGCACGCAACGCGAGATTGCTCTGCGAACGTATTCTACTAACAAATTGCAATCGATATCCTGTGCGTAATCTTCCTCAGGAGCGCGCCGTGAAGGTCATCGAACTCTCTGTCAACTACGACTTTATTTGTCCGTGGTGCTGGATCGGCCATCTGAATCTGGCCTCGGGAATTCGCGCAGCCAACCTGCCGGTACCCGTTTCAATCGAGTATGTGCCGTTCGAACTGAACCCCGCGATGCCCGCCGATGGAATGGACCGGCGCAAATATCGGACGGCCAAGTTCGGCAGTTGGGTACGCTCGCAAGGGATGGACGCGCAGGTTGCGGCGACGGGTCTGGCTGCCAGCGCGCAATTCAACTACGACCGGGTCAGCAGGACGCCGAACACACGCCTCGCTCATCAGTTGATGCAGTACGCATCGAGCGTGGACGACGCGCGCAAGACCGAAGCGCTCTATGAGTCGATATTCTCCGCGTACTTCTCCGAGGGTCACGATATTGGCCTGCTTGGCACGTTGGTTGATATTGCAGTTGAAGCTGGCTTCGAGGCCGCCGCTACAGAAGAGTACCTTTTGCAAGGCCGAGGTCTCGCAGCGGTGCTCGCAGCGCAGCGACTGACTCAACAGCAAGGCGTTCGTTCGGTGCCGACCGTGTTCATCGCGGGCGAAGCGATCAGCGGCGCACAACCGCCGGCGGTATTCGCCAACGCGCTGCGGGCAGCGCTCGAACGGAGCACCACATGAACACGTCAGTGAAGCCGCGCGGGGTTATTGTCGGCGGATCGTCAAGTGGACTGTTCACGTGCCGCTTGAAAACCGCGTGATGAACATCGGCCATTAAAAACAGTTTCGACTACTGAAGGATCTATCACATGACGCCTAACGCACCTGCTGCCGGCCAGAACGGCGGCACAGTCAAGCTAACCCAGGGCATGATCGCACTGTTCGCGTTCTGCTGTGGCGCGATTGTCGCCAACCTCTACTATGCGCAGCCGATCACCGAGCTCATCGCGCCGGACATTCACATGTCCGGCGGGATGGCGAGCCTGATCGTCTCGCTTACGCAGATCGGCTATGCATTCGGACTGTTCTTCCTGGTTCCGCTCGGCGATCTGCTGGAGAACCGCAAGCTGATGATCACAACAGCCATTGTCTCGATCTTCAGTCTCGCCCTGGCAGCGGTCACGCGCCAGCCGGGCGCGTTCCTGGCGGTGTCGTTGCTGGTCGGCTTCAGTTCGGTGGCGGTGCAGATCCTGATCCCTCTGGCCGCTCATCTTGCGCCCGACGAATCGCGTGGCCGCGTGGTCGGCAACATCATGAGCGGTCTTCTGCTCGGCATATTGTTGTCACGTCCGATCTCAAGCGTGGTGGCCGGTCATTTTGGCTGGCGCACGGTATTCGGCTCGGCGGCCGTGTTGATGGCCATCGTGACGGCGGTCCTGGCGTTGACAATCCCGCGCCGCCAGCCCTCGCATCAGGCGACCTACTTTCAGTTGATTCATTCGCTTGGCGAGCTGGTTGTGACCTTGCCTATACTGCGTCATCGCGCGTTGTATCAAGGGTTGATGTTCGCCGCATTCAGCCTTTTCTGGACCGCGGTGCCGATCGAACTGACACGTCATTACGGCTTGTCGCAGAATGCGATTGCCGTGTTCGCGCTGGTCGGTGCAATAGGCGCCACGTCCGCGCCGGTGGCAGGGCGGCTTGCCGATGCCGGGCACTCAGTCCGCGCTACGTTGATAGCCCTCGTGGTCGGGGCGCTCGCGTTCACACCGGCACTGATTCATCCGGCGTGGGGCGTGGGCGGACTCGTGGTGACCGGTGTTGTGCTGGACTTCGCCGTGCAGATGAGCATGGTGCTCGGCCAGCGTGAGATCTATGCGCTGCACGCGGCCAGCCGCAATCGGCTGAATGCGCTTTATATGACCAGCATCTTCATTGGCGGCGCGATTGGGTCTGCGCTCGCCAGCAGCTTGTATGACCATGGCGGATGGACGTTGACCGCTATGGTCGCGAGCGTGTTCCCTATCATCGCGCTGATTCATTACCTGATGGTGGGCAGGTCGGTTGCAGCAGCAACCTCTTAAGCCTGGTTGAGCGCTCCTTGATGCGAACGGGAGTTCTTCTTACGCGACCGAGCAACGTTAAGCGCTATTCGCACTTGTTGCGTGTGGACTAAATGTCAGTTGCTGCGCGATGGGGTCGCCGGTCCTGCCGGCGGTCTCACCGCGCAGACGCAGCGGTATTGTCGAACCGTTGCTTAGCTTAGTTCGACAGTGCAGTTTCAATAGCCTCAAGCAGGCGTGGATCATCTGCCGTGACATCCGGCGAGAAACGGCCCGCCACGCGCCCGTCCCTGCCAATTACAAATTTCTCGAAGTTCCACAACACCTCAGGCGCGGGGTTAGGTTCAATGCCGTAGCCTTTGAGCCGCTCACGAAACGGGCCGTCACCCGTTGCGTCCGGCTGCGTGCTGGTCAGCGTCTGGTACAGCGGATGCTGGTCAGCACCGACCACGGATATCTTCGAAAACAACGGGAATTTCACGTCGTATGTCGAGCTGCAGAATTCCGCGATCTCGGCGTCGCTTCCTGGCTCCTGACCCTTGAAGTTGTTCGCCGGAAAACCCAGCACCTCCAGGCCCTCGGCCCGTTTGTCCTCATAGAGTTTTTCCAGGCCTTCGTATTGCGGCGTGAGCCCGCACTTGGAAGCTACGTTCACGATCAACAAGACCTTGCCCTTGAACGGCTCAAGCGTAAGCGCTGCGCCGTCGATGGAGTTCACGGGAATATCGTAGATTGTCTGGCTCATGTTTGGACTCGTTTGGACTCGTTTAGACTCAGTGGAGAAAGGGGTCAGGCAGGAATGAGGCGCTTCTGCGAATTCAGTTAAGCGCTGTCTATCCTACTCCGGAACCGTTAGTGGCTGCACGGGTCGGATGATCAACGTGCTTATTGCCCCGCTGGTTGCCCCACTACCGCGAGTTCACTTGCGGCAATCTTCGAGTTAGTTGTAGTCTGCAAGTCGATTGAACACGTCGAGTAAGACGGCTTCAGGTAATCGCGCCGCTGCACGCCGCTTGTGGCGGTACACCATCGAAAGCGTCCTGGAGCAGCGATCGAATCGCGTTGTATTCCACAGCGCGCGGATTCCAGTACGGATTGGCGCTCGCAATCTCCGCGGCCCGATCAAGCTCTCCCGCACTCATGCCGATGTCTTTAAGCGCGACCGTAGCGCCATTCGCCTTCGCGAGTTCATACACACCCATCGCTGCGTTGTCGTGTCCGAGTGCGCGCGCTATCCGCTTCATCGCGTCAGGCGCGGCACTCGCGTTGTAAGAGAGTGCATGCGGCAGGATGATGGTATGCGTCGCTGCGTGCGGCAGATTGAAACTTCCGCCAAGCGTATGACAGAGCTTGTGATGCAAGGCCATACCGACACTTCCCAGCACCGTGCCGCACAACCATGCGCCGTATAGCGCCTGCGATCTCGCGTGGCTATCCTCCGGATGCGCGACAATCACCGGCAATGCACGCGCCAGCGACGCAATACCCTCTTCCGCCATCAAGCTGGTGATCGGATTGGCATCGCGTGAATAGAGTCCTTCAGCTGCGTGCGCAATCGCATTGATACCGCTAGTCACCGACAGTTGCGCCGGAAGCGTCAGCGTCAATTCGGGATCGTAGATTACTGTCTTGGGAAGCACCCGCAAGTCGGTTCCGGTTCGCTTCAGGCCCGCTTCTGTCAAACCGAAAATGGGCGTCATCTCGCTGCCCGCGTAGGTCGTGGGAATAGCGAGTATGGGTAGATCCGATTCGAGCGCAATCGCCTTGCCAAGTCCAATGGTCGAGCCACCGCCCAGCGCAATTGCACAATCCGCATTTAATCGTTTAGCCAGTTCCCGGACTTCAACCGCGAGCTCCACTGGCACGTGCATGACCGCGCGATCGAAGATTCCCGCAGCACGCGTGCCAAGGCGTGCTGCGAGTGCTTCAGCAACATCACGATGTTGTGGAGAGCACAGGATCAGCGCACGCCCGGCGTTCAGGTTCAGCACTTCACGTTCAAGATGCTGCAGGCTGCCTGCGCCGAACACCACTCGCGCCGCCCGCGCCGAATAGACGAAGTCAAATGCGTGCATTTGCCGTCTCCGCGGTTGATAGTGAAGCCGGCGTCAAAGATTCGACCGCGTAGTCAACTTGAAACCGCGCAGTCCGGAGACGTCCAAGCTGCTGCCTCACGCGCAAATGCTCAGGATGATTGGCATAGGCATCAAGCGCGTGCTGGGATTCGAAATCGGCAACCAGGACAACGTCGCAGGCATAATCCGCGGCACTCGAATCCATGCCAACTTCCAGATGGATCATTCCGGGAATACGTCCTCGTAGCCCTTCGAAGCGGTGCTTGACGGTTTGACGCGACGCGAGGTTCTCCTCAGGCGTATCTCCACTCACGCGCCACATGACAATGTGCCGAATCATGCCGCAACCCCTTGGCGGTTGAGGACAAAGTCGTATTCGAGCGTATAGAACGGCGTGCTCATCACGGTGCCATCGGGCGCGATGCCGGGTTCGTGCTTTACCCATTCCACGACCAGGTTCGACCGCACACCGAACACCGCATCCGAATCCAGATACTGATCACCGTCGCGAAACACGTGCGTGATCAGCGTGTCGTAACCCGGCGCCTTGATCCAGAAATGCAGATGGGCGGGCCGCCACGGATGTCGTCCGAGCGCATCGAGCATTCTTCCGACCGGGCCTTCATGAGGGATCGGATAGGCCTCCGCGAGAATCGACCGGAAATGAAAGCGTCCGTCGGCTTGTGTGCGCAACTTGCCTCGTGCGCTATGCACCATGTTGCCAACGTCATCAGTCGTTTTCTGCACGTCGTAAAAACCGTCCTCATCCGACTGCCAGACATCGATTGACGCATCGGCAACAGGCTCGCCGTTCACACCGCGAACCTGACCCTGCACAAAACACGGTGCGCCCAACGCGCCGTTCGATACGTCATCGCCGTTCTGGTACTCCGGCGCGCCGTCTACAAAGAAGGGCCCCAATACCGTTGCCTCTGTGCACGCTGCAGGTTTCCTGTTGTTCTGCGTGGTGACCAGCATGGAAAGTCCCAGCGTGTCGGACAGCAGGACAAACTCCTGGCGTTTGTCGTCGGTGATATGGCCCACGTCGGTCAGGAATTTGATGGCCGTGAACCACTCGTCCTCGGTGAGCTTCACTTCGCGGGCGAATGCGTGCAGATGCTGCACGAGGCTCGTCATGACGGTATGCAGGCGCAGGTTGCCACATCCATCCATTGCTGCAAGGACAGCCTGCGTGATGGTGTCTTCGTCGATATTGCGCATTGCGGGTGTCTCCTTTTATAGCCGCCGCGGGTAATGATCAGCGAGCCTGATTCCGCCGATATTAGTCCTTGGTTCGCCGGAATAAAACGAGCGATAGTGAAATGATATTTCCACCTGGCGGAAAAATCTTTTATGGACCGATTCACCCAGATCGAATTTTTTGTCCTGACGGCGGAGACCGGCAGCCTTTCGAAAGCGGCGGAGAAGCTGAACATGTCGAACGCCGCGGCCAGCCGGACGTTGAGTGCGCTGGAGGAGCGGCTGGGTGCAAGGCTGGTCGAGCGAACCACGCGCCGGCTCTGGCTGACTGATGCCGGACGCGATTATCACCGGCGCTGCAGCACCATACTGGCGGAGATGGCCGAGGCTGATTCCGCCGCCGGCGACGCCGCGCTGAACCCGCGCGGCACGTTGCGTGTCACGAGTTCCGTCTCGTTCGCAATGATGCACATTGCGCCGTGGCTGCCCGAGTTCAGCTTGCAGTATCCGGAATTATCGGTGCAGATCGTGGCGGCCAACCGGTATCCGGATTTCATCGAAGCGGGCATCGACGTGGCCATTCGCACGCGTGAGTACGAGGGCGATTCCGGCATCACGGTGAGGCGTCTGGCCGAGACGCGACGCGTACTGGCAGCGTCGCCCGGATATCTGGCGAGGCATGGGCGTCCCAAGACACCCGACGACCTTGCGGGTCACCGCATGCTTGTCTATAACCTTGCGCTTGACCCCTACGTGCTGCACCTCACACGGGGAGAAGAAAGCCACGATATCCCGATCACAAGCGCACTGGATTCAAACGAGGGGCAGGTGATCTGCGCGGCGGGATATGCTGGCATGGGAATAGTGATTCAGCCGCTGTACATTGTTCATGACGATATTGTTGCCGGGCGTCTAGTGCCCTTGCTCGAAGACTGGCAACTACCCCGTCTCACCATCAATATCGCTTACCAGAGCAGGCGCCATCAGCCCGCTAAAATCCGCGTCTTCACCCAGGCGTTGATCGACCGTGTGGAGCAACTGGATCTTGCAAGGAAATGGAGCGCACTGCCTCCATGAGCAATCGGAATGCTCCATTGCAGCGGTTAGGCGTGTGAGCGCTTAAGCGCTTAGGCACCGATCATCTGTCTGGCGGCGGTTTCAGCCATCGCCAATGCTGCGTCAGCGTCGCGCACAGGGCGACCACAGCCGCGCCCCGTCACTCGCTCGATCGTCTTCATGTCACGAATCGTTGTGACGCGAATTGCGCCTTTAAACATCTGGCCGGGAGACGGCAGGACACAAGCCTCAACAGTAATGTTGCCCTTGGTTTGTTTGAAAGCCATAACATTCTCCATAAAAATTGGCATAGGCAACGATCAGTGGGACTCGCCATTAATGGCAAGTCCCGCCGGGCGCGCTTCAAAACGGTATTGAAGATGCTTGGGGTATTGCGCATCGACCACACGTACCAGACGGCTGATTTCATCCTTCAGTGCATCGACTCGCTCAACGCCCAGCAAATGCCCTGCCTTCACCAAGCCTTCACCGAATTTTTCGATCATCAACGCGGCCAGTGCCGGCGTTTCCGCGCCACGTGTCACGTCCTGCGCGCGGTTTCTCGCGTATCGTTGAATTTCTTCGATCAAAGCCGTAACGTCGTCGGTCATAGTACTCCCGCTTTTTATAGTGTCGATCTTGCGAAAACCGTACTTTTTTCGGATCGCTTGGTATTGTTGACCTTCCGCAGTAATTGCCGTGTCGAAAGAACGCTTGCCACCGTATACGTTCTGTAAAAACGATGCGCCGCAAGAACGTGCGTTATCTCCGACGCCTCAAGTCTCCGCGTCCGCCCCCAGCGGTCGCGCTGAGTAGAGTGAAACCCGCTCTAACCGCAGGTCGACGCGTCCTCGTCCATGGCGTCGATTGGTTCGCTATCCTCTATACGCGTCAGGATCATTTCAGCACGCGAGTTCCAGTGTCTCAATGCAGTCACGCGGTCTGCGTCCATCACAAATTCAAACGTGGTTTTCGGACTCAGCCGGCTTCGGAATCAAGGTGGCGGTCATCTTTCCTGGCACGCGAGCGGGTCGCTACTTCTTAGTTGACCGCCGCCCGACTTGAGAATGACATCGAGCAGTGACATTGCGTCCATGCCTTCAGCCAAGCCGCGGACTATGGCGTCGAGGCGTCCGTCAATCTGCAGCATGGCAAACCCGTGGACAAGTGCCCAGGCGGTCACGACCCGCGCGGCGCCGTCTGTGGACAGGGGGGCGTCGGGCTCTTGTGGCGCGCCGACCGCCGCGCGCAGAACCGACAGTGCGTCGCTCATCGCTTCGCGCAAACCCGGTCGTTCGAGGTCGAGCCGCTCGCTACGAAACATCAGCATGAAGAGACCCGGAAACTCCGTCGCGAACTCAACGTAGGCGCGCCCTTGGGCGGCAAGTCGCGCTTCGGGAGCGGCGGCCGCAGCAGCCGCTTCGAGCAGGCGACGCTCGAAGCGGCGAAAACCGACGGCGGCCAACTCGCTGAGCAGTCCGGTCACGTTGTCGAAGTGGTTCTTGGGCGCGGCGTGAGAAGCGCCGGCCTCGCGCGCAGCGGCTCGCAGCGTGAGCCCGCCAATGCCCTCGCGAACGAGGATGCGCTCGGCTGCTTCCAGCATTGCCTCACGCAATGCGCCATGGTGATACGGACGCTTGGCCACGGCGATTAATGGTTGTTTGGGTTGTTTGGCTGGTTTGCTTGTCTTTTTGATCGTCATCTGTTTCCGCCAATGTTGACGTCGTCAATTTTAGCTTGACGAACATAAGCACAGCATCTATTTTAAATGTTGCTATCGTCAACATTCAATCGAACCTATGACAATCTTCGTTGCAGGTCTCCTGGTTTTCCTCGGTATTCACTCCATCTCCATCGTCGCGCCACGCTGGCGGGACGCGCAAGCCACGCGGATGGGCGAGTACGGGTGGAAAGGACTGTACGCGCTGGTGTCGATCGCGAGTCTCGTCACGATGATCTACGGTTACGGCATCGCGCGACAAACACCGGTCGTGGTCTACGCACCGCCGCTGCCGCTGCGGCACCTCGCGTTTCTGCTCATGTTGCCGGTATTTCCTCTGCTGATTGCGGCTTATCTGCCGGGTCGCGTTAAACGCCTGACCCGAAATCCGATGCTGCTCGCCGTGATCTTGTGGGCGGTAGCACATTTGGTCGCCAACGGTACGCTGAACGATCTGCTGCTGTTCGGCGCTTTCCTCCTCTGGGCAGTGGCGGACCTGATCTCGGTCAGCCGACGCCCCAACGTCCGCCCGGTGCCGGGCGCGCCGGCTTCGGCGATGAACGATGTGATTGTGGTCGTCGCGGGATTGGGGCTGTACGCGTTCATGCTGCTGTGGGCCCATACGCGTGTGGTGGGCGTGTCGCCGCTCGGCTGAATGCGGCGGGGTTTCAAAGCGATGCGCATGCCGCTGCAGAGCTAAAGACCCACCTGACATCCGGGCTTATATGCAAGCGTGGGGACAAGGCGTGAAGAACCAGTCCGGTTCGGCTATCGAAATGCTCTGGATGAGTGTCCTGGCAATGCCGGTTCATATTTGCAGAAACCATCCGCAGCGTCAGCTTGACCAAGCTTGACTGACCGCTTGCTCATCCCAGGGAACTCGCCATGCGTGAAGCGAAAGAAACCGCCGAACGTCTAAATGCTTTTTCAGACGGCGTCTTTGCAGTGATCGTGACCATCATGGTGCTGGAACTCAAGGCACCCGAAGAGCGTTCGTTCTCAGCCTTGTTGCCTCTCTGGCCTATCGCCCTCAGCTACGCGGTAAGCTATCTTTTCATCGCGATCATCTGGATCAATCACCATCACCTGATGCGGTTCGTCGGTCCGCCGACGCTGACAATGATATGGACCAACTTCATTCATCTCTTCCTCGTCTCGCTGCTGCCCTTCGCGACCGCGTGGACAGCAAAGACCCAGCTTGCATCGCAGTCCGTCATATTTTATGCAGGCCTGTTCATATGCATCGACATGGCGTACAACGCCTTCGAATACCAGGCATTGACCAATGCGGACGCCGCCGTGGTGTCCGCGCGGACGCGGCGTACGGCGCGGGTTCGATCGCTCATCGCCCTCGCGGGTTTCACGACCGCCATGCTGGTGGCGATCGTCGCCCCGCGCCTCGGGTTCGCTGTGATATGCGTAGCTCTGACGCTCCACCTGCGGCCAGATTTCCCGCAGATTGGTGCGTGACCGTTCTCTATGGGCAGCGCCGCTGAAAGATCCGCTCGTCACCCAAAGGGGCAAACAGATTTGCGCTCACAAATCAATGACGATGTCCCCAGTTGGCTGGGCGCAGCAGACAAGAACGTTCCCCTGCGCAGGCATGTCGAGCGGTTCCGGACCATAGCTGACCGTCCCTGAAACCAGTCCGCTTTCACAGTTATGACAAACCCCGGTTCGACACGACCATCGAACCGGTACGTCACACGCTTCGGCCAGATCCAGGATGCTCGGATGCAGCGCCGCATTCCAGTGCGCCGCGATGCCACTGCGCGCGAATGAAACGAGTGGCCCGGTGTCGGCATCCTCTTCCGGCAGATGTGGCGCACGCGCCGTAGCGCCAACGATTCCGGGTGTCATCGCCTCACCGCCGCTGAAGATTTCGGCGTGAACCCGCTCCGGCGCGACGCCCAGGTTAGCGAGGGCCATTTTTATGTCCGCCATGAAGCGCGATGGGCCGCAGAGGTAGAAATTCGCCTCTCGCGGCACGCCTGCCTCGTCGAGAGCCGCCCGCGACAGGTGACCGGTCGCATCAAAATCGTCCCCCACGCGCTCGCTCGACCCCGGCCTGCTGTAGCAGACATAGCTGCGCGCATGCGTCAGTGCGTGCACAAGACCACGGGCTTCATCCGCGAATGCGTGGTGCTGCCGATCGTGGGCGCCGTGCAGCCACCACACCTGCCGCGTCGAGCCCGCCGCGGCCACAGCGTGCAGCATGGCAAGAACGGGCGTCACGCCTATTCCAGCGCTGAGCAGCACCAGCGGACCGTCTCCCGGCTGCAGAACAAAACTGCCGCGCGGCGCGCTGACGTCGAGTGCTTCGCCCACATGGACCTGCGTTCGCAGGTAGGTTCCCGCTGCCCCATTCGGCTCGATCTTGACGCTAATCCGATAGCGTTCTGTCGATGCGGCGCCTGAAAGCGAATAGCTGCGAAAGAGTGCCGGGCCGCCGTTGGGCCGTGGCAGACGCAACACCACATACTGGCCGGGTAGCGCCGATTGCAGCGCTTGGCCGTTCATGCTCTGCAACGTCAGTGAGAGCACATCGGCGGACACCGGTTCGATCGCCGTCACCGTGAGCGGTCGAAATCCGGGCGCGACCGGATGCGCAGCGACGGCAGGCGCAAGTCCCGCGTTCCCACTCGCACCACCCTTCGCCGTGTCCCGCAGCAACGCCTCGAATGACCCGCGCCACCCGGGCGAAAGTGCATCGATGCGCAACGCCTGTTCCAACCGATCGCGCGGATGATGGGACGAATACAGAAGCGCGTTGATCTCGGCGACACTCATGCGCTCTGCTGCCTCACCGACTTTCATGATGTCGTCGCCAGCGCCGACGGCACCCTCCTGCAAGACGCGGAAATAGAATCCGGGCCGCCCGCTGGATGTCAGCAACGCAGGCATGCGGGGCTCGTTCGTCCGAATGCCGACGCGGTAGCACGTCACCCGGGGTTGCGTCACCTCGAACAAGGCGGTGCCGATCCGATAGCGGTCGCCGATGCACACTGCGGAGTCCGGCATGCCTTCGATCGTGAAGTTTTCGCCGAATTGTCCGTAGACGAAACCGGTCCGCTTCAGTTGCGCCTGCCAATGGCGATACGATTCGATCTGGTAGACGAACACGGCCCGCTGCTCGCCTCCGTGTCCGGCCAGGTCACCCTGGCCATCTCCAGTCAGATTCAACCGGCCGGCCCAACAACGCTCATGCACCGGCTCCTTCCAGATTGCGGTGTGGACCGTACGGCCTTTCCAGTCAATATCGCGCGGCAGTCCGACATTCACCGATAGCAGTCGAGCCATGCTTCCCCCTTCGATCATGAGAGTCCGCCCGGAACGCCAGCTCGCGGCCAGCTCGCAACTGTTAGCAGACCGGGAGTATCACTTGCAGCGAAGATCCGCGATGAGTCGATTTGCGCCAGCCAAATCGGATAGTCACGAAGACGCTGCGCCGCGTAACGCCATTAGCGACGTTGCGCGTCGATCTCCTTGCGCAACCGCCTTTCGGTCTCCTGGAGTTCGGGTGTAAACGCTTCACCGAAGTCCGCAGGCTCGAAGAAGGGTCGAATTTCGATTTCAGATTCGCTTGGCATCGGGTTCGGGCAGCGGCGAACCCATTCGATCGCTTCGTCCATCGACTGGACTTGCCAGAGCCAATACCCGGCAATCAGTTCTTTAGTTTCGGAAAAGGGACCGTCAACGACCGTTCGGTCTTTGCCAGAAAACTTGACGCGCACGCCCGCCGAGCTCGGTTTCAGTCCGTCGCCACTTTGCATGATGCCCGCTTTGACGAGTTCTTCGTTGTATCGGCTCATCGCTTCGATAAGTTCCATGCTCGGCATTTGACCGGCTTCGGATTCCGGGGTCGCCTTGACCATGACCATCACACGCATTTCGTTTCTCCCGTAAAAAAGTGATTCTCTCGGATTATCCCGAGAAGACCTGCGGTGCCTTCAACACGACGACGAATGAACGCGCTCAAATTCGACAGCCAACTTCCTCGATGCTCAAAAAAAGATTGAACGCCGCGCTACAGAACGTAAAGCCAACCGAGCAGCGTGATGACTGAAAAGAGCGTAGTCATCGAGATCACTGCGCCCACTACAGTCTTTTCGACGTCGTACTCAACCGCGAGCACGTACGCGCTCTTGGCGGTGGGCACGGCAGAGCACACAACGGCGGCGATAGTCGCAGTCCGGCCGAGATCTGCCGCAACGCAAAGTGCGTAGACCACGAGCGGCATGATGGCCAGCTTGAGCGCCGTCAGCAACGCATAGAGACCCAGGCGTTCGCGCAGTTCGGTGAGTGTCAGATCAAGTCCAATGGCGAACAGCGCGCATGGCGTCAAGGCTTCCCCAAGCATCGTGAGAATCGACGCGACCGGTCCGGGCAGTTGCGAACCGAGGATCGACCAAAGCAGTCCGAAAATCGTGGCAAGGATGACGGGATTGGTGACGACTTGCCGTATCAGCGCGGCCGTCCGTACGTTGTGCGATGTGTCGTATCGCCCGATCTCGAGCAGCAGAACCAGTATCGGAAACATCATCGCGCCGACAAATACGGTCGCAATCGCCGCTGAGAGCACGCCTGGCTGGCCAAAAAGCGTCTTCAATATAGGGAGCGCCACGAATCCGGTGTTCGTCATCGACACGGCCGCGGCCAGCATTGCGCTCTTTCCCACGCCTGCGCCGCACGCAATTCGCACAAACATCATCACGGCCGCAAAGCAGATCAGGGAACCGCCGCCGAACGCAGCAAGAAAGCGCCAGTCAAGGAGCGAGTGAAGCGACTCGTCGGCAATCGTCTGGAAGACCAGGGAGGGCATTGCCACGTAGTAGGCAAAGCGCATCAGCGGCGCGGCCAGCGCGCGCGGCAGGTAGCCTGAGGCGCCGGCAAGCCAACCCATCAGGATGATGGCAAAGATCGGAAGTATGGTGCCGGCGAGATGCATAGCGACCTCCCGTAGCGTGGATTGGGATCGACCCGCACCCCATCCACGACCTTCTTTCTGCCGGTGCTAAGCCCCCAGGCGTGATTCGGCAATTCGCTTCAGATCATCGGGAGTTGTAGCAGATTTAGCCAACTGCTCAAGCAAGGCTGCGGCTCTCTTTTCGTCTTTCGGTCCACCATCGCCAAGATCCAGGCTCGTCGCCAGGTTGAGTATCGACCGGGGCAGCCCTCGCCGGGCCAAAGCCTCGAGGAGATGACGAGCCACTTCGGGTTCCCGGTTTCGGTTGCCGCTTAGCAACTCATCAGCAATCGATTCCGCAAACCTCAGCGAGCTCTCGTTTTCGGTTCTGCGTATGCCGGTCGTGAGCGCTTGTTCGAAGCGGCCAACAGGCTGGTGCGCGGCGTGAGCCAACGTGCTTAGCGCCTCATGAAAACTCATTTCTTCCTTTGAACCGGCAAACGGCGTTTCGGTTGAGTCGCCGCCCTCTTTTTGCGGATTCGCGGCCGATGGTTGCCACCATCGAACAAAGTCGTCCGCGGATTCACCGTGAAGATCAATGGACGATGCGACCAATTTCGACGCCTGATAGTCGCGTCTCTCGGTCAGCGTCACGCTGTCACATGCCTCGTCAAGCGCGGAAGCTGCTTTGCTGCCCAGCTCGCTGTGGAGCTCGGTCCAGTCTTTATAGCCGAAGATTTCCGAGGTTACCTGTCGCGCCTGAGATTCCTTCAGCGAAAGGCGGTATTTGAGCCGATCGACGGCCCGCGTCGGGATGGACGCGTTCTGGAAGTAAATACGCATGACTTAGGTCCGGGTTTCTGTGCGAACGAGCCTCCACAGCCGGCACGGAATCAAAAGGGACGGCGAAGCGGCGCAGGGGACGTGATACTTCGGCAGAAAAGATACCGCCGGCGCCTCATGCAGTCAATCCCATTCCAGGAGTTGCATCCAGCTTCGACAGCGCGAAAACCAATTGATTTGCGTTTTCCATTCCATCCAGGTCGAACTGAGACGGGCACAGTCGCCTTGACCCGTTGTTCCAAGCTGGCGTTCTTTCGCCTGCGCCGCGGATTTTTATGCAACCGTTTATGCGGGGGCTTTCGACGAGACAGGTGCATCAAGATGAAGCGTGTAATAAATTTGGCGCCTCTATGATCGTGACTTCAATCGAAAAAGGGATTCGCCATGGGAGAAAACCATCGCAGGACACTGATCAAGTCGACCGCCGCGCTCGGCCTGGCGCATCTTTTTGGCCTTGCAAGCCTGAGCGTTCTGGCAGCATCGACACCATCAGGCAAACACATCAAGCCCGGCAGTAAATCTGCATTGATCGTCGTGGACGTGCAAAATTGTTTCATCGACGGCGGAACGTTGCCAGTGAAAGGCGGCGCCGAGGTCGTGCCACTCATCAACGAGTTGGCTGGCAAGTTCGAGAACATTGTCATCACGCAGGACTGGCACACGGCGGGACACGCGTCGTTCGCCAGTTCCCATCCCGGCAAGAAGCCGTTCGAGACGACGCAGTTATCGTACGGCACGCAGGTCTTGTGGCCGGATCATTGCGTGCAGGGCACCGACGACGCCGCGCTCGACAAGGACCTCAAGCTACCGACTGCACAAGTGATCATACGCAAGGGTTTTCGCAAGGACATGGATAGCTATTCCGCGTTCGAGGAAGCCGATCACAAGACAGAAACCGGCCTCTCGGGATACCTGAAGCAGCGGCGTATCGACACCGTGTTCGTGACCGGACTAGCGACTGATTTCTGCGTTGCATGGACAGCAATGGACGCCCGCAAGGCGGGGTTTCAGGCTTATGTCATTGAAGACGCAACGCGTCCGATTGACCTCAACGGCTCACTTGCGGCTGCACGAAAAAACATGGATCGCGTGGGCGTAAAGCGGATTCAGTCAAAGGATATCTTGTCGACGTGAGCGGTCGGTGAAGATGTATTTTCTATAGGAATACGAAAGGGCACCGGTTTGCGGTGCCCCATCAATTTCAGTGACCCGCGCTCTGACCGCCGTCGACGTGCAGGATTTCTCCCGTGATGAACGGAGCAGAATCAAGGAACAGGATCGCGTCGGCGATATCGCTCATCTCGCCCATGCGCCCGAGCGGATGAAAGGCGCCCAGCGCTTCATGCGTTTCCGGCGCGTGCATTGTCGTCCTGATGATCCCCGGCGCGACGGCATTCACGCGAATACCTTTCCTGGCGTACTCGATCGCCAGTGACTTCGTGGCGGCGTTCAGACCGCCCTTCGTCAGGGCGGCCAGTACCGAATACACGCCGCTGATCGCAGCGTCAACGGCGCTGGAGGTCACGCTCACCACGTGGCCGCTCGACTGCTTTTCCATTTCGGCGATCGCGAGCTGCGTGATGTAAAAAAAGCCCGCCATATTCACGTTCACCACAGCGGCGAAGTCTTCCGCGGTGTGTTCGGTGAAAGGCTTGCCGATGTAAATGCCGGCGTTGTTCACCAGCGTGTCGATCCGGCCAAACTTGGCGACGCCTTCGGAAATGACCCGTTGGGCGGTTGCCGGGTCACCAATATCACCGGCAACAGTCACAATGTTCGCGTCATCCGACGGTTTGATCGAACGCGCGGTCGCAACAATGCGGTAGTCGAGTTTCCGAAATGCCTTCACGACTTCGGCGCCAATGCCTTGCGATGCACCGGTAACCACGACAACCTTTTGTGATGTGCTCATGCTTTTTTAGCCTGTGCGAGCCACTGGTCGAGACTGACGCGGCCGATCCGCGCTTCGCCGAGCGGCACGAGTGATTGTTCCTCGACATAGCCACCGTAGTAGCGCGCATCGCGATCCGTCACCACCGGGCGCGCGTCGCCTACTGATTTCAGATAACGCGTGACGATCTCCGCGAAGGGCGCGCGGTCTGGGCCGGCGATGTCGACCTTGCCGTTCAGCGGCGCGGCGAGCGCGACCTGCGTGAGGATCGCAGCGACATCGTCCACGGCGATCGGCTGAAACAGTCCTTCGCCGATGCGCACCGTGCCGCCGTCCGTGCCGAAATCTGCGATACCCCCAATGAACTCCATGAACTGAGTCGCGCGCACGATCGTGTATGGCACGCCCGCCGCCTCGATCACCTCTTCCTGCGCGACCTTGGCAACGAAATACGCGTTCTCCGGCGTACGGTCGCAGCCGACGATCGATAGCGCGACGTGATGGCGCACCCCTGCGGCCACTTCGGCCTTGCCGAGGTTACGCGCCGAGGTGCGGAAGAAGTCGAGCACCGCCTGCGGCTCCCATGACGGCGCGTTCGTCACATCCACCACGACGTCCGCGTCCACGAGCGCGTTGCTCAGGCCCTCACCCGTCACAGCGTTCACACCGGTACTCGGCGATGCAGCGAGCGCCTCATGGCCTGCCTCGCTGAGCAGCTTGACTACACGCGAGCCGATCAGGCCGGAACCACCGATTACGACGATTTTCATGGCAAATTCTCCAGATGAAAGTAATTGAACGTGCGAGGCACTGGCGGGGATCGTATTGCGTGAAGTGTTCGCCGCGGTCGCATCGTGTGGGGGTATTGTGGGAGCATCATGTTCTACCGAAAAGTGACAAGAACAGTCGACCTGACTAGTCCAAGTTGTTTGCCCTCCTCTTGCCCGCGAGACCGTTATTACCGTGCCGACACCCGCATTGACCATCGAAATCGATCGGCAGCATCACTTGCCGATCTATCTGCAGATCTGCGAGCGTTTCAGGACCGCGATTGCCGCGGGGCACCTGCGTCCCGGCGATCGCGTGCCCGCGCTGCGCAGCCTCGCCACGCAACTGAACACGGCGCGCGGCACGGTCGAGCTGGCCTACACGATCCTCGTCGACGAGGGCTACCTGCAGATGCGCGGCGCAGCGGGTACGGTCGTATCACCGTCGCTGCCGGCATCGGTGATGCACTCATCGCGTGCGCAAGAGGTTCAGGGCGCGCACGGTAGCCGGGGCACCAAAGATGCTGGCACGCCGGAGACGCCGCGCGGCCAATCGGCGCCGCGCCCGTTGCCCATCGCCGTCGCCATGAGCGGCGCGCCGAGGCCGTTGCAACCAGGCATGCCCGCGCTCGACGCGTTTCCAGGAAAGGTGTGGAACAAGCTCGTTTCCTATCGCGCGCGTAGCGGTGGGCGTGAGATGTTCGCCTACCCGGATCCTGCCGGTTACCGGCCGCTGCGGGAACATATCGCCACCTATCTCGGGCTGTCGCGCGGCGTGACCTGCGTGCCGGAACAGGTGTTCGTTACCGGCGGCTACCGTGCGACTCTTGAGCTCGTGTTGCGCAGTCTTGCCCGCCCGAACGATAGCGTGTGGTTCGAGGATCCCGGCTATCTGCTGGCGCGCGGTTTTCTCGCCGAGACCGGCGTGCAGCTCGTGCCGGTGCCGGTGGATAGTGAAGGCATCGACGTGGAGCGCGGCACGCTGCTGGATGCCCAGGCGCGCTTCGCACTGGTCACGCCGTCACATCAGAGCCCG
Organism: Caballeronia sp.; assembly: GCF_028292365.1. Taxonomy (GTDB): domain Bacteria; phylum Pseudomonadota; class Gammaproteobacteria; order Burkholderiales; family Burkholderiaceae; genus Caballeronia. Next base: position 21,796 of record NZ_JAQGMM010000647.1, read on the forward strand.
CTCGGGCACACGCTGTCGCTCGCAAGACGCGTGGCACTGCTGGAGTGGGCCGAGAAAGCGTCCAGTTGGATCGTCGAGGATGACTACGACAGCGAGTTCCGGTATCTGGGCCGGCCATTGCCGGCTTTGAAGAGCCTCGACCGGCGCGATCGCGTGATCTATTGCGGCACGTTCAGCAAGGTGATGTTTCCCGGTTTGCGGCTCGCGTATGCGGTGGTGCCGGAGCGGGCCGTCGAGCGCGTCGGGCGGGTGGCGCACAGCATGAACGCCGGATCGCCGACGCTATTGCAGGCGGCCGTGTCGGACTTCATTGAGCAGGGCCATTTTGCGCGGCATCTGAAGCGGATGCGCGCGTTGTACAGCGAGCGGCGCATGCTGATCGTGCACGCGCTCGAGGAGTCGTTTGGCGAGCGGCTGATTGTCGAGTTGCCGCCAGGCGGAATCCAGTTCGCGGTGCAGTTCGCCGAAGGCCCCGACGGCCCGGTCGACGACATCGCCGTCGCCGGACGCGCCCGCGAGGCGGGGCTCGCGGTGCTGCCGCTTTCGATCTGGTACGCGAACAGCCGCGTGGGCCGCACGCCGCGCGGCCTTGTGATGGGCTTTGCGAACATTGCCGATGCGGAAGATGCAGGCCGTCTCGCGCGGACGTTGCGCGCGTGTCTGGACATCTGACGCCCGGAGCATGTGTCCTGAGCTTGCCTGTTTCTTGTCTGCTTCCTGTCCGTCAGGCGCGCAGCGGTCTCAAACCCGCCCGAACCTCCTCGGCAAACAATTGCGGTTGCTCCCACGCCGCGAAGTGCCCGCCTCTATCGACCCTGTTGTAGTAGATCAGGTTGTGATACGCACGCTCTGTCCAACTCCGCGGGGCCTGATAGTTCTCGCGAGGAAAGACGCTCACGGCCGCTGGGACAGACACATCGGCGGCGGCCAGGAAGTTGAAGTGAGACTCCCAATAAAAGCGCGCTGCGGAAATTCCCGTGTTCGTCAACCAGTAGAGCGTGATGTCGTCGAGCACGTCGTCTCTTGTCAGCTCGCCCGCGGATTCTCCATTGACGGAGCGCCCGAATACGGCCGAAGTCAGTGCCGCGGCGGGCTGAACATATCCGTCACCGTGATCAAGCAGCCAGCTTGCCAGCGCAACGGGCGAGTCCGAGAGTCCATAGAGCGTTTGAGGGCGCGTGCCCATCTCCAATGCATAGGCGCGTCGTTTCTTGGCCGCGCTGCTTAGCTGCTCGTAGGCGTGCTTTTCGTCGTCCGACAGGCCGGGCGGCGGTGGGTCTCCCGCTTGGAGCGCCTTCGCAATCTCGGGTGGAACAGTCGCGGGAAAGTTGACGTGAATGCCTAGCAATTCCGGTGGCGCCTGCTTAGCCATCACGTTGGCGACAACCCCGCCCAGATCGCCGCCTTGCGCCGCGAATTTCTCGTATCCAAGGCGCTTCATTAGCACTACCCACGCACGCGCAGTGCGCTCCGGCCCCCAACCGGTCGAGGTGGGTTTGCCGGACAAACCGTAGCCTGGCAAGGACGGAATGACCAGATGAAAAGCATCCAAAGCGCTCGCACCATGTGCCGTGGGATTGGTCAGCGGATCGATAATCTTGAACTGCTCGATGACCGAGCCGGGCCATCCATGCGTAACGATGAGCGGCATCGCGTTTTCATGGTTCGAGCGAACATGAATGAAATGAATATCCAGCCCATCGATCTCGGTCACGAACTGCGGCAAGGCGTTCAATTTTGCCTCGCACTTGCGCCAGTCGTAGTCAGTCGACCAATGTCGCGCGAGCTCCTGGATCATCGTGAGCGGCACGCCTTGCGAGTCATCGGCGACCGTTTCCCGTTCGGGCCACCGCGTCGCTTTAATGCGTCTTCGCAGATCCATCAGTTGTGCTTCCGGCACGTGCACACGAAGCGGACGAATAGCAGTCTTGTCGCCGCCCGCCGATTTAGCAACTTCAGTAATCGTTTGATTAGTTTCCGCAAAAGCGAGCCGACTCAATGAGCCCGCAGCAAGAGTCGCCGCAGCCACGCTAACAAAGCGACGGCGAGACCGCGATGGGGGAAGGACGTTATCTAACATAAAATCTCCACATGACGATGAAGCCAGGTTCCAATCAATGGCGGCGTGACCGGTGAGGGCATTGCGCGTCGAATCACGAGTTTTCCGCCAGCAAGGACTTGATCTTCGCCTCGGTCTGTTCGTAGTCGCCTTCGCCGAAGTGCGTGTAGACCACGTGCCCTTTCTTGTCGACCAGATAAAACGCGGGCCAATACTGGTTGTTGTAGGCGTTCCACGTTGCATAGCCATTGTCTTGCGCCACCGGGTACGTAATGCCGAGCCGCTTGATGGCCGTCTTGACGTTGTCCGTGTTGCGCTCGAACGGATACTCGGGCGTGTGCACGCCGACCACCACCAGGCCCTGGTCCTTATATTTCTGATTCCATGCCTTCACATAAGGCAGTACGTCAATACAGTTGATACAGGTATAGGTCCAGAAATCGACTAGCACCACCTTGCCGCGCAGCTGCTGCATGGTCAGGGGATCGCTATTGAGCCATTTATCGATACCGGTGAATTCCGGAGCGCTATTGCCGCTGCTAAGCGGACTTGCAACGGCACTTGCGGCAGCGCTAGCCGCGGGAGTCGCAACGAGACTTGCGATTGCCACCGCGCCGGTTGCAACGGCTGCAGCAAACAGGGTGACGGTAGCGGCGGTTTTGATTCGGGAGAGCATGACAGTCCTTCCAGTGGTTGGCATGGCTGTATTGGAACGCCCGCTCGTATCTGGCTTGTGTCGCCGGGGCCGCCCGGTGCAATGTTTTGTGTCAGCGGAGCGCTCGGATACATTGGGATACAAAGCGTCGCGCGTAGTGAGCTATAAAGCAGCCATGCCTAATGCGGAGAGCCCTATGAGTACCCAACTGCTGCACGGATCCTGTCATTGCGGGAGCGTGAAATTTGAAGTCCGCACCGCCGTCGCCCCTGCGGCGCGTTGTAATTGCAGCCTGTGCCGGCGCAAAGGCGCGTTGATGACGCCGCCGTTCGCTGCCGGCGAACTAAAGATCCTCAGTGGCGAGGAGTCGCTAGCGCTATACCAGTTCAATACGCGCGCGGCGAAGCACTACTTCTGCAAGCGTTGCGGCATTTACCCGTTCCACCAGACGCGTAAGGATCCGCAGCTCTGGCGCGCCAACATCGGTTGCCTTGAAGGTATCGACCCGTATACGCTGGAGGCCAGCGTGGCCAATGGCGCCAGCCTGTCCGTCGTGGAGGATGCATGAGACGGCTAATGGCAATTCTCGCCTTCCTGGCGGGCGGACTTGCAGCGGAAATCGCGCACCCCGTGCACTGTTCGCTGGTCAACGTGACCCGCGTGCGCGTCAATCGTCGGAAGGATTGATCCATTGATGGAAAACACCGACCACGTACTGATCGTCGACGACGATCGCGGCATCCGCGAGCTGCTTGCCACTTATCTCGAGAAGAACGGCATGCGCGTTTCGCTCGCCGCCAACGGCCGCCAGATGCGCACAGTCCTTGAGCTTGGTGCGCCCGACCTGATCGTACTTGACCTGATGATGCCCGGCGAAGACGGCCTGGTGCTGTGCCGGGAATTACGCGCGGGCAAGTTTCGCGCAGTGCCGGTATTGATGCTGACTGCCCGCAGCGAGGAGGCGGATCGCATCGTCGGGCTGGAAATGGGCGCCGATGATTACCTGTCCAAGCCGTTTGCCGTGCGTGAACTGCTCGCGCGCATTCGCTCCGTGTTGCGCCGCGCCCGCATGCTGCCGCCCGGCATGCAGGTGACAGAATCCGCGCCGATGATCGGCTTCGGCGACTGGCGGCTCGACACCACTGCGCGCCATCTGCTCGACGCCGAAGGCACCATGGTGGCCCTCAGCGGCGCGGAGTACCGCTTGCTGCGCGTGTTCCTCGATCATCCACAGCGCGTACTCACGCGGGATCAATTGCTCAACCTGACTCAGGGCCGCCAGGCCGATGCGTTTGACCGCTCGATCGATCTGCTGGTCAGCCGTTTGCGGCAGCGCCTGCAGGACACTGCGCGCGAGCCCCGCTACATCAAGACGCTGCGCAGTGAAGGCTATGTATTTTCGGCAGCGGTGACCATGATCGAAGGCAACCCATGAAGCTCGATGCATTGCTGCATTGGCCACGCACGCTGTTCGCGAGGCTTGCCCTGATCCTCTTTGTCGGCCTTGCGCTGGTGCAAACGCTGTCGGTCTGGCTCACCATGACGGAACGCGACCAGACCATGAATAACGTGATGATGGGTTACATCGAACGCGAGGTCACGAGCTCCGTCGCGCTCCTCGATCACCTGCCCGCTAATGAACGCGCCGCGTGGCTGCCAAGACTGGCGCGGCGCACCTATACCTTCGTTCTGGGGCCTGGAGTCACCGGCGCGCCGCCGGATGCGGAGCTGTCCGCGCGGGTGGCTCAATCGATTGCAGACGGCATCGGCAAGCGCTATCCGCTAACGGCTAACGCGGTCCCGGGGGACCCTGAACGCTTGCAGGTTCATCTGCAGTTGAGCGACGGCACGCCGCTGACAATCGATTACCGTCCTATGCCGGGCGCGCCGCTGTCGCCGTGGTTATCGTGGCTGCTTATCCTGCAACTGGTGGTGCTGGCCGCCTGCTGCTGGCTGGCGGTACGGCTGGCAACGCGCCCATTGAGCCAGTTGGCGCGCGCGGCCGATACGTTAGGCCCTGACCTGAAGGCGGAGCGCCTGCCGGAAGACGGGCCGGACGAAGTGGCGCGAGCGGCGCGAGCGTTCAACGCCATGCAGGACCGCATCAAGATGTACATGACTGAGCGCCTGCAGATCCTCGCGGCGATTTCGCACGACCTGCAAACGCCGATTACCCGAATGCGTTTGCGCCTTGACGTCATGGATGAAAGCACAGAGGGAGCAAAGCTGCAGCAGGATCTGCACGAAATGGAAACCATGGTCAAGGAAGGCGTGACCTACGCACGCACCATGCACGGGGCCAGTGAGGCGCCGCTGCGTATCGATCCGGATGCGCTGCTCGACAGCCTCGTGCTCGACTATATCGATGCCGGCAAGGACGTCTCGCTGCAGGGACACATTGCCGCTCCATTGGTGACGCGCCCGCAGGCGCTGCGTCGGATCGTAGGTAATCTCGTCGATAACGCGCTGAAGTTTGGTGGCGCGGCAGAGATCAAGGTTGCAGCCTCGCAAGACGGACAGGTGACGGTCTCGGTGTTCGACCGCGGACCAGGTATTCCGGCTGAGGCACTGGAAGCGGTGTTTGAACCCTTCTACCGGGTGGAAGAGTCGCGCAACCGCGGAACGGGCGGTACCGGACTGGGCCTCGCGATTGCGCGACAACTCGCTTTGGCGATGAACGCAGCGCTATCGCTGCATAACCGGCCCGACGGCGGCCTGGAAGCCAGGTTGTTGTTGAAAGTCGCCAAATAGATTCGGATCACTCATTGATTACGGGGCATGGGCGTCTTTGTATCTCAATGTATCTACAGCCTCAATGAATACATGAGGTTTCACTGGCCCTCTTCGCAGACACAAGCCAGATACGTCCACGGGTTCTATTGGTTTCAGGCCAGACTGCCTGGCTTCGGCAAGCGAGACGACACATGCGTTGCGCTTGTGTGGCGACTATTTAAGGAGAATCAAGAATGCCGGACCAGATCAATACTCGACGTCGCCGCCTGCTTGGGACGACAGTTGCAGGGTTTAGTTTGATGGAGTTGGGATTAAGCGGACTTGCCAAGGCGCAGTCGAATGCACCTGCGGCCGGCACGCAAGCTGCAACGCATGGTGTTTCGTTCGACACTATTCGCCAGATCCACGCCGGCGCGCTCAACATGGGGTATGCAGAAGCGGGCTCGCAGAATAGACCGGTCGTGATCCTGCTGCACGGCTGGCCCTACGATATCTACAGTTTTGCTGAAGTCACGCCGTTGCTTGTAGCCGCTGGATACCGGGTAATCGTGCCGTATCTGCGCGGCTATGGTTCAACACGGTTTCTCTCCGCAGATACGCCTCGCAACGGCCAGCAAGCTGTGGTTGCTGTCGACATCATTGCATTGATGGACGCATTGAAGATCGACAAGGCTATCTTCGGCGGCTTCGATTGGGGCGCGCGCACAGTCAATATTATTGCCGCGCTGTGGCCGGAGCGTTGCAAGGCGATGGTGTCCGTGAGCGGTTATCTGATCGGCAGCCAGGAAGCGAACCGGACGCCGCTGCCGCCTAAGGCCGAGCAGGCCTGGTGGTACCAGTTCTATTTCGCCACGGAGCGTGGTCAAGCGGGGTATGAAGCGAACCGCCATGATTTCAACAAGCTGATCTGGCACACCGCGTCGCCTAAATGGAACTTCGACGATGCGACGTTCGAGCGCTCGGCTGAGTCGTTCAACAACCCGGACCACGTCGCGGTGGTGATTCACAATTACCGCTGGCGTCTCGCACTGGTCAAGGGCGAGCCGCAATACGACGAGCTCGAAAAGCGCCTGGCGATGGCGCCGACCATTTCTGTCCCGACCATTACCATGGAGGGCGACGCCAACGGCGCACCGCATCCCGAGCCGGCAGCCTACGCGAAGAAGTTCACTGGCAAGTATCAGCACCGGAATATCGACGGTGGTATCGGCCATAACCTGCCGCAAGAGGCGCCGAAAGCATTTGCCGATGCAGTAATTGATGTCGCTCGCCTTTAACCGGACCAGGGTTTGGCAACGGCATGGGTGACTGACAGGGTCTTCTCGTCAGTCACCCATGCCGACATAGCAGTTCCACCCCCTCAACGATCCGCGAGTTTCCCCGAGACGGTTCGCACCAGCAATGCACCCAGCAGAAGACATACGGCCACAAAATACAGCCCCATGCGATTGTCGTGTGTTGTCACGTTGAGCCACCCTACCGCATAGGGCGAGACAAAACCGGCGAGGTTACCCACGCAGTTGATTCCGGCAATTCCAACGGCCACTGAAGTACCGGCAAGGAACGACGACGGAATGCTCCAGAACAACGACAACGCCGACAATATGCCCGCAGCAGCCACGCTCAACCAGATCACCGCGAGCGCCGGATGGTGACCGACATAGCCACTCGCAGCAAATCCGATTGCGCCGATCACAGCCAGCACCGAAAAATGCATCCGGCGCGAGCGGAAGCGATCCGAGCTCATTCCAGTGAGCACGATTGCTGGAATGGCGACAAGGTAGGGAATAGCCGATAACCAGCCGATCGTTGATACATCACTTAAGCCCGAGTCCTTGATGATCGACGGCAGCCAGAAGCTGATGCCGTACAAACCAATGATCTGGCAGAAGTAGACGGCGCAGAGTTTCCAGATGTGCCGATCGGAGAGAATAGCGCCGAGGTTGTGATGCGTTGTCTTCTCTGAATCCTCCCGGTCGATCTCTCCCGTGACGAATGCTTTCTCGCTGTCGGTCAACCACTTCGCCTGCGTGGGACGATCGACCATCAACGCTAACACCGCAATGCCGCAAAGCAGCGCCGGAAGCGCTTCAATCAGGAACAGCCACTGCCATCCCGCCATGACGGTTGAATGGCTGAAGCTGCTGAGCACCCAGCCCGATAACGGACCGCCGACCACGCCCGACAGCGGAATCGCGATGTAATACACACCGAGCGCGAAGCCCCGCTTTCTCGCGGGAAACCAATAGGTCAGATACAACATGATGCCCGGCGAGAAACCAGCTTCAGCCACGCCCAGAAAAAAACGAGCGGTGTAGAACTGCATCGGTGTTTTCACAAACAGCGTGAGCGCGGAAATGATCGCCCACGTAATCATGATGCGCGCGATCCAGATGCGAGCGCCAACCCGATGCAAAATCAGGTTGCTGGGCACTTCGAAAATAAAATAGCCGATGAAAAAGATGCCCGCGCCCAGGCCATAGACCGCGTCGCTCATGTGCAGGTCGTTCAGCATCTGCAACTTGGCAAAACCGACGTTCACCCGGTCGAGATAACCGCACAAATAACACAGCACGATGAACGGCATGATGCGCCAGCTGATCTTGCGGTAGACGTCGGTACGCGCCGCCGGCGCCACCAATAGGGTTTCGCTGATATGGCTCATGTCTCCTCCGTCGTCCTTTACCGGACGTTATAGAGTGCGGCCGGGCGGATACCCGGCCATCGATCAGGGATGCTTATGATGCAACTACGATGCGAGTTTTTCGGTGGCCACCTCTACCCCAAGCTCCTTGCGGAACAGCGCCTCCATCTCGAGACGTACGCGCACCGCTTCCTTGGTGGCGTCGAAGGCCACGTCGCTCCAGCGAACCGGTTTCCCTGCCGCCACCGGGCGCTGCAACACCATGTTGTGCGCGAGCCCAATGGGCAGCGCACCGTGCAGCAGCGAGTCCACCGCGGGCATCAGCTTGCCGTAGACGGTGTGACCGCCCTCGCCGTCCAGCCTTTCGCCTGCTCGCAGGTCACGCTTAGCAGTGGCCGCAACGTCGCCGTGGAACCCCGTGGTCGCGCCCGTGGCCTCGCCACGCACCGCAATGCTTGCAATCGACACCCCGAGTTCGAGACCGATCAGGTGATACGGCTTGTATATGGCCGCGAAACGTCCGCTCCGGTCAGTCTTGAGGCCGTATTGCGCGAAGCAGTCGCGGACGTAATCGGAGGGCGCTTCAAAAACGGCATAGACGCCCCAGCGCAAGTCGCGGAACACGGGGCGTCCATCGCGTTCAAGCGACGACACCACTTCCACGCTGCCGCGATGCGGAAGGATTCCGCCCTCGGAGGCCGGGCGCAGCAACTCAGGCAGGTCGTCGACGCCACAGGCGGGAAACGCCAGGCCGTCGGGCGGCGGACGCAGATCGCATGCGTTCGATACCGCCGCCATTTCGAGCGCCGACTTCGTGCCGTCGAGGAAGGAGTTGAACATCTGCGCGTTGAAATCGCCTGAAGCCACCTGCTCTTCGGTGAAGCCGTAATAGCTCCAGACGGTGTCGGGGGTCGACTGGTGATAGACCGGCAAATACTTGGTGCCCTTGCCGGCGCAGATGACGTTAAAGCCGATCGTGCGCGCCCAGTCCACCAGTTCCGCGATCAACGCGGGCTGATCGCCCGATGCCATCGAGTAGATGATGCCCGCCTCTGCCGCGCGCCGCGCAAGTAGCGGACCGGCAAGCACGTCGGCTTCAACGTTGACCATCACGATGTGTTTCTTGTGCTTGCAGCACAGTAGCGCGTGATGGATGCCCGCTGCGGGGCTGCCTGTTGCATCTATGACTATATCGACGTGGTCGCTTGCGATCATCGCATCGGCATCGTCGGTGATGAAGGTCGAACCGCTGCGCAAGGCCTCCGCCCACGAACTCGCCGAATAACGCGCTTCTTCCCAGCCGACACGTTGCATCGCGCTGCGTGCCCGCGCCGGAGAAAGGTCGGCGATGCCAACCAGATGAATGCCCGGCGTACGCGGTGCCTGCGACAGGTACATGGATCCGAATTTACCCGCGCCGATCAGCCCTACTCTGACGGGACGCCCTGCCTGGGCCCGAGCTTCGAGCTTCGCGATAAGCGACATGCTGTCTCCTTTATTCATACGGTTGAAATGCGGTTCGACTGCGTTTGCATGTCAGGACCGAACCGCGTGCCTTCATCGGGGAAGGACATGAAGCCAAGATAGCAGCCAATTTTTTGCAATAGAATGGGCAATTCCACAACCGCGCTGTGCAAAAATCCCCATGCGACGATTTGATTGGGATTCCCTGCAAGCCTTTCTCGCCGTTGCTCGCGCGGGACGCCTCACTGTCGCAGCGCAGCAAATGGGCGTGGACCATTCCACGCTAAGCCGGCGCGTTGCTTCGCTCGAAGCAAGCATTGGCGTTCAGCTATTCGAGCGGCGTTCGGTCGGCTTTTTGCTGACGCCCGAAGGGGAGCGGTTGATGACCGATGCTGAGGCAATGGAAAGCCTGGCTTTGCGCATCAACGCGCGCCTGGGCGATCCATCGGTTGGATTGACGGGCACGGTCAGGGTCGGTACGCCTGAAGGATTCGGCACCTATTTTCTTGCGCCGAGAATTGCGAAGCTGACCGCCATGCACCCCGACCTGGAGATAGAACTGGTCGCTAATCCGCGCATGTTCAGTTTGTCAAAACGCGAAGCCGATATTGCAGTAAGCATGACGCGCCCAAGTCAGGGAAGAGTCTATGCACATAAGCTCAACGACTATTCCCTTGGGGTTTATGCGTCGCCTCGATACCTCGATACGCATGCGCCCATCACCACGTTTCAGGATATCTTCAATCATCCGTGGATCGGCTACGTGGAAGATTTGATGTGGAGCGCGGAGCTCGATTACTTGTCGCAGATCTCTACATCGCTGACGCCGTCCGTGCGGATTTCGAATGTGATAAGTCAGGCTGCGGCAGTGGGCGGCGGCGCAGGGATTGGTGTGCTGCCGTGCTTTATTGCCCGCACGGATCGGACCCTCGTGCGCATTCTCCCCGATGAAATTTCGCTCAGCCGCTCCTACTGGCTGGTCACGCATGCGGACTCGCACGATGTAGCGCGGGTCAAGCTCATAGCGGATTTCATTCGCGCTGAATGCAGTGCGTCCGGATTGTTCTGGGTGTGATTACTCGGCGCGTTAGTCGACCTTTCGACGAACAACACTTGCGTCCTCTAACGCGCTTGCGATTCACCAAACGTCGCGGGATTCAGGCTGCATGCAAGACCATGCAAATGAACATCACCGGCCTGCCATCGGGCAGTATTCTCACGGGCAATACGCTGAAAGAGCCGCATCGCTGACTGGTCGTCCAGGTGCCCGGTATCCTGCCCCAGGTGTTCGAGCAGAAGCTGACGGCGCAGCGCGCGCACCACCTCACCATCCCACACCGCCGCGTTCATCTCGCTGTGCCCGAACAGGGAATTCACATGCAGGTTGCATGAACCAACGGCCTCCCGTGCGTCGTCGATCAGCATGATCTTTGCGTGAACGTAGATGATTTTCCGGCCACCGGATTGCGTTCTTCCGGCGATGCCCGCCAGCGTGAAATGATCGTATTGACCGAGCGCTTCCAGCCGGTCAAAAAACGGTTTGTGCTCGGGGCGCCGTCGCCACAGGCCGACATATTCCTCCGGCTCACCCGGCACTAGAAGCACTACATGTATGCCTCGTTTGAGCGCTTCCTCGAGCGCAGAGGCGATTTCCGGCACAGGCAGCGCCTGATTTTCCAGATAAAGGGAGCGGCGAGCCGCGTTGATCGCCAGCACGTATTGATCGGTGATCGAGCGCTCGCCGCGGGCGATATCGATTTGATGCGCAGCGCTTCCCGGCGCAGCATGAGACTCGCGATAACAACCCGCATGCACGTTGCGTTGAATCTGAACAACGCTGCTGCCGCGTGCATCGGATAGCTTTAAAGGAAATGGCAAACGCTCATCGCCTTCATGCCCCCAGACGCCCAATGGCGCGTCTCGCTCGCTGGCCTCGTTCCATCGCTGCACGAAATTGTGATGCACATCGCTAGCGGACGGACCCGTGACCTCGACATAGATATCGTGACGTTGCCGCTCACCCATATGTCCCGGTTCGACGACCGAAAAAGTGGGATTGATCCCGCCGACGAAAGCCGTTTCCGATGCCCGGCCTGCGTC
>NZ_JAQGMM010000652.1 GCF_028292365.1 Caballeronia sp.
GAGAGCGTGCAAAAGTGGGGGAGATCGGTTTTGTCTGGCCGACACGGCTTAGTGCAAGGTTGCACAGCCTGCTCTGTTCGTTAGTCGGTGCCGGTTTGGCGACGCAGCCCAAATGCATTTGCCGTGAAGCGAGGCGGCTATCTCCAGCTCCGAGACGCGATGGGGCGAGAATTCCTGATTAAAAATCGCGACCCTGACTTGAGCCATGCAATGTGCCCCTTCGTCGGTCCAGCGCATCTGCTGCTTCTTGGCCATGCGGTGGCTGACGACCTGATTCACTGCGGACTCGGCTATGCCGCTGCTGATAGGTAGGCCCTTGCGATGCCTAGCGCCGTAGTTGCCCAACGTGCGCCCGTTGTTCTTCAGGTAACTGGAGACCGTGTTCAGATTCCACCACAGCGTGTTGAATTCGTATCCCTCCCTTGCCAGAAGCCGACTGTCCAGTGCCCTGATCCGCTCTAACGCCTTGTTGCCCTTGCCATGCCAGACCAACCAATTGGCGTGGATGATTTCCGTCTCCACCGACTCGCGCTCCATCGAGTCGATCATCTTGCTGCCGAACACGGAGCGCTGCGCCGCCTGGAATTTCATCGCGATGTGGAACCAGTCGAGAATCCGACCGCGAGCAAGCTGACTACCCTCGACAGTCTTCGCAAATTCTCCTGCGTCGTCGCTGATTACGGTCACGCGCTCATCGCTTGCCACACCGTTTTGGCTGAGAAACTGATCGAGTCGCGCTGCGGCCGACTTGACCTCTTTATGCACATAGGCGTACAGCTTTGGAGGACCGTCGGTGAACGTCGCTCGACCGGTCACGATGTTCACGTGGCCGCCAGTGCTTCTCAACTGGTCGCAACTTCGCAGCCACGCCGAATCAACGCTCACGGCGGCGACATGGCTGGATTCGCGAACCTGTACATCTGTCGCGGGTTGCGGCAGCTTCGCGATATCGCGCTCGATATCAGCGTCGAGCAGTTTTCCAAGGGTGTGAATCCGGTTCCGGGCGCCGCTGAACGAAATGCCCTTGTTTAGCGGCAGCACTTCCTTGAGCATGGTCGTGGCCTGTCGGTATGGCAGATGGGCCGCCCACTTTGCCTGAAGGTATTCCAGCTCCGGCGTGACGCGCCTAGTTAGGGTTTTGGACAAGGGATGCACGACACGCCGTGGCGTCTGCGCAGTCTGTTCGCAAGCACACGACCAGAGTCGCGGACTCTTCACGATCACTTTGCCGTACACAGTGCGTAGCACCGTCGAGCGACTATCCTTGTGGCGTAGGGGATCACCACAGAGCCCGCAATGGGCTTGGCCCGAGAGCCACCATTGCACCTGTTTCGAAATCAATTCGGCTTGCACCTTGGCTAGCAGCGATCGTCCTTCGGCGAGTGTCAGACCCAGTTGGTCAAGACTGCAGTCCCGGCGCTCAATCACGGCCAAAACTCCGTCGCCGTCATTGACCGTGTCGCTGTCTCCATCGGCCAACCTTGCTTCGATGATCAACCGCATGGCTTTCTCCCACCGTTGTGACATCGATCAGCGTACTCCAGACAAAACGGTTGCCGCGCAGAAAGCAGTATTGGCCGTCTCGGCGAGCCTCCCCAGCTTTTGCACGCTCTCCTTCGAGCGCGCTTAATTCAGTCAACTCGGATTGGCCCTTCCTTGCGGCATAAGGATTCCGGATTGACAGAATTCCGTCGAACGACGGGTACGAAGAAAGCTTCGGGAGAAAGCGGCCCCGGAGAACGCCGCAGCGACAAACTGGAACCAAAATCGCTATGTATTCGTCATACGGTCCGGCAAGGTTGCGGTTACCTCCATCATCCTCGCGAGCTGATTCGTCATGCGAAAAACGCGGGCGTCATGGCCCATAAAACGCGCGTGATCGTGTGTCCCATGGTTCGTCCGCTTATCGCTATGTGCGCGTTAGCAACGGCGGCACGTTTCTAAGGCCCACGTTTGCGGACCAACAGCTAGTCGGCAGTTCGAGTCAGGTCCGTCGTAGTGAGCACCGGGGCCCCCACCTGTCGCGTCGGATACTTCGTCGAGTCGGTCGGAGAATAGGCGGCTGATGGATGCGCGGGGCTTCGTCGAGGAGTGCTAGGTCCCCTCTGCGGCAGCCAAGAAACGACGACTCCAGCGTTTGAGGGCTTTGTCCCGGTAAGAAGCACGGAGGGACCGCGATAGCTATGCAAAGCACTACTTATGTTGCAAGGTCGTAGAATTGATCAGCGTCGGACAGCCGGATTCCGAGAGCACATTTCATCTTTCCTTTGGCTAACATGTGCATAAGCTCAATGCCGGCCAGAAGGATCCGGGCACAGCGGAAAGTTTTGAATCCCAGCATGGGTCGCGTGCGTCGCTTGATCGCTCGATGGTCCTGCTCGACAAGGTTGTTGAGATATTTGGATTGGCGGATCTTGATCGGCGTTTCACGATCATCATTGATGGCTTCGAGTGCGGCGAGATTGGCGCCGCTTCTGTCGATGGCCACCGTCTCGGGTACGCCATTCTGGGCCATCGACTTCTCAAAATAACGCTGGGCTTCAGCCTTGTCCCGATGGGTGCGTAGCAAAAAGTCAATGGTGTTGCCGTCCTTGTCGACGGCCCGGTAAAGATATCGCCATTCGCCCTTGACGCGGATGTACGTCTCGTCCATCCGCCAGCTCTTACCAACCGGCCGCTTGCGTCGCCGAAACGCTTTCTCAAGGAGCGGCAGCAGCTTGATGGCCCAGCGGTGCACAGTCGAATGATCGACCGAAACGCCGCGCTCAGCCATCATTTCTTCGAGCTGCCGCAGACTCAGCGGATATGCCACGTACCAGCGCACGCAAGTCAGGATCACGTCGAGCGGATAATGCAAGCGTTTGAGCACTCGGGCCACCGCCGGATTCAACGTCTTCATCGGGCTTTCAGCTGTTGATGTCGTTCCGCACATCATAGCGGACCGCCTTACTGCAACAGAACCCGACCTTATCTTAATGCATTCGGCAACACCATCCATGAGGAGAATCCGGGGACACCTTTCATGATGTAAAGTCAGGTTTGACTCCGCTTCACCATAATCATGGCTTGATATGATATATCAAGTAAGGCTGATCAACAGTAGATCTGACCTGCTTAGCGGCTTTGTCAACGTGCGGGGAGCGGGCCGTCCGAGAGACGGTGTGACGACCGGTCAGAAAGCGATCGACGGAATCCGGGCGATCTCGATAAATTCGCGTCAGGCGACGAATCGGGCAGCGGGCTGTTCGCGATAAAGTGAAGCGCGCAGTAGATGCCTCTTGAGCGCGAAGGTGCTGTCGACTCGGACCGACGCTCGACAGAAAAGGCGTTGAGTATCTGTTGCCGGCCGCTTTCATGCAGCGATTCCATTTTGGTAAAATCGCTGCTTAGTCCGTTGTCGTCCACGGTTCCGACCGACCTCAGAAACGCTTCAGGTCGAACAGTGCGATCTGAGCGTGTGGCTCGTTTCCGTCGTTATGAGCGCCGGCGCCGATCTTCACAAGTGCTCCGCTGCACGGCCCGGTAGATCGCTTCGCCGCGGTTATACGTCCGTATAGGCAAGTTACGCTAACGCGGCATCGGCATATCCCACCGTAGAGTAGATTCGCCTTTTGGCAAGACCTACTCTTCTCTCATCGACACAGCACTTGCCGATACGACAGCGCTAAGCTCGCGGTTCGGCCCAACGACCACATCGCCTCTTGAGGTGCCCGACCGGTTCCGCTTTATAACGTGGTCTCCAGGTAATCATCGTGTCACCTGTTCCGGATTGCTGTTGTTCAGTCGGGCTACCGCGAGTTGGCGCACACGTGCTTTTACGTTGGCAAGTTCCGGGATTTTCGGCCTTTGCCGCCAGAAGCGGCGCAACTGATCCGTGACGATCTTGAGGGGCGCCGGGCTCAGGGTCGATGAAATATCTTCTTGTTTTTATATGTTAAGGAACACGAATTTAAAATCATCGTGAGGGCCCTGGAAAATGAGAAATCTTTTCGCTGAAGATGACGCCGTTGCGCTGCCGCTGGACGTAGTGGGACTACGCGCCTGGATCAGCATGTGGTACGAACACGCTCTTTCGGTCGGCTTCATTCGGCCTCCGTATGTCCTCGACGAAGCGACCTCGGGGCGCCTCGAAAGCTATTACCGGTTAGGTCTGACCCCGTCGGAGAGTGCCGGCGTGATGTTCGGAACGTTGCACTGACCTGTATGTCTGCCGCAGAGCCGGGACTGGCTTCGTGGCCAAGAGTGTGGCGATTGATTTCCGATAGGCGTGCCGGGGTCTATTGACTTGCTTCATCGTCCGCGAACCGTCCGGTGCGTCAACCGGTAAGAAAGCGCCAGAAGGATTCATGCGATTGCCCGAACGAGCGAGTCGAATGATCGAATGAATTTCACCGTCCCTGTGGTCGATTTTCAGACCGCCTATACATCGGATTTTTTCTTCGCATGAACCTCCGTTTCTTCAAGCATTGGTTAACCGATCCTGCAACCGTAGGTGCAGTGGCGCCATCATCGCGTTACCTCGCCAATGCCATGGCCGAAGGCGTTGAGGCATTCGAAGCAATTGTCGAGATTGGAGCCGGTACTGGAGTGGTGACGGACTCGCTCATACGCCGGCACCCGTCAGCGAAGCTGATCGTATTTGAGCTCGCTAATCAATTGGCGGCCGAACTAAGAGGGCAGTTTCCGCAGGCGCATGTGGTCGGCGGCGCCTTTCATGAGAACCTTTCGGTTCTACGAGACTTGCCGGCAAAAACGATTTTTGTCTCCGGCCTGCCCTTTCGTTCGCTTTCGCCGCGTATCGTCGAACCAACGGTCGCGGCCTTCGCCGAACTCCTGCACGCGGATAAGGCACGACGCCTTGTGCAGTTCACTTACCAACCCAGAGTTCCTTTTACCGCCCCTAAAGGCCT
Source organism: Caballeronia sp. (assembly GCF_028292365.1). GTDB lineage: Bacteria > Pseudomonadota > Gammaproteobacteria > Burkholderiales > Burkholderiaceae > Caballeronia. Next base: position 4,911 of record NZ_JAQGMM010000652.1, read on the forward strand.
GTGTTGGCATCGCATCAAAACGGTCTGGCTAAATACGCCACCGGCGAACGTCTGGCATCTCAGCAGCAAGGCCAACGGGCGCCGTAGCGGCGCTGTGCGCCCCGTCTCGACGCGCGCGGCTCGGGCTATATCCTCGCATACGCCAACACCTTGAACGATTTCACATTCCCGACTCCAAACGCCCAGCCGGGTCGCAGCTGGAACACGACGACGTTTCAAATGCTGTCAGTCTACGCCGTCA
>NZ_JAQGMM010000220.1 GCF_028292365.1 Caballeronia sp.
ATGCACCGATCTTCTGGCCGCGCCAGGACGATCCAAACGCCTGGGCCGCGTCTTCGATCACCCGCAGCCCATGCTCGCGCGCAATGCCGTACAGCCGGTCCATGTCCACGGGCAGGCCCGAGAGATATACCGGCAGGATTGCCTTGGTGCGCGGCGTAATGGCCTTTTCCAGCAAGTCCAGGTCGATATTGCGCGTGACCGGGTCAATATCCGCGAACACCGGTGTAGCGCCTGTTTCAATGATCACGTTGCTGGTCGAGACCCAGGTCATGGGCGTGGTGATCACTTCGTCGCCTTCGCCTACGCCCGCGATCCGCAGGCCGATCTCCATGGTCGCCGTGCCGGAATTGAACGTGCGTACCGGCCGGCCTCCGCAATAGGCGGACAGTTCGGCTTCGAACTGCTGGTTTTGCGGGCCCGTCGTGATCCAGCCTGAACGCAGCACGTCGACAACGCCCTGGATCGTCTCTTCGTCGATTTCGGCGCGCACGAAAGGCAGAAAGGGAAGCGTACTAGAAGGCGAGTTCTGGGTCATGGAAGCTCTGCGAAGGAATGGAACGGTGAGATCTTTGAAGCAAAGTCTTTGATGCACAGTGTCAGCCGGAAGCAGGCCCGCTCAAGCGGCTGGGCCGGCGCTGAGGCCCTCAACCGCGCGTCAGGACCACGACGCCGATCAGGATAATGCCGATGCCTACTAATCGTTGCAATGACAGGATTTCGCCAAACAAGTACCACGCCGCGAACGCGTTTACTACATAGCCGAGCGAGAGCATGGGGTACGCGATTGAAACGTCGACCCGCGACAATCCCACGATCCACACGACGACGCTGAACACATAGCACGCCAGTCCGCCGATGATTGGCCATTGCGTCGCGATCTTGAAACCGATCGGCACGATGTTCGCCGGGGTGAATTCGAAATGGCCCACGGCGTTTACACCCGCTTTGAGCAGCAACTGCGCACCGGCGTTCAGCATGACGCCGGTGATGATGCAAATGAAGGATATCGGGTTCATCGTTGGCCGTAATAGGGATTTTTTAGCGGAGCGCGGCGAAGCGGTAAGGCTTGGAGGCGTCTCCGGCTTCTGTATTCGCTGGCCGGCCGGTGCTCAGACCAACACACGGCGGCATTGTTTCAAGGTTGCGGTTTCTCGACTATCACCCTTCGGTCGTCCCGCGCAATGACCTGCATGGGCACCTGCTTCGCCAGCAACTCGTCGTAGCGGCCGGGTGGCATCAGCGCAAGACCGTAGCGTTGCGCGTCCCAGCGCTGAATCCATTCGTCGATGGTCGGCACCCACTTCTGGGGCTCCGTTGTGACGCCGAACTGCAACTCGTCGGGTTCCTGGACCATGATCATGGTGTGGCCCAGGTAGAACGGCATGGTGTGGTCGAGCTTGGCGACCGAGTAGAACGGTGTGTCGGCGGGCAATCGGGCCATGGCGGCTTTCACCGCGGGCACCAACTGCACGCCCGAGCTTTCGCGGCCGAACACGTCGTGGCCCGTGCCGGCGATCGTGCCCATTAGCAGCCACGCGGTTCCCAGCAGCACGACGCCACCCATCGAACTACGCCGGTTCAGCCAGATGGCAGCCAGCGTGAACACAAAGGCCACGGCGAGCGCGGCGTACACCCAGACCTGGAATTCCTTGTACAACGCATTGGGCGTGTGGCCTCCGCCCATCCGGCCCAAAAAGATCGCGCCAAAAGCTGCCACGACCAGAAACACCGCGTATCCGGTCAGGTGCTTGTGCCATTGGGCGCGCGTAAGCAACGGCAGGTAGATAGCGATTAGCAACGCAATGGAAGGCGCGATCGGTAGCGTGTACGACAGCAGTTTCGAATGCGACGCGCTGAAGAACAAGAAGATGAACGCCGACCAGACCAGGAGCAGCGTGACCGGCGCGAAGCCGTTCGGCTGGCGCGATACCTTCAGCGCGTGCCGGACGCTCTGGAACGTTACCGAGAGCCAGGGCAGGAATCCGACAATCAGCACCGGTACGAAGTAATAAAACGCACCGGGCCGGTTCTGTTCGGGGGTCAGATATCGCGCAAACTGCTGCACGATGAAAAAGAAATTCAGGAACTCCGGGTTCTTGATCTGGACCAGAACGAACCACGGCGCGGCAATGATCAGGAACAGGATCAAGCCGCTGCCAATGTAGAGCCGACGCCACAGCGCCCAATCACGCGCGATCAAGGTGTAGAGCACCAGCACCGCGCCCGGAAGGATCAGGCCGACCAGCCCCTTTGACAACAGGGCGAGCGCCATGCCGGCCCAGCAAAGCCACATCCAGAGGCGGACTTGAGGCCCAGGCAGGTTCGGACGTTGTGCCAGCAGCAAGCTGCAGAGCGTGAGTTGCATCCAGAACGACAGACCCATGTCGAGCGTATCGAAATGGCCCATCAGGTTCCAGTAAGGCGAAGTCGCGAGCACGACGGCAGCGCAAAACCCCGTTACGCCGTTGAACACGCGCGCGCCGGTATAGCCGATCAGCAGCACGCCGGTAAAGCCGGTCAACGCGGTGTACAGCCGTGCCTGCCATTCGCCGATGCCGAACCACGCGAACGTCAGTGCGTTCGCCCAGGTTTGCAACGGGGGTTTTTCGAAATACTTGTAGCCGTTGTAACGCGGCGTGATCCAGTCGCCGGTCACGAACATTTCGCGCGCCATTTCTGCGTAACGGCCTTCATCGCTCGGGACGAGATGGCGCAGTCCCAGCGGCGCGAACCAGATCACGGCAAGTGCCGCGATCAGCAACAGAAGCGAGAGGCGGGTGAGCGGTAGCCGGGAAGGCGTATCGTTCATGAGGGTCGACCTGTCCGATGCCACTTTCGCGGCGCTAGCAAAATCCATGGGGGGCTCGAGTTTGGCGCATTGGGGCTTAAGGCCGGCTTAATTGGCCCATTCAGGCACGTTCGGGCACCTTTAGGCGCGTTTGGGGCAAGCTTCGCCGCGTATCCGGCGCGCTCGGCGCGCGGCCAGCCCCTGCAGGTTCCCCTGCTTCGATCAAGCGCACAAGCCAGCCAAACGGCCAGTGCTTGTGCGTCTCGGCGAGCGGTCGCGGGCGGTGCGTCGTCCTGCGGTGCGCAGAAAACAGGCGTTACCGGTGCCCATAGCCGTACCTATATCGACGCCGGGCGGCAGTTTATCGCACTGGCGCATGGAATCCGCGTTGAAGCGTTGCCGCGGCCGTTCGTACCGGCTTCCACTGGTCAGCCGAGACTACGTTTCGATCAGCAGCGCAACCGCGACCCGGCGGCCTTCCGACATGAGAATGTTGTAAGTACGGCATGCGGCGCCGAAATCCATTGTCTCCACGCCAATGCGTTGCTGGGAGAGCTTGGCGATGAGTCGCGGATGCGGAAAACGCAGGCGCGCACCGCTGCCGAACACGACGACTTCAGGTGCGATCGCGATGAGCGCGTCAAAATCTTCCGGCGTCAGCGCCTCGAACGACGACACGGGCCACGCGATCACCGGCGTTTCCGGCATCACAATGATGCTGCCTTCATGGCGTTGCAGATTGATCGCGACGTAATCGGCGCCGTAACTCGTGATGGTATTGAGCGCGCCGCTGGCTTCCTGATGTAATTTCAAATCGGTATTCCGACAGGCAAGTTGATGGCGAGAAGTGACTGCGCGAGAGGCTTGCTACAACCGGATGGCCTGACGCGCAATGCAGCTTTCATCGGCTCGAGCGAGCACCCAAATGAAGCCGATGTGCACGCGTTTTGCCGGTGGCGCATTGCGAAAGTCACGGATAATCCGCTAAATTATAACTTTTCAGCCGCCAGCGGGTTGCGAGCCCGGGCGGCGCGATGCATCGCGTGCCGCCACAAGCTGCTTGCCGACACGCAATCGGGCGTTTTGCCTTGGCCCGATGGCCATAAGCTCACACGATTCCGCCCAAACCTGCCTCTATCCGACGCATTTTCGCTAGACTGCCTGTTCCGCGTTGCTACTTAGGGTTTCTGCGCGGTGTCCGATCCGTTTAAGGTCTCGGTTCGACGTGTTTTCACGCTCCGCGCCTGAAGCGCCGGGCAAAGACAACGGAAAACAACGGCATTGCCGGCGTTACGTCGGGTCCGCGGACCTGACTTGTCAACTCTATTTGCCGTTTTTCCTGATCCAGAGCCTGATTTCCAGTAACCCAGTGAGCTTTCCCGCCGTGAAACCGATTCTAAAATCCAATAAATTGCAGAACGTCTGTTACGACATCCGCGGTCCCGTGCTCGAGCACGCGAAGCGGCTGGAGGACGAGGGCCACCGGATCATCAAGCTCAATATTGGCAACCTGGCTGCCTTCGGCTTCGATGCGCCGGACGAAATCATCCAGGACATGATCCGCAACCTGCCTACTTCGTCGGGGTATTCGGACTCGAAAGGTGTGTTCGCCGCCCGCAAGGCGATCATGCATTACTCCCAGCAAAAGGGCGTGGCGGGCGTTGAACTGGACGACATCTACATTGGCAACGGTGCGTCCGAGTTGATCGTGATGGCCATGCAGGGCTTGCTCAATGACGGCGACGAAGTGCTGCTACCCGCACCGGACTATCCGCTGTGGACGGCTGCCGTGAGCTTGTCGTCTGGCACGCCGGTGCATTATCTTTGCGACGAATCCGCCGGCTGGATGCCCGATCTCGACGACCTGCGCTCGAAGATCACGCCGAATACGAAAGCGCTCGTCATCATCAATCCGAATAATCCGACGGGCGCGCTGTATTCGGACGAACTGTTGCTGGAGATGATCGAACTGGCGCGCAAGCATGGCCTGATCATTTTCGCCGACGAGGTCTACGACAAGATCGTCTACGACGGCCTCAAGCACACAGCCGTCGGGGCGTTGTCGGAAGACGTGCTGACGGTCACATTCAACAGTTTGTCGAAGAGTTACCGGGCCTGTGGGTATCGCGCGGGCTGGATGTTCATCTCCGGACTGACAGGTGAAAACCGTCGTATTGCCCATGACTATATGGAAGGGCTCGGCATCCTGGCCTCCATGCGCCTGTGCGCGAACGTGCCGGGGCAGTACGCCATCCAGACGGCGCTCGGCGGTTACCAGAGCATCAACGACCTGATCCTGCCGGGCGGGCGCCTGTTCAAGCAGCGGGAACTCGCCTACGACATGCTCACCGCCATTCCCGGCGTGAGCTGCGTGAAGCCGCAGGCGGCGTTGTACATGTTCCCGAAGCTCGACCCGAAGATGTATCCGATCGTCGATGACCAGCAGTTCATTACGGACCTGTTGCTCGAAGAACGCACTCTGCTTGTGCAGGGCACCGGCTTCAATTGGCCGACGCCCGATCATTTTCGCGTGGTGTTCCTGCCGAACGTGGATGATCTCGCTGACTCCATCAACCGTATCGCTCGCTTTCTCGATGGTTATCGAAAACGTCACTCTGTCTAAACCTCTCTTATAAGACTCACGCTGCAATGGAACCGATCAAAGTTGGCCTGCTGGGCTTCGGCACCGTCGGCAGCGGCACCTTCACGGTGCTGCGCCGCAATCAGGAAGAAATCAAACGGCGCGCCGGACGGGGCATCGAAATTACGCGGATTGCGGTGCGTACGCCGTCGAAAGTGCAGGGCGCTGAAGGCATCGACGTCACGACTGACTTCAACGCTGTCGTCGACGATCCTTCCATCGATATCGTCGCGGAAATGATTGGCGGCACGGGCGTCGCGCGCGAACTGGTGCTGCGCGCCATTGCCAACGGCAAGCATGTAGTGACGGCGAACAAGGCGCTCCTCGCCGTGCACGGCAGCGAGATTTTCGAAGCGGCGAGCAAGAAGGGCGTGATGGTCGCGTTCGAAGCGGCGGTCGCAGGCGGCATTCCGATCATCAAGGCGCTGCGCGAAGGGCTGACGGCCAACCGGATCCAGTACATCGCGGGCATCATCAACGGCACGACGAACTACATTCTCTCGGAGATGCGCGACCGCGGCCTCGACTTCGCCACCGCGCTGAAAGCGGCCCAGGAACTGGGCTATGCCGAAGCCGATCCGACCTTCGATATTGAAGGTGTGGACGCCGCCCACAAGGTCACGATCATGAGTGCTATTGCGTTCGGCGTGCCCGTGCAATTCGACCGCGCTTACGTGGAAGGGATCAGCAAGCTCGACGCGATCGATATCCGCTACGCCGAGGCGCTGGGCTATCGAATCAAGCTGCTGGGTATCGCGCGGCGTACGGAGAAGGGCATCGAGTTGCGCACGCATCCCACGCTGATTCCGGCAAAACGCCTGCTGGCGAACGTGGAAGGCGCGATGAATGCGGTGGTCGTGCATGGCGATGCGGTCGGCACCACGCTCTATTACGGCAAGGGTGCGGGCGCCGAGCCGACTGCGTCGGCGGTGGTCGCCGATCTCGTGGACGTCACGCGCCTGCATACGGCCGACCCGGAACATCGCGTGCCGCACCTGGCGTTCCAGCCGGACAGCCTCGCCAACACGCCGATCCTGCCGATCGAGGAAGTGACGAGCAGCTACTACCTGCGTCTGCGCGTAGCGGACGTCACTGGTGTGCTCGCCAACATCACGCGGATCCTCGCCGACAAGGTCATTTCCATCGACGCATTGCTGCAGAAGGAATCCGAGCACGTCGACGGTGAGGACAAGGGCGAAACCGACATCATCCTGCTGACGCATGAAACGGTCGAACGGGAAATCAACGCGGCGATCACGCAGATCGAGGCGCTCTCCACCGTGGTCTCGAAAGTGACGAAGCTGCGCATGGAAGGATTGAACTAGGGCTTTGAAATGAACTACATCTCTACGCGCGGCGCCGGTTTTGGCGAGCGCCATACTTTCTCCGACATCCTGCTCGGTGGTCTCGCGAAGGACGGCGGCCTGTATTTGCCCGCTGAATATCCGCGCGTCACGGCGCAGGAACTGACTGCGTGGCGCACGCTTTCCTATGCGGATCTGGCCTACGAAATCCTGCGCAAATTCAGCGACGACATTCCTGACGAAGACCTGCGCTCGCTCACGCGCCGTACTTATACGGCGAGCGTGTACAGCAATGTTCGGGATCATGAAAGCGCGTCGCAGATCACGCCTCTGAAGACGCTGGGCGAAGAGGGCGGCACAACGGTATCTCTGCTGGAATTGTCGAACGGCCCCACGCTCGCGTTCAAGGACATGGCCATGCAGTTGCTCGGCAACCTGTTCGAATACACGCTGGCTAAAGAGGGGCAGACGCTGAACATTCTTGGCGCCACCTCGGGTGACACCGGCAGCGCGGCTGAATACGCCATGCGCGGCAAGCAGGGCGTGCGCGTTTTCATGCTGTCGCCGCATCAGAAGATGAGCGCGTTCCAGACGGCGCAGATGTTTTCGCTGCAGGATCCGAACATCTACAACCTGGCCGTAATCGGCAATTTCGACAATTGCCAGGACATCGTCAAAGCGGTGTCGAACGATCACACGTTCAAAGCGGCCAACAAGATCGGCACGGTCAATTCGATCAACTGGGCACGTGTGGTGGCTCAGGTCGTCTACTATTTCAAAGGCTACTTCGCCGCGACGAAGTCGAACGCCGAGCGGGTGTCGTTCACGGTGCCATCGGGCAATTTCGGCAATGTCTGCGCCGGGCATATCGCGCGGATGATGGGGTTGCCGATCGAGCAACTGGTTGTTGCCACCAATGAAAACGACGTGCTCGACGAATTTTTCCGCACCGGGATTTATCGCGTGCGTACGGCGGCCGAGACGTATCACACAACCAGCCCGAGCATGGATATCTCGAAAGCGTCGAATTTCGAGCGTTTCGTGTTCGACCTGCTCGGCCGCGATCCCGCGCGCGTGCTGCAGCTTTTCCGCGACGTGGAAGAAAAGGGTGGATTCGACCTCGCGGCCAGCGGCGACTTTGCGCGAGTGAAGGAATTTGGATTTGTGTCGGGACGCAGCAGCCATGCGGACCGGGTGGACACCATCCGCGACGCGTTCAAGCGTTACGGCACCATGATCGATACCCACACGGCCGATGGCCTGAAGGTTGCGCGCGAGCACCTGAGCCCGGGCGTGCCAATGATCGTGCTGGAAACTGCCCAGCCGATCAAATTCGGCGAAACCATTCGCGAAGCGCTTGAGCGCGAACCGGAGCGGCCGGCGGCGTTTATCGGTATCGAAGAATTGCCACAGAAATTCGATATTGTGTCGGCCGAGGCGGGTCTCGTGAAGGCGTATATCGCGGAACGCATCTAGGCTTGGGACGGGCGGCGCCAGCGGATTCGGCAGATTCAGTCAGCCCGAAACGCCCGGCGCGGCGTCGCTCACGGCGCCATTTGCGGACTGCCAGAAGCGAGGTCTACGCACTGGCGCGTGCGGCTTTTCGCTGCAATGCCGCAATTCGTCGCAAAAACTGCTAAAATTGCAGGTTTTTCGCCGTATACCATTCAAAAGGACGCGCTGTGCTGTCTACTGCCAACATCACCATGCAATTCGGGCCGAAGCCCCTCTTCGAGAACATTTCGGTCAAGTTCGGGGAAGGAAATCGCTACGGCCTGATCGGGGCGAACGGCTGCGGCAAATCCACGTTCATGAAAATCCTCGGCAGCGACCTTGAGCCGAGTGCAGGCAACGTCATGCTGGAGCCGAACATCCGCTTGGGCAAATTGAGCCAGGATCAGTTCGCTTTCGAAGACAAACGCGTGATCGACGTCGTGATGATGGGCCACACGGAAATGTGGCGCGCGATGTCCGAGCGCGATGCCATCTACGCGAATCCCGACGCGACCGACGACGACTACATGCATGCCGCCGAACTCGAAGCGAAGTTCGCCGAGTATGACGGTTATACGGCCGAAGCGCGCGCGGGCGAGTTGTTGCTGGGCATTGGCATTGCGATTGAGGACCATAACGGTCCCATGAGCAACGTTGCTCCGGGCTGGAAACTGCGCGTGTTGCTCGCGCAGGCACTGTTCTCGAAGCCGGATGTATTGCTGCTCGACGAGCCGACCAACAACCTGGACATCACTTCCATTCGCTGGCTCGAGGACATACTGAATCAGTACAACTCGACCATGGTAATCATTTCGCATGATCGACACTTCCTGAACCAGGTCTGCACGCATATGGCGGACATGGATTACGGCATGTTGAAGGTGTACCCGGGTAACTACGACGACTACATGCTGGCTTCGGCCCAGGCGCGCGAGCGTCAGGCGAGCGCGAACCAGAAGGCGAAAGACAAAGTGGCCGACCTCCAGGACTTCGTGCGCCGGTTCTCGGCCAACAAGTCGAAGGCGCGCCAGGCGACCAGCCGTGCTAAGCAGATCGAGAAGATCAAGATTGAGGAATTCAAGCCGTCGTCGCGGCAGAACCCGTTTATTCGCTTCGACTTCGACAAAAAGCTGCACAACATCGCGGTGGTGGCGACCAACATCACCAAGAAATACGACCGCACCATCTTCAACCACTTCAGCCTGAGCGTTCAGCCGGGTGAGCGGATTGCGATCATCGGCGAGAACGGCGCGGGCAAGACCACGTTGCTGCGGGCGCTGAAGGGCGCAATCGAACTGGATGGCGGCACGGTCAAGTGGGCGGAAAACGCGCTGGTTGGCTATATGCCGCAGGACACGTATGAAGAGTTTCCGAAGGACGAGACGCTGACCGACTGGGTCGACCAGTATCGTCAGGACGGCGATGACGACCAGATGGTCCGTGGCACGCTGGGCCGTTTGCTGTTCAACGCCGACGACATCAAGAAGTCGGTCAAGGTGCTCTCAGGTGGCGAGAAAGGCCGCATGA
>NZ_JAQGMM010000674.1 GCF_028292365.1 Caballeronia sp.
ACATCGGGGAGCGCTCGCCCCACGATCACGCTCATCGCGTAATCGAGATATGAGCGGCGCATTTCCTCCTCGAGGGAGATTGGCAGGGTCTCTTTGGCGAATTGATCCATTTATCCGTGTCTTGAACTGTGCGGCGCCGGCGCGGAATAAAAGCCTCTTTTGCGGCGTTTTACCCGGATTCACCGTCGTTTAGCATCGGCATTGCGAACGCAACGCATCACGCGATTCTAACATGCGCGACATCCGCTCCTGGAGCGCCTGCGTATACACATACAGTCGCACCCGCAGTTGGCACGGAGCAGATTGAAGAATTAAGGGACAAATCAATGCGTAAGCCGATGTCCAGCATGACGCGAGCCCACGGAGCAAACGGTTGCGAAAGCTTACAAATTGCCGCGCACAACAAAGTGAAAACGTCAGACTAACCCGCTATCATTCGCCCTCACGGGTTTTGACGTCGCCAATTAACGCGCGAAAAACTGTCGAAAAAAATGTATTGAGGTTTTTGGAAAAAGTTCCGGGGTGGCACGCATTGTGCGCATGTTCGGCACGTATCAAACCCTGCAATTCCTTGCCCCGTCTTGTTGCGCATGCACCACATAAGGTTGCGGGCGTTAGGGACCCAGGGATATTTTTATCGATGCAAGGGAACGATATGGCAAAATGCGAACGCACAAAGTTAGACACTGCTCGAAGTCTACACACAGCGTTTTGTTCCGCGGTAATGTTATACTTCGAGCAATGTATGACTTGTCTTCGTCAACAAGGCTCGCAGTAAACCTGCGGTAATCTCAATTTCGAGAGGAGAAATATGAATAAACTTTCAAAGCTCGCGTTCATTGCAGCTACCGCAGTTATGGCTGCATCGGCGATGGCGCAATCGGTCCCGGCTTCGCGTCAGGCAGTGAACGACAACTGGGTGAACGGCACGGGCGAATGGGTGTGGATGAACGGCACGAACGAGCTTTGCTGGCGTGACGCGTTCTGGACCCCGGCAACGGCTAACGCAAAGTGCGATGGCGCGCTGGTAGCCCAGGCACCGCAGCCGCCGGTCGCTCCGCCGGTTGCTCCGGTTATCCAGAGCCAAAAGGTTACGTACCAAGCTGACGCTCTGTTCGACTTCGACAAGGCTATCCTGAAGCCAGGCGGCAAGGAAAAGCTTGACGATCTCGCATCGAAGATCGGCGACCTGAACCTGGAAGTTGTGGTCGCAACGGGTTACACGGACCGTATCGGTTCGGACAAGTACAACGATCGCCTGTCGCTGCGTCGTGCACAAGCTGTCAAGGCATACTTGGTCAGCAAGGGCATCGAAGCCAACCGTATCTATACGGAAGGCAAGGGCAAGCGTAACCCGGTTACCACGGGTTGCAACCAGAAGAACCGTAAGCAACTTATCGCCTGCCTCGCACCGGATCGTCGCGTGGAAGTCGAAGTTGTTGGAACCTCGCGTCAGCCGCAGTAATACGCGACAGATTGCCGCAGGATCAAAGCCCCGCTTCGGCGGGGCTTTTTTTATGCATAACGCGTCGTGCCGGGCGCCCGGAGCGCTCCCCTGCTCGACCGGCCTGGGTGAGTGCCGCGTTCCACCGGCTCTCGCCACCGCCTATATACTTGGTGCTTGACCGTTCCTGACCTTACGACCTTACGTTTCAAGGCTATCCGCACATGATCAATGCCGATCCCCACGAGCTTCAAAAATTCAGCGAGCTGGCTCATCGCTGGTGGGACCCGAATGCGGAGTTCAAGCCACTGCACGAGCTCAATCCCGTGCGGCTCGACTGGATTGACCGGCTTGCGCATCTGTCGGGCAAGCGCGCGCTGGATATCGGTTGCGGCGGAGGCATCCTGTCTGAATCCATGGCAGTGCGTGGCGCGAAGGTGAAAGGCGTGGATTTGTCATCGAGAGCGCTAGGCGTGGCCGACTTGCATAGCCTGGAGAGCGGCGTCGAAGTCGAATACGAGGAGATCGCGGCCGAGGCGCTTGCGGCGCGGGAACCCGGCAGCTATGACGTTGTGACCTGCATGGAGATGCTTGAGCACGTGCCGGATCCGGCGGCCATCGTTCAGGCGTGCGCAATGCTCGTCAAACCCGGCGGCTGGGTGTTTTTCTCCACGCTCAACCGCAATGCCAAGGCGTATTTGTTCGCGGTGATCGGCGCAGAATACATTGCCCGGATGCTACCGCGTGGTACGCACGATTACGCCCGCTTCATCAAGCCGTCAGAACTTGCGCAATACGTGCGTTCTGCGCAACTTGATATCGCCGAGATCAAGGGGATTACGTACCGGCCGCTGAGCAAGCGCTTCGGTCTCTCCGACGACTCAAGCATCAACTATCTGATGGCTTGCCGCCGCGTGGCCTGACGGGAACAGACATGAGCGATCGACCAAGTGATGCCGACCCCACGCCTCCGAGCGTCATCGAACCTGTACGGACTTTCATGAGCGACGACCCGACGCCCTTGCCCAAGCATCAAATCGACAAGACCCGGCTCAAGCTCTGCCACGCGATTTTGTTCGACCTCGACGGCACCATCGCGGACACCGCGCCTGACCTGGTTGCTGCCGTCAACAAGATGCGGCACGACCGTGGGCTGGAAATGCGGCCGCTCGAGACCTTGAGGCCGTTGGCTTCGGCGGGCGCGCGCGGTTTGCTGGCCGGCGCGTTCGAGATTGAGCCAGAGCATCCCGATTACGCGTCCATGCGCGAGGAGTTTCTCGCCAACTATGAAGCGGATTTGTGCATCGAGACAACGCTGTTTCCGGGTATCGACGCATTGCTCGATCAACTCGATGCACGCGGCGTGCGCTGGGGCATCGTGACCAACAAGGCGACGCGGCTGGCCGAACCGCTAGTGGCACTGCTTGGACTGGCTGAGCGCGCGGCGTGTCTTGTTTGCGGCGATACCACCCCCCATTCGAAGCCGCATCCGGCGCCGCTGCTGCATGCTGCGGAGCTGATGGAAGAAGCGCCTGAGCGCGTGGTGTACGTGGGTGACGACCTGCGAGATGTCCAGGCGGGTTTCGCCGCCGGCATGGTCACCGTGGCGGCCGCTTACGGATACTGCGGGACGGACCTGCCGCCCACGCGATGGCACGCGGATCATGTCGTGGAAACAACCATTGAATTGCAACATCTGCTACGCGACGTGCAATAACGCGCATCAACGGTCGGTGACGGCTGCGGCTCCCGGATGGGGCGGCCTCACCGGCCAAAACGCGGATGAACTGTGAGATAATGACCAATGCTTCGGGGGCGACCTGGTTTCGACAGGGGTTGCGAAGCGGCTAGGGCATACCGAGGACCCGTCACCTCGTAAATCAATGGGAAAAACGTAACTGCAAACGACGAAACGTTCGCACTGGCAGCCTAAGGGCCGCCTGCCTCTCCCTAGTTTACTGACGGACTAGAGTCGCAAGACCGGTAGCAATACCGCGAGAGGTCATATACGTCAGATAAGCCTTGTCGGCGTCGCGACGCCAAGGTCGAAAATTTAGTGAATCGCCGAAGCGAAGCGTGTTCGTCCGCGTCGCCAGGTTAAATTAAATGATAGAACTAAGTATGTAGAACTGGTCGTAGAGCGCTACTGGACGCGGGTTCGATTCCCGCCGCCTCCACCAATAACGCATCCGGACTTGTACCGGATTATTCGAAACCCCGCGTGCCACAAGGCTCGGCGGGGTTTTTTATTTTCGAAGTCGTCTCGATGCCTATCCTGCCGAATCAGCGAGTCAGGTACTTCCGGCGACAGCCCGCGTGTGGCTTGAACTTGTGCCCGAAAACTAAAACGCGCCGCCTAAACTCTCGCTCCGGCGACGCGCTTCACATCGG
>NZ_JAQGMM010000013.1 GCF_028292365.1 Caballeronia sp.
CCTCGATGTGCAGCAGTTTTTCGCGCTCGCCCTGCATCATGCGCGACACCGGGATGCCGGTCGCGCGCGACACCACCTCGGCGATTTCCTCGGCGCCCACCTGGGTACGCAGCAGCTTCGGCCTGGCGCTGTCGGCGCCGCGCGTGGCGACTTCTTCCGCCTGCTTCAGCTGCGCTTCAAGCTGCGGCAGCTTGCCGTACTGGAGTTCGGACATCAAGGCATAGTCGCTCCTGCGCTTGGCCTCTTCCATCTGGTGCCGGACCTGCTCGATTTCTTCCTTGATGTGGGTGGTCCCCTGCACCGTGGCCTTTTCGGCCTTGAGGATTTCCTCGTAGTCGTTGTATTCGCGCTCCAGGCGGGCGATCTCGTCGTCGATCAGGCCCAGGCGCCGCTGCGACGCCTCGTCCTTCGCCTTCTTGACCGCTTCCTTTTCGATCTTCAGCTGGATGATGCGGCGCTCGAGCCGGTCCATCACTTCAGGCTTGGAATCGATTTCGATCTTGATCTTAGATGCCGCCTCGTCGATCAGGTCGATCGCTTTATCGGGCAGGAAACGGTCGGTGATGTAACGGTGCGACAGCTCGGCGGCGGCGATGATGGCCGGGTCGGTGATCTCGACCTTGTGGTGCAGCTCGTACTTGTCCTGCAGCCCGCGCAGGATGGCGATGGTCGCCTCCACCGTCGGCTCTTCGACCAGCACTTTCTGGAAGCGGCGCTCGAGCGCGGCGTCCTTCTCGATGTACTTGCGGTATTCGTCGAGCGTGGTGGCGCCGACGCAATGCAGTTCGCCGCGCGCCAGCGCCGGTTTCAGCATGTTCCCGGCGTCCATCGCGCCCTCGGCCTTGCCGGCGCCGACCATCGTGTGCATCTCGTCGATGAAGACGATGGTCTGGCCTTCGTCCTGCGACAGTTCCTTCAGCACCGTCTTCAGCCTTTCCTCGAACTCGCCGCGGAACTTGGCGCCGGCCAGCAGCGCCGCCATGTCGAGCGAAAGCACCCGCTTGCCCTTGAGCGAGTCGGGCACTTCGCCGTTGATGATGCGCTGCGCCAGGCCTTCGACGATGGCCGTCTTGCCCACGCCCGGCTCGCCGATCAGCACCGGATTGTTCTTAGTGCGGCGTTGCAAGATCTGAATAGAACGGCGAATTTCGTCGTCACGGCCGATCACCGGGTCAAGCTTGCCGGCGCGCGCGCGTTCGGTCAGGTCGACGGTGTATTTCTTCAGCGCCCCGCGCTGGCTTTCCGCGTCCTGGCTGTTCACCTGGCCACCGCCGCGAACCGAATTGATCGCGGCTTCAAGCGCCTTGCGCGTGAGGCCATGCTGCTTGGCAATCCGGCCAGCTTCGCCCTTGTCGTCGGCGATGGCGAGCAGGTACATCTCGCTGGCGATAAACGTGTCGTTGAGCTTTTGCGCCTCTTTGTCGGCGCTGTTCAGCAAGCCGGCGAGATCGCGGCTGACCTGGACGTTGCCGTCCGTGCCCTGAACTTGCGGCAGACGCGTCATGGCGTCCTTGAGCGCGGTTTGCAGCGCCTGGACCTGCACACCCGCTTGCGACAGCAGCGAGCGCGCCGAACCGTCCTGCTGCGCGATCAACGCCGAAAGCAAGTGAATCGGTTCGATATATTGATTGTCATTGCCGACGGCAAGACTCTGCGCGTCAGCCAGTGCTTCCTGGAACTTCGTGGTTAGCTTGTCGATTCTCATATTGAGACCTCCAAATCGGGATGTGTTCAAAATGAGGCGTGATCCGGCACTTTCAAGCGTTCCACTGCCCAAAAACCGCATTTTTCTGCGAAATGCCGATTGACGCGCTTGGGTAGTGCCGAGCGGTT
The DNA here is from genome assembly GCF_028292365.1 of Caballeronia sp. GTDB lineage: Bacteria > Pseudomonadota > Gammaproteobacteria > Burkholderiales > Burkholderiaceae > Caballeronia. Next base: position 1,834 of record NZ_JAQGMM010000013.1, read on the forward strand.
AGTCGTGGTCATGAAAGCGTCGGGTCGGGAACAACACCGTACGCTGGCGTCCGTCGAGCATGGGCGTCAGGGACCGGCCAGGGTCCATTGTGATCGGATCGCGACGGCGGTGGACTGATCCAGGTCGAAGAATCAGCGCGGGCCGCGCCCGGAACAGGTATGCGTCAGGAAGGTGAAGCAGGTAAATTAGTCACGCAAAAATAGCTCAGTCAGCCATGCCCGGCGATACGATTAATGCCCGCCGCTGCCGGCATGAATCGCACGATGCCGAGCGCGCCCGCGAGTTCCTCAGACGGCGACGCCAGATCACCGACCGTATGCTGATCGAGTTCCGCCAGGAACGCATCGCGCGCTGCGGCGAACACGCCCCGCAGACGGCAATGGGGTTCGATCACACAATGCCGGTGGGGTTCGCTGTCATCGGCGAAACAACCGACTATCGAAAAATCGTTCTCGGTCTTGCGCACAACCTCGCCGACGCTCAGCGACCGCGTACGAGGGTCGAGCTTCAGGCCGCCGTTACGGCCGCGTACGGTTTCCACCCAGCCGAGCTCTCCGAGCCGCTGCACCACCTTCATCAGATGGTTCTTGGAGATCCCGTAGGCATCGGAGATCTCCTGGATGGTCGACAGCCCCTCGGGCCGAACGGCCAGATAGAGCATGACGCGCAACGAATAGTCGGTGTAATCGGTCAGTCGCATGGGTGGATCGCGTAGTTCGCGTAATCAGTCGCGGAATCTGTCGAATGAGCCGATCGCGTGGTCACGTCGGTCCGGAGCGTAGTAAAAGTTCAATCGCACGGGTATAGGGTACGCTTTCAGGCGGCACAAATAGCCAGATAGACGTTACACCTGAACCCGATCGAACGTGCCTGGCCCAACTCTTTCACCGAATCGCCATGCGGCCGGGCAAGGTCGGAGCCCGTCGCACAACCGCTGCGGCCAATCGCCGCCTGGCGCCATCCACTACGTCACGATTAAACGTCGATTATCATGGAAGCAGTCAGGCGGATGTCAATCAAACTCATTCTGCTTATTTGCCGCTCGTATTGTTCGCACTTGTTGACCTAACTTAGTGGCGCAACTAGAGGGCTGAATTGTCTGGCCCCATTTATAGATGGCGCATATGACACTGACTTCATAAGCCGGCCTTATGCACCCGCTGCGTTAGCCCGTTTCATGAGCCCATTTGGCGATAGGTTCGTAGTTTATTCTGTTCCCGTCAATCGTCTGCTGTAATTGGCATTTTACTAATATCGGCAGGCCGGATTTTCGTTCACCGATTTGAGAACCACTAATCGGCGTTTCGCCAGCCAGACTAAATCCTCACTGAATCCTGTTATCGAACGCTATGAGTAAGCCCCTGATTGAGCCCCCCAGCCAGCCGGCGCCACTGCCAACACCATTCGTCCGAATCGCGGAACCCGACGAAACCAATATCCGGGAACTGGTCGACGCGTTCTACCAGCGTGTGGATGATGACCTGCTGCTCGGCCCGATCTTCGCCCGCGAACTCGCTGGGCGTTGGGACGCGCATTTAGCGAAGATGGCGACGTTCTGGTCGAGCCTCGTACTTGGAACGAAGGGATATAGGGGCAACGTTCAAGAGGCGCACCGGCCTCTCGGCGATATTGAACCCCAGCACTTCGCCCGCTGGCTCACGCTTTTCCTCGACACCGTCAACACCCGCTACGAGCCTGCCGCAGCCGTGCAGTTCATGGAGCCAGCGCTGCGCATTGCGCAAAGCCTGCAACTGAGCAAATTCGGCTGGGACTATGCCATTCCGGACAAGCAGCTCGCTTTGATGGCATCGCTCAAGCGCCTGCGCACGGGGCGCGGCGAAAGCGAGTTTTCCAGGGAATTGCCCGACCGGAGCCACGGCAAACCTTTTCCAGTCGGGCTGTCGAGCGTTGAAAATACCGAACAACGCAACAAATCGAGCGACGCATAAACTACTCATAGGCGCACATTCCCAGTCCGCCAGCGACGCAGCCGAACGCAGCGCTGGCCGCGAATGATAGCTGCCGATTGCTTACGCCCCCGCCCCTTTTGTCACATCCAAATCCCATCGTGTTAGCGCGGCGTCGTCGGATTCACGGGCATCGACCCATTTCTCGCCGTGTTCCGTCTTTTCCTTCTTCCAGAACGGCGCCTGCGTTTTCAGATAATCCATCACGAACGCACACGATTCGAAGGCTTGCGCCCGGTGCATGGCGGTCGTCACAACCAGCACGATCTGGTCGAGCGGCAAGAGTTTTCCCACGCGATGCACGATCAGCACGTCCGAACCCGGCCAGCGCTCCCGAGCCTGCGCAGCGATGGCCTCCAGCGCCTTTTCGGTCATGCCGGGATAGTGCTCCAGCTCCATTGCCTGAACAGTTTGGCCTTCGTTCAAATCCCGCACCGTACCGATAAAACACGCCACCGCGCCCACCTTGGGATTGTCCGCGCGCAACGCGGCGACTTCCGTGCTGAGATCGAAATCGGCTTCCTGCACGCGTACTCGCGTCATCTCAGCCTCCCGTGACGGGCGGGAAAAACGCGACTTCGCAGCCTTCCGTAATGCGCCGCGACGGGTCCGTCATTTCATGGTTGCACGCCATGCGCAACGAACGGCCCTCGGCGAGCGTTTCCGCCCATGCACCACCGCGCATGCGCAGCCAGGCGCGCACGTCGCCGACGCTGGATACGCTGTCCGGCACATCCACGCTCTCGTTCGCCACACCTAGTGATTCGCGCACGCCCGCAAAAAACCTTAATTCGACTTTCATGATTGCCTTCGACGCAACTTCAACGCATCAGTTCTGAAAACGGGATAAACCGCACGGTCTCACCGGCCTGGATGGCGTGGTTCGGCGGGTTATCGATCAGACCGTCGCCCCATACCGTGGATGTCAACACAGCCGAGCTTTGATTCCCGAACACCTCCAGACCACCGGCTTCGTTCACACGGGCACGCAGGAATTCGTTACGCCGGTCACCCTTCTTTTGCGTGAAATCGGCCCGCATGGAGTACACGCGCGGTTCAACCGATTCGGCGCCCGCCAGTCGCAGGATGAACGGCCGCACAAACAGCAGGAACGTGCAGAAGCTGGAGACCGGATTGCCCGGCAATCCAATAAAAAACGCCTCGCCGCCGTTTTGACCGGCCGACTCGCGCCGCACCGCACCGAACGCGAGCGGCTTGCCGGGTTTCATCGCGATCTGCCACATGGAAATGCGTCCTTCCGCTTCCACAGCCGGCTTCACATGATCTTCCTCACCGACCGATACGCCCCCGCACGTGAGGATCAGGTCATGATCGCGCGCCGCCTGCCGCAGGGTTTCGCGGGTTGCGTCCAGACGATCAGGCACGATACCGAGATCGGTCACGTCGCAACCCAGTTCGCCAAGCAACGCACGCAGCGTGAAACGATTCGAGTTGTAGATCGCGCCTGGGCGCAACGGCTCGCCCGGCATGGTGAGTTCGTCGCCGGTAAAAAACACCGCCACGCGCACCTTGCGCACCACGTCGAGCACAGCGCTCCCCACCGATGCCGCGAGCCCCAGCGCCTGCGGCGTAAGCCGCGAGCCGGCGGGCAGAATCACGGAGCCGCGACGGATATCAGCGCCTTGCTGCGTGATCCATTCGCCCTCCGGCGGCACGTGGGAGAAGGTCGCACCGGCGTTGTCGGAACGGACCATTTCCTGCATCACGATGGTGTCCGCACCCGGCGGCACGGTGGCCCCCGTGAAGATGCGCGCAACCGTACCGGCAGCCAGCGGCTCGGCCGTCTGGCCAGCCGGCACACGCTGCGACACGGGGAGCGTCACGGCGCTCGCTTCAGACGCGCCGGCGAGATCCGCGGCCCGCACCGCGTAGCCATCCATGGAACTGGTGCGCATGGGCGGCACGTCGAGCGGCGACACGACGGCCGTAGCCAGCACGCGCCCGAGCGCTTCGAAGGTATCGACGGTTTTCGCCCCGTCCACCCGGCGCGCGGCCGCCAGCAAGGTAGCGAGCGCGTCGGCGGTGGACAGCATTGGCGGGCGTGGAGCGGCGGGCGTGGTGGACATCGTCGGGGAATGTGTATTGGCCGTGAATGAGCAGACGTGGCGCTCAAAGCGTTGCGTCCGAAGCACTTATTGTAGCGAGAAGCCGGCAACAAGCGTCCGCCCGGTTGCGTCCGGCCCGGGCTCATCGGCCATCTGGGCAAGTGCTGGACAGTGGCGCGCCCCGTCACGTACTCCGGCTCGCGGTGCCTTTTTTCGGCGGACGCCCGCGCCGCCGCGCGACACGGGCTCGGTGATACACTCGCACGACACTTTCAGACTTCTCCCCTATGAAATTCTGTTCCGTCTGCGGCCACGAGGTCGGCCTGAGCATTCCGCCTGGCGACAACCGCCAGCGCTACGTCTGCGGTAATTGCGGCACGGTGCATTATCAGAATCCGCGCAACGTGGTCGGGACCGTGCCGGTCTGGGACGACAAAGTGCTGCTGTGCCGGCGCGCGATCGAACCGCGCTACGGCTACTGGACCTTGCCGGCGGGTTTCATGGAGATGGACGAAACCACCAGCGAAGGCGCCGCGCGCGAAACGCTCGAGGAAGCTGGCGCACGCGTCGAAATCCAGAGCCTCTTCACGCTGCTGAACGTGCCTCACGTGCATCAGGTGCACCTCTTCTATCTGGCACGGCTGCTGGATCTGGACATCGACGCCGGAGAGGAAAGTCTCGAAGTGAAGCTCTTCGACGAGAGCGAGATTCCCTGGGACGAAATCGCCTTCCCGACAGTCGGGCAGACGCTACGCTTCTTTTTCGCCGACCGCGCCGCCGGCAACTACGCGCTGCATACCGGCGACATCTTCCGCTCACTGCGCGAAGGCTGAGCGCCCCCCGAATCATGGTTCCATGGCTCGCCTCCGACGATCCGTTCCCCCCCGTCGAGCGTGCGCTCGGGGAGGCGAGCGGCGCGCCCGGATTACTCGCGGCCAGCGCTGAATTGCAGAGCAGCCGTCTCGTGGATGCGTATCAGCGCGGCATTTTCCCATGGTATTCCGATGGCCAGCCGGTGCTCTGGTGGAGTCCCGATCCGCGCATGGTGCTGATTCCCGACGAATTCAAAGTCTCCGATTCGTTGCGTAAAACGCTGCGGCGCGTGTTGCGCGAGGCGTCGTGGGAAATTCGCGTGGACGAAGATTTCGCCGGCGTGATGCGTGCCTGTGCCCAGACGCCGCGCGAAGGCCAGCGCGGCACGTGGATCACGGCGGATATCGTGGAAGCCTATTCCTCGCTGCATCGCGAAGGGCGGGCGCATAGCATTGAAACGTGGTTCGAGGGCAAGCGCGTAGGCGGTCTTTATGGCGTGTCGTTCGGGCGGATGTTTTTCGGCGAATCGATGTTCGCGCATCGCACCGACGCGTCGAAAATCGCGCTGGCGGCGCTCATCGGACACTTGCGCCACCATAAAATAGAGATGATAGACTGCCAGCAGAATACGTCGCATCTGGCCTCGCTGGGCGGCCGGGAGATCTCCCGCAAGTTATTTGTGAGACATCTGCGCGGGGCGGTCGGCGAACCGCCGGTCCCCTGGCAGTTCAACAAATACGCGCTGCTCGAAACGCTTCGGCCTCCCATGTTGCCACCTGAATGAGTGAAGCCGGTTTTGAGGAGCGCGAGGTCCGGGACGCAAACCAATCCAACTCGATGATTAGACGTTGATGCATAGCAGGCAAGATAGCGACACGACCGAGGATTTCCGCCCTGCATCGAACCGCTGCGGCACGGTTAGGACGGTAAGTAAGATAGACGCTTAGAACGAGAGCTGCCAACGTGACTCACCCCAATGAGCTGCCGCTTTCTCCCCTTTCGGCGTTGCAATTTTATGCAACGGCGCCGTACCCCTGCAGCTATCTGGACGGGCGCATTGCGCGCTCCCAGGTGGCAACACCCAGTCACCTGATCAACTCCGACGTCTACACCGAACTCGTCAAGGCGGGTTTCCGGCGCTCCGGGGTCTTCACCTATCGCCCATATTGCGACGGCTGCCGCGCTTGCGTGCCGGTGCGCGTGCCTATCGAGCACTTCAAGCCGAACCGCACCCAGCGGCGCGTCTGGAAGCAGCATGGCGGGCTGGTGGCGAGCGTGGCACCACTGCACTATGACGAAGAGCATTACGCGCTCTATATGCGCTATCAGTCGGCGCGGCACGCGGGCGGCGGCATGGATCGCGACAGCCGTGACCAGTACGAGCAATTTTTGCTGCAAAGCCGGATCAACTCGCGCCTGGTGGAATTCCGCGAGCCTGTGCGCGCCGGCAATCCCGCAGACTCCGATAATCCGGATGCCACAGATGCAAGCCTGCACAACAGTCTCGTCGATGATCCACCGGAACCCGGCACGCTGCGCATGATCAGCATGATCGACATTCTCGGCGACGGACTTTCGTCGGTTTATACATTTTTCGAACCCGGCATGCCGCACACCAGCTTCGGCACTTACAACATCCTGTGGCAGATCGAGCAGGCGCGCAGCCTGGATTTGCCTCACGTCTATCTGGGTTACTGGATTCGTGAGAGCGACAAAATGGCGTACAAGGCGAATTTCCGGCCGCTGGAGGGCTTGATTGACGGCCATTGGGGCTTGCTCGATCCCACTACCATGCACTCCGCCGGAACACCGCCCATGCCAGGCAAGATGCCCACGGACAAACCGCGGCGCTGACCTGTACTACCCGTCGCGCCGGTCCCTGCGATGGCCTTTCCTTGGTCTTGTCCGAGACGCTTTTCATCAGCGTGTCATCACTTTTCGGCGTGCTTGCGCAAAGCCGTTAAAATGGCGCGTCTCAATTTACGCCGCTCCGGCCTTTCCACCTCGTGTTCAGCTCCCTCTACCCGCTCGCCCGCGCGCAACTTTTTCGCATGGATGCGG
>NZ_JAQGMM010000024.1 GCF_028292365.1 Caballeronia sp.
AGCACCGCGATAAAGAGCCCGATGGACGCGCCGAGACCCAGCTTGATCTGCGCCGGAATCAGCCGCACGACCAGACTGCGCGCGCCGACCAGCGTAAGGATAAGAAACAGCACGCCGGAGATGAACGCAATGCCGAGACCGGTTTGCCACGCAACATGTTCGGTCGCCGCCAGCGTCACGCCGAGGATCACCGATCCACCAATCCCGGGTCCGACGATAAACGGCAGATTCGTATAAAGTCCCATGAAAATGGTGCTTAAAACGAAAACGATGATGGTTGACGTGGTCGCCGCACCCCGATCCATGCCGCCCGTTGCAAGCAGCGACGGGATCACGACAAGCAGATACGCCGCCGCGAGAAACGACGTAATGCCTGCAAGTGTCTCGATCCGCACGCTGGTATTGCGTGCGCTCAATGCAAAGCGGCGATCCAGCCAGCCGCTCGATGTTTTTGGTGCGGCGAGCTCGGGAGAAGCCATCGAAGATTCCTTGTTCACTATTGTTTCCTTTGCTTAGGCCGGCTTGGTCGCGCTTTATACTGCGGCGCATTGTCCCGAAGCGGTGGCGCTCAATGTCCGATCGTTCGTCCCTCTTGCCCGCGCTGACGTTGCGGCAAGTGCAGTATTTCGTTGCGCTCGCGCACGCGCGCAGCTTCACGCAAGCGGCGCAATCGCTCTCGCTGACACAACCGGCCCTGACCGCCGCGATCCGGCAGATCGAGTTCCTGCTCGGCGGTCCTTTGTTTGCGCGTTCCGCTCACCGCCTGACGCTGACTGCTGCCGGCGCCAGCATACTGCCGCTTGCCGAGCGCCTGCTCAACCATGCGCGCGGCACTTTCGACGACATGGCCAGCACCTTCGCCGAGCGCGTGCAGACGGTGCGCATCGCGATGATTCCGTCCGTGGCGGGACGCCTGCTGCCGGTATTGAACGCGTTCCGCGAACAACGGCCATCGCTGCGTTTCACGCTCACTGACTTGCCGAATAGCGCGCTGATCGATGCGGTGCGCGATGGTGTCGCCGACATCGGCATTGGCGTGCATGAACCCGAAGCGAACCACGAGGCGTTGCGGTTCAAGGACGTTTTCGAAGACGAGATCGTCGTGGTACTGCGTCGCGACGATCCGCTCGCCAAACGCAAGACGCTGCCGTGGGCGAAGCTTGTTGGCCGGGACCTTGCTGTGTTCGTGCGCGGCAGTGTGAGCGACGCGTTGCATCGAACAAGTGGCGATGAAAAGCTGCGTCTTTCCGTGGCGTACCGGATGGAATACTCCGAGCCGCTGTACGCGTTGGCGCGCAACGGCCTGGCGATTGCCGTGCTGCCGAGCCTCTATACGCTGCATCTGCACGATCCCGAACTGATAGCCCTTCGTCTGGACAAACCGCGTGTCACGCGCGCCATTGCGTTGATCTCGCTGGCGGGCGAAGACCGCGGTCCGCATGTGAAAGCGTGTTGGGACTATATTGCCGCGCATATTTAAACCATGAGCAAACAGCGGCTTAGGGAAGCGTAGCAATGCTCGCCCGTAGCGCGGCATAAAACGCATCGGCATCGACGTCGGTAATCCAGGTTGCGTTCGGTGCACGGCCGCTATGGCCGCTCCAGTCAACTACCGTTTCGCCCAGCGTCCATTGCCCAGTTGTCTCCACCACCACATTCACCAGACGTCCCTTGAACAAGGACGGATCGACGAGATAACCCGCCGCGGTAGGATCGTACATGGGTGCTTCTTCCACGCCGCGCCGGCCCTTCTGATACTTCACTTCCGCCGCCATGATGTCCGCGACGATCGCGCCGCAGCGGTTGCCAATGGCGCGTATTGGCGCAATGCGCGCGGGCGTGATGGGCGCTTTCACGGCGACATCGCGTGGCAGCACGACGATCGGCACGCCGCTCGCGAACACAATGCTCGCCGCGTCCGGATCGACATAGACGTTGAACTCGGCAGCCGGCGTGATGTTGCCGCGCTCGAAGAACGCGCCGCCCATCAGCACGATTTCGCGCAAGCCGTCGCGGATTTCGGGCGCTTCGGTCAGCGCGGTGGCCAGGTTCGTCAGCGGTCCGATCGCGCAGATCGTCACGCTGTGAGGTGGGGCCGCCTTCAACGTTTCGATGAGATATGCCACCGCGTGCTGTTGCGCGGCCGGCGCCAGCGGTTCGTGCAATTCCACGCCTTCGAGGCCCGTCTTGCCATGCACGTTCGCAGCAGTAATCAGCGGGCGCATCAGTGGACGCGGGCAGCCTGCATAAACCGGCAGGGTCTTCGTCTGACCCGCCCAGTCGCGAATGATGCGCGCGTTGCGTTCAGTCAGGTCCAGCGGCACGTTGCCCGCCACCGCAGTCAATGCGCGCACGTCCAGCCGGTCGCGCGCGCCGAGTGCGAACAGGATGGCGATGGCATCGTCCTGGCCCGGATCGCAATCGATAATGACCGTGCGCCGCTCGTTGGCCGCCTGCGCAAGTGGGCTGAACATCGCACCGGCAGTCAACGCTGCCGATGCCTTGAGGAACGTACGGCGAGGGATATTAAAAGTTTGGCTCATGTTCAGAACACGTGGCGCATGCCGATGGTTGCGACCAGTTGGCGTGTCGTTGTCGACTGCGCGAACGCGAAGATTTGCGCATGCTGAGCGTCGCCGGCGGCTAGCTGGCCGATCACTGTCAACGCTATGTCAGTACGCTTCGAAAGAAAATAGTCCGCCTGCAAGTTCACCTGATGCCACTGCGGCTTCTGGTTGATCACATCGTACTTGCCGTCGGTGTAACCGTAGGCCGCGCCGAGGAACAGCGACGGGGTCATGGTGTACACCACGTTCACGCCAAAGTTCTGCAAGTGCAGATGCGAGTTGTCGAGGTAATCGTAGTGAACATCGGTGAAGAGCGCGGCGAATTGCGCCTTCCCGATCGTGTAGAAACCACCGGTGCCGGCAATGCGCTGTTTGCTCGCGAACACGGACGGGTGGGTCGCGCTCTTATCGAAGATCAAGATGGGTGACGCGTAGTCGTTGGAGATCGCGCCGTCCGGATTGGTGGGGCTGTCCGGGTGGTTATACTGCGCGTACACCGCGCTCCATTTGAACGGGCCATTCTCGTAGCCGACGCCGAAGCTGTACGCGTTGTTGTCGCCGAAGCCGGTCGAGTTGCTGAAGCCATAAATGGCCGTGGCCTTCAGCCCGCGATAATCCGGGCTCACATACTTGACCGAATTCTGGACGCGGATGTCGTTATAACCGTTGTCGTTATCGCCGATGTTCACGCCGTTGCTCGCAATGATCACCGGACCGATGTAATCGTGAATCGCGTCGTACTGGCGACCGAGGGTCAGCGTGCCGTAGGTTTTATCGGCGAGACCCACGTACGCCAGCCGGCCGAATTCGCGGCCGTTCTGCGAAGCCGTGCCGCTCATGATGTTGAAACCGTTCTCAAGCTGGAACACCGCGGTCAAGCCGCCGCCCAGGTCTTCGCGTCCTTTCAGGCCCCAGCGCGGATTCTGGTTCGTGCCGCTGAGCGCCTCATAAGCGTTGTGACCCCCTTGGTTGGTCGCGAACCCAACGCCGCCTGAAATCAGGCCGTAAAGGGTGACACTGCTCTGTGCATACGACGACGCCGTGAAGGCGCCCAGCACCGCGAGAGGAGCAAGCTTGAGTAGTTTCATGATGGTCCGGTGGCGAGTAGATATTCTTGTCGCGCTCGATTTTGGTTGCATGGCGCGTTGTGACTGCATCGGACTGTACAAAGCTGAAAACCATAAAAATAATTGCGTTTTCTTATCAACCCATCAAATGGATTTATACAAGGGGCTTCAGGCGTCAGGAATGTGCGCGGGTTGAGGACGCGCTGAGGGGAGGGTTAAGAGGCACGTTCATTCCTTCAGGCGATGCTTTGCGCAAGCGTCGGCACGCCGCGTAAGCGTGCGACGTCGCGGCCTGGCGGCGCGCCGAACAGGCGGCTGTATTCGCGGCTGAACTGCGATGGGCTGTCGTAGCCCACCTCGAATCCCACCGCGGCCACATCTGCCGATTCCACCAAAAGCCGCGCGCGCGCCTCCTGCAGACGTATGCGCTTCTGATATTGAAGCGGGCTCATCGACGTCACCGCGCGGAAATGCCGGTGAAACGACGAAACGCTCATGCCCACCAGCCCGGCGAGTGCTTCGGTCGCGAGCGTCTCGGCGTAATGGCTGCGAATCCAGCGGATGGCATGGCTGATTTGCGACAAGCGGCTATCGGCGAGACCGATCTGCCGCACCATCGCACCCTGTTCACCCGCCAGCAGCCGCCACAGGATTTCGCGCTCGAGCATGGGCGCGAGCACGAAAATATCTTCGGGGTGATCCAGCAGGCGAAGCAAGCGTACGATCGGATCGAGCAACTCCGGCAACGCACTACTGATAGCCAAACCCAGGGGCTCCCCGACCGTCCTGTCGCCGGGCGCGGTCTCCAGCAACAGGGTGGCAATGTTCGCCGGCTTCAGCACCAGCCCCATCGCAAGAAAGGGTTCGCGCTCGCTTGCCTCGACTACGTGCCCGGTGATCGGCAAGTCGACCGACACCACCAGGTACTGCCCCGCGCGGTATTCGAACACCTTGTCGTTGAGCACCGTGCGTTTGGTGCCTTGTGCGATCACGGCAAGCGTGGGTTCGTACACATGGTGGATCGGCTCGGTGGTTGTGTCGGAAGCCATGATTGCGACGCCCGGCAGCGCTTCGACCATCATGTCGGGGCGGGCGTGGCGTTTGATCAAGCTGCGAAGTTCGGCGAGATGTTCCATTCTTCCACGGTAAGGGGCGAACGCGCTCATTGTAAGCACGGCAAGCACCGTACGCATGTTTCGCTCAATGTTGGCAGGATTGTGCAAGAGCTTGCGAGCATTGGTCTATCGCCGGGAAGGCGCATGGTGGTTTTATTGACGTCTGGCCAACCCGTCAATTTTCAGGAGAAACATCATGTCGCTGGATTCCTACGTCACGCTTGGCCGCTCGGGCCTTCGGGTCAGTCCGTTTTGTCTCGGCACCATGACCTTCGGCGAAGACTGGGGCTGGGGCTCAAGCCCCGCTGAGGCAGAAACCATCCTTGCCGAGTATCTCGACCGGGGCGGCAATTTCATCGATACCGCCAACATCTACACCCTCGGTCATTCCGAGAAGATCATTGGCGACTTCTTTGCGCGGCAAAAAGGCCGCCGGGATCGCACGGTCATTGCCACGAAGTTCTTCGGCAATCTGTATCGCGGAGATCCGAACGGTGGCGGAGCCGGGCGCAAGGCAATCGTCGAGCAATGCGAGCAATCGCTGCGCCGGTTGCAGACGGATTACATCGACCTGTACTGGATGCACAACTGGGACCGCACGGCGCCCATTGAAGAGACGATGCGCGCGATGGACGATCTTGTGAGCGCCGGCAAGGTGCGTTATGTGGGGTTCTCCGACGCGCCCGCCTGGAAGGTCGCGCAGGCGCAGATGATCGCGCAGTTCCGCGGCTGGACACCGTTAATCGCGATACAGGTTGAATACTCGCTTCTGCAACGGACCGTAGAGGGCGAATTGACGCCGATGGCGCAAGAGCTTGGTATTGGCGTGATGCCGTGGAGCCCTCTCAAGAACGGCTGGCTGTCGGGCAAATACAGCCGGGAGAATGTGAATACCGTTGCGTCGGATCGCGGGTCCCTGGTGGGCTTGCCGACCGAGAAGGATTTTCAGGTTATCGATGCGCTGACGGCCGTTGCCAAGGAAGCCAACGCCACTCCGGCGGCGGTTGCGCTTGCGTGGGTGCAGAACCGTCCGGGCGTGACGTCGACAATTCTTGGAGCGCGCAGAATCGACCAGCTTCAGGCGAATCTTGCCGCGCTCGATCTCAAGCTGACTGACGCGCAGATCGCGGCGCTTGACGAGGTATCGAAGCCCGCTCTCAACTTCCCCGCCGATCTCAACCGCGACCTTTCGCCGAGCTTTGCGTTTGCAGGGGCAACTGTCGACGGTCAGCGGACAGCGGTCTTGCCCCTGCTGTCCGAAAACGCGCCTCGATATTGATGTGGGCGATAACCCGTTTTAACCCGGCGGCGCGTCAGGCAGCGTGCCGCCCTCTGACCGCGTGCGCACCGTAGTCATGGTTCTCTCGGCCAGCACCGCATCGCGCTTGGACAGCAAATGGCCACGCAGGATAGACGCCATGCGCTTGCCGTCGCGTGCTTCCAGCGCCTCGATCATGGCTTCGTGATCGCGGATCGCGCTGTCCCACTTCACCGTCTGGAAGTTGGACCGGAACCGCAATGCCTGCAGCCGCCGGTTCACCGATATATAAGTCTGCCGCAGCGCCGAATTGCGCGCGGCGTCGTTGATCTTGTCGTGAATGGCCTGATTGCGGCTGTAATACCCCGACAGGTCGTTCTGTTCGCGGCAAGCCAGCATCGCGTAATGCAGCGCCTTGATTTCGCTCAGCTCGGCAGGTGTTATGCGCTCGCATGCGAGTTCGCCCGAGAACGCTTCGAGCCCGCTCATCAGTTCGAAAGTCTCGCGAATCTCCGCCTCGCTCATCTGCGACACCGATGCACCCCGGTTCGGCAAGATGTCGATCAGTCCCTCGGACGCCAGCACCTTCAGCGCCTCACGCAGCGGCGTGCGCGAAATGCCCAGCGTCTCGCACAACGTGCGTTCGTTGAGTTTCACGCCCGGCGCAAGCAAGCCTTCGACGATGAAATTGCGCAGGTGCTCAACCACCGTGTCATGCAACCGCTGCCGCTCAACTTTTGGAAGCGTGGCTGCGGTCTGCGAAATCTGCGCGATCTGTGAATCCTGCAGATGATCATTTTGCATTCAATACCTCAACCCTTTTCTATTGACACGATTTTACCGTACCACGCCGGTAAGTTTGGAGGGGCGGGTTTCCACCTAAGAAAAACAAGCATTTACCGCTTCCGGTCATCGTCTCGGTGCGCTAAAGTATTTTGCATGCAAAATTCAAAGGACGCATCATGTTAAAACTCGATTTCCATCCCGCTGGTCGCCATTTCCTGCAGATTCCGGGTCCCAGCCCGGTCCCGGACCGCATTCTACGGGCAATGAGTTATCCGACGATCGACCATCGCGGGCCGGAATTCGGTGCGTTAGGCCTGAAAGTCCTGGACGGCATCAAGGCCATCTTCAAGACTGAACAGCCGGTCGTGATCTATCCGTCATCGGGCACGGGCGCATGGGAAGCGGCGCTCTGCAACACGCTCAGCCCCGGCGACACCGTGTTGATGTTCGAGACCGGCCACTTCGCGACGCTCTGGAAAAAGATGGCCGAGAACCTGGGGTTGAAGCCGGAATTCCTGGGCTTGCCAGGCATTGAGGGATGGCGGCGCGGCGTGCAGGCCGACATGATCGAAGCGCGTTTGCGTGAAGACACGCAGCACACGATCAAGGCGGTTTGCGTGGTGCATAACGAAACCTCGACGGGTGTCACGTCGGACATTGCAGCGGTGCGTCGCGCGATCGATGCGGCCGGACATCCTGCCTTGTTTCTCGTCGATACCATTTCTGGGCTTGCGTCAGCGGATTACCGGCATGACGAATGGGGCGTGGATGTCACCGTGTCCGGTTCGCAAAAAGGCTTGATGCTGCCACCGGGAATTAGCTTCAATGCGGTCTCGCCGAAAGCGATCAAGGCGAGCAAGGCCGCGAAGTTGCCGCGTGCGTTCTGGGCGTGGGACGAGATCATCGAGATGAACAAGAGCGGGTACTGGCCGTACACGCCGAACACCAATTTGCTCTACGGTTTGTCTGAAGCGCTCGAGATGATCGGCGACGAAGGGCTCGAGCAGGTCTTCGCCCGCCATCAAAGATTGGCCGCGGCTTGCCGCGCTGCGGTCAATGCGTGGGGACTCGAGATCCAGTGCGCCGATCCGGCCGTTTATTCGCCAGTGCTGACGGGCGTGATGACGCCCGAAGGAGTCGACGCGGATGCGATTCGCAAGACCATCTACGAAAACTTCGATATGTCGCTTGGCACGGGTCTAGGCAAGCTGAAGGGCCGCATGTTCCGCATCGGGCACCTGGGCGATTGCAATGACCTCACGCTGATGGCAACGCTCACAGGCTGCGAAATGGGCCTGAAGTTGTCCGGCGTGAAGCTCGCCGGCAGCGGCGTCCTGGCAGCAATGGACTATCTGACCAGCAACACCGCAGCCCCCGAATTGAAGGCGGCGGCGTGATACGAAGCTGGTCCGGCGTGACCAGCTCTTCTTCGCAAACTCCCTACTATTTAACCGCGCGTAGACGCCGATGCTGACTAAATCTTCCGAAGCGCTCGTCCAGCCGATCCATCTGATGCCGGCGTCGGCGCGCGCCACGCTGTCGCCGCTGGCCATGCGCCTGCGTCAAGAGTTACGTGGCGACGTATTGTTCGACCGGGCTGCGCGCGGACGCTACGCGACGGATGCATCGATCTACCAGATCATGCCGCTGGGCGCGGTTGTTCCGAAAGATCAGGAGGACTTGCTGCTCGCTTTGGAAATTGCACGCGACGCGCACGTTCCCGTGCTCGCACGCGGGGCGGGAACGAGCCAGTGCGGGCAGACGATTGGCGAAGCGTTGATTATCGATACAAGCAAGTGGCTCAACAATATCGTCCACTTCGACCGTGAAGCGCGCACGGTGACGGTGGAGCCGGGCGTGGTGCTGGATCATCTGAACGCGTGGCTGAAGCCGCACGGCTTGTGGTTTCCCGTCGATGTATCGACCAGTGCGCAATGTACGATCGGCGGCATGGCGGGCAATAACTCGTGCGGCTCGCGGTCGATGGAATACGGGATCATGGTGCACAACGTGGTGTCTATCGACGCCGTGCTGGCCGATGGTCATCAAGCCACGTTCGCGGCATTGCATGCGATGTCATCCGATGCGCGAACGCGTTCGCTGGTCGAAGGCGTGCAGCGCATTGCACAACGCGAACGCGATGAGATCCGCGAGCAGGTGCCGAAGGTGTTGCGCCGCGTAGCGGGCTACAACATCGATCTCTTCGATTGCCAGAGCCCCTTGCCCTTCAGCGCCGATGGCGAGCCAAATCTCGCGCAATTACTGGTGGGCTCCGAAGGCACGCTCGCATTCAGCCGGCAACTCACGTTGAAGCTCTGGCCTTTGCCTGAGCATAAGACGCTCGGCGTCGTGAACTTTCCCACGTTCTACGACGCGATGGACATGACGCAGCACATCGTCAGGCTGGGACCGGTCGCGGTGGAACTGGTCGACCGCACGATGATCGACCTGTCGATGTCCAATCCCGCATTCCGTCCCGTGATCGAACGTGCGCTGGTCGGCCAGCCGCAAGCCGTGTTGCTGGTCGAATTCGCCGGCGCGGACAAGGCCGTACAGCTCGCGAAGCTTGCGCAGCTTGTGGAACTGATGGGCGATCTGGGCTTGCCCGGCTCCGTGGTCGAGATGTCCGATGCCTCGCAACAAAAGGCCTTGTGGGAAGTGCGCAAGGCCGGCCTCAACATCATGATGAGCATGAAGGGCGACGGCAAGCCGGTCTCGTTTATCGAAGATTGCGCGGTGCCGCTCGAACATCTCGCGCAGTACACCACGCGACTCACTGAGGTCTTCCACAAGCATCACACTGAAGGCACGTGGTACGCGCATGCGAGCGTCGGGACGCTGCACGTGCGGCCTATTCTCGATATGCGCCGCACCGGCGCGGAGAAAATGCGCGCGATTGCGGAAGAAGCGTCGGCGCTGGTGCGTGAGTACAAGGGTGCGTATTCCGGTGAACATGGCGATGGTTTGTGCCGCGGCGAATGGGTCGCGTGGCAATACGGGCCGCGACTGAACGAGGCGTTCCGCGAGATCAAGACGCTCTTCGATCCCGAGAATCGCATGAGTCCGGATCGCATCGTGAATCCGCCGAAAATGGACGATGCAACGAACTTCCGTTTTCCGCCGACGTATCGCGAGCGCGACATCGCCACGCAGCTCGACTGGTCGCAATGGAACGTGACGCGTGATCCGTTGACGGGTGTCGAGACCGCACCAGGAACGGGCGACGATCACACCGGCGGCCTCGCGAAGGCCGTCGAAATGTGCAACAACAACGGCCATTGCCGCAAGTTCGATGCTGGCACCATGTGCCCGAGCTATCGCATCACCAAGGACGAGCAGCATGTCACGCGGGGCCGGGCGAATACGCTGCGGCTCGCGATCAGCGGGCAACTCGGTGAGGGCGGCCTTGCAAGCCAGGACGTGAAGGATGTGCTGGACCTGTGCGTGTCGTGCAAGGGCTGCAAGCGTGATTGCCCCACGGGGGTCGACATGGCGAAGATCAAGATTGAAGCGCGCGCCGCGTGGACCTCGGTGAATGGCCTGCGCATGCGCGACCGGCTAGTGGGCTTTCTGCCACGTTACGCGCCGTACGCGAGCCGCATGCCGTCGTTGTTCGGATCGGTCGAGCGTTTGCCGCGCTTCGCAGGCTGGTTAAAAACCCGCCTTGGCCTTGCGCCGCAACGCGCGTTTCCGCGCTTCGTGAAGTCCTTTTTATCGACGGCCATACAGCCCTTGCCACCCGCGCAGGGCGACAAGGAAGTGCTGCTTTTTGTCGATACCTTCAACAACTACATGGAACCGGACAACGCCCGCGCCGCCAAGCGTGTACTCGAAGCGGCGGGCTACACGGTTCATCTGAACATCAAGGCGGGCGAGCGGCCGCTGTGCTGCGGGCGCACGTTCCTCTCGGCAGGCCGGGTCGACGAAGCGAAGGCCGAAGCGCGCCGAACGCTGGACACATTGCGCCCGTATATAGAACGCGGCGTGCCGGTTGTCGGTCT
>NZ_JAQGMM010000072.1 GCF_028292365.1 Caballeronia sp.
GGTATCAAATTCACTGACCCGCCGCTCGACTTTTCGAATGCAGGAATGAGGAAGCTGCGATGCGCTGTTTCCCATGCGCCTGGAAAGGTAGCCGCAGCGATACGGGCCGCCGCGAAGCTGCGACGTATGTCTCTATTGATCTTGAACATGGACTTAACACGCTTTCATTAAGATTTTGCCTCCGCTCGGTGCAGCATCCATTAATTGATTCGTATAACTGATAAAATTAGGACATTTAGTTTATGTTGAATTAAGTTATGCAGATTTTGATGCACATGAAGCTATGACGAAACCCGTCGTGCCGATGTGTCAGTTCCACTCGCGAATCAGTTGCAGCAGACGGCCACAGTCGGCGGGCAGCGTGCATTCATTCAGATTCGTCACGCCGAGCAGTAGTCCCTGCTGGCGAGGAGACCGCATGTACCAGGGTGAGATTGGGCCCGGGGCCAAGCCAAATCGTCGGGCTCGCAAAGCGATATCCACATCGGATACAGACTCTGGTAGCAAGGTCACCACAGCCATGCCGGCAGTCGCTTGCACCTTCATCGAGTCCGACGCGAGCTCCTTCAGGCAACGAATCAGGGCCTCCCGTCGCGCAGCATAGAGCCGCTTCATACGGCGGAGATGGCGAAGATAGTGCCCCTCGCGCATGAATTCGGTCACAGCATGCTGCACGGACGCCGCTGGGGCAGGCATCAGGCACGCCGTGATGTCGCCAACTCGACGCACCATTTCTAACGGGACCATCAGGAAGCCCAAACGAAGCGCCGGGCTGATGGTCTTGCTGAAACTGCCAATATGCAACACTCGTCCGTCCTGATCGAGCGAGGCAAGAGCCGGAGCCGCCCGCCCTCCCAATTGGAGCTCGCTCAAGTAATCGTCCTCGATGATCCAGGCGTCATTTCGTCGAGCCCATGCCAGCAGAGAAATCCGCCGGGAGAGTGACATCGTCATCCCGAGCGGTGCCTGCTGGCCAGGTGTCACGACCGCCAGGGCTGCTCCAGGCGCCTGCCGAATGCCCGCGTCAATATCGAGCCCATCCGCGTCGACCGGAACAGCCGTCACAGTCATGCCAGCCAGGCTGAGTGCGGTACGCGTGAGCGGAAAACCGGGGTCCTCCATCCATGCGCCCAACCCTTCAACGCGAAGCCCGCGAATCGCAAGATTGAGAGCGCCGGAAAAACCTGCTGTGACAAAAACCTGAGAGGGATGACATCGAAGGCCTCGTGCTACGCCAAGATAAGCCGCAATTTCCCTTCGCAAGTCCGGATCGCCACGTGGATCCGGGTATCCGACAGGAGCCGCCGCTGCTCGCCGCGCCGCGCGCGCCTGGATCCGCGACCATAGCTTGAACGGAAAGGCGTCCTGGGAAGGTACGCCCATTTGAAACGCCAAAGGCGCTGTGCCGAATTCATTGAATAGATCAGGAAGCGGTGGCGCTTCCTGCGACCAGTCAGGCGTTGCAGGTAGAGTTGGGCGCTCTGCTACCCGCGTTCCGGCGGCCCCTAATCCGATTGCAAATTGCTCGTCGATCAAACGCTCATAGGCCAGACGTATGGTGCCTCGGGACACGCCGAGTTGGGCGGCTAAATCCGACCAGGAAGGCAGCCGCGCGCCGGAGGCAAGCTTACCTGTCTCAATCGCATCTCGGATTGAGGAGTAGATCTGCGCGGACAGCGATGTGCGTCCGGAGCGATCGAGGCCAATGGGAAGGGTCGCCATATTCCCAATGGTACATTCAGAATTCTCAATCTTGGGACTGTTTTATGATCAGAGAGAAGCGTAGCTTTCTCCGTGTGACGTGGCCAATCAGTTCTGGCTCAAATCCAGGCTCCTCGGTGGAGCGCTTCGGGATTGAAAGGCCAGTTAGTTTCGCTAACCTGGGCTTCTCGTCTTACATGTCCAGACACGCTTCGTGGGCATGGAAAAACCGCCGAATGGACCTCTGCCGTCTAGATGGAGTAACCCGATGAAGGAAGACAAAACTGTGCCATCGAACGAAACACTGAGCGTCGTGATCCCTGATAGTCAATTGGCGCGTGAGGTCACGCAACTCATTCGCGACACCGAAAGCGAATTGCTGTTCAATCACTCGATCCGCGTGTACCTCTGGGGTGCGTTACTCGGAAGACGAAAGAACGCGATCTTCGACCCCGAGTTGCTTTACGTCGCAGCCATGTTCCACGATATTGGCCTGACATCGATCTATCGCGAGAGCCAGCTACGCTTCGAGGTGGATGGCGCAAACGCCGCTCGCGATTTTCTGCGAAGCCATCATATCTCCGAGGGAGACATTGATAAGGTATGGACCGCGATCGCGCTCCATACGACTCCGGGCATTCCCGAGCACATGCACGGAGAAACCGCCTTGGTACAAGCCGGTGCGGGAATGGACGTAGCGGGACGTGGCTTTGAGCAGTTCACAGACGAGCAACGCATCGGAGTGGTTAATGCATATCCCCGTGGCGCTGATTTTGCCAATGAGATGATCGATGCTTTCTATCACGGCCTGAAGCATCGCCCAGGCAGTACGTTCGGCACCTTCAACGATGATTTCCTCGCCCATAAAGACCCGAGCTTCGAGCGGGTGAACCTGTGCAGCATTATCTTGAACTCAAGATGGGAATGATGGAGGAGGCTCGCGTGAAGTGTGCGCAGGTTGTCTACTTCGCGTCGCAGGCGTGGCAATTTCCTTCATCGCTGATGATCGGCTGCTTTGCGCTGCACCGGCACGCGAACCGGGAAGCTCTTGGCTAGGGCGGCGTTCGACAATGGCTACGTCGACGCCTGCCAACGCCAACTCGTCGCTAGCATTAGACTTATCGTGCCTCCTCCAGCAATCCCGATTGCATGCTCTTTCATCCGCAGACTCTCCTTGGCAATTTCGCCCGTCTCAACGCAATATCTTAAAGTCCTGGAAACACCTTGCCGAATTGCTTCCGGGACCCGTAGTGCCCGGAATGCAGCGGTTGACTCGTGGGATCTGCTAGGGAACAGGAATTCGGCCAGTGTCAGCATTGCCGCGTTGATCCATACCTTGACGCTGTCTCGGGTCTGCTCTGTAATCTCGAACTGAACGGGTCGTTGAGTTTCTACTGCATGATCGTCGCCCGGCTCACCGGCCGCTGATAGGACGCCCGGGGCGTTTTTGAATGGCTCAAGTTATTCTGCAATGCGTTTGAAGCTGGCGTAGTAATTGTCGGTGTAGTAGCAGTCGCCGGTCTGCCTGCGCGGTCCACCACATACAATGCGGCGCTGCCCGCGATCCGCCGAACCAGGCGTGCGAACTGTGTATGCGTGGTAATAGCCGCGCGGATGCTGCGGCAGCATTACCGCGCTGTTGCGGAACAAGACACCGTCTTCGCCAAAAGGGAAAGGGCCGCCCGCTTTGATCAGACGAAGTGTTTCGCCGGCTTCCGCCGGCAACTGCGCCTTAGTGACGGTAGCTGGCGCGCTCGATGCGGCGGGTGTGGCGCTCGCGGCCTGCCCAAGCTGAGCCGGCGCCTGACTCGCGGACGCGCCCGGTTCCTGAGTGGCGTTTCGCGATCCGTCCTTGCCGCATCCGCCGAGGATCGCGCTTAAGGCGAGGATGCAGGAGAAAGTCCACGCTCGCTTCACGATACGGTTGTCTCCGGGTTGACCAGCATTCGACGATCACGAACGATTTAAGGGTATCGCTAATGACAGAGCGAATCAATGTTCGGCGGACATAGGAATTTTTTACTCGCCACCGAGAAGCAAGCGGATCAAACAGATCGCGGTGAGAATGGTTTTGTCGTTGAGTTGGTTCGAAAACGTATGTTATGAAGGCTCGTAAGGCACATTGCCTCCTCGACCGCGTCCATAGCAGCAATCGGCAGACCCGTTGCGGTCGGTCAAGCCTCTCCAGAGCGGACACCGGTCGACCCGGCTCCAAGACAAGTGGTGAAATCAGCGCGCTTCAGCCCTTGACCAGTCCTCCGTCGACGACCAGGTTTTGTCCTGTCACCGCACGCGCCCACGGCGAGAGGAAGAACAGCACCGCGTCGGCGAACTCGGCGGGTGTCGTGACGCGGCGCAGTGGCGTGAATCCCGCGACCATATCGAACACGGCTTCGGGCGTCGCGCTGCTGGCATCGGTGGTGCGCAGCAGGCCGCCCGACACCATGTTCACCGTGATGCCGTCCGGTCCGAGATCGTTCGATGCGGTTCTCGTCAGCGCGAGCAACGCCGCTTTTGCCGCCGTGTAATCGTGATACGGCACGACGGGATTCTGGAACAGATTGGTCCCGACATTGACGACGCGGCCGAAACCAGCGGCGCGCATCGCGGGCAACGCGGCCTGAATCGTGTAGAGCGCGCCCTTGAGCGCACCATCGATCTGTTGCTGAAATCGCGCCCATTCGATATCGTCGATCTTCGGACGCGCATCGCCATCGAAGCTGAAATCGGCGAGCGCGTTGTTCACCACGGCATGCACCGGCCGACCGCTTTTCGCGCGAGCCTCGTCGAAGAGACGCGCGACCGACGCCTCATCGGTGATATCGGCCTGGACCGCCACGACGCGCGGCCCGAGTCGCTCGACGAGTGCTCTCGCCTGCGCTTCGCTGCGCCGATAGTTGATGATGACGCCCGCGCCTTCGCGTGCGAGCGCTTCGGTGATCGCCGCACCAAGCCCGCGCGCCCCACCAGTCACGAGTACGTTTTGTTCAGTCAGCAGCATCGATTTCTCCGAAGTTCGCTTTGGATTGGGTCGAAGCATTATGCCGCACGGCCTGGCTGCTGTATTCCGAGGGGCCCTTCCCTAGCGGATAACTGCGTTAGGCGTGCGTCTCGATGACTAGGGCTTGCTCAATGGCCTCGCCTTGCCGGGGATCGACATCAGGCCGCAACAGGATGCCGTTTTAGTAGTCGCAAAAAGGGCCGCCGACGCGTGAACTCCCAACCGTGGGGAACGTCGCATAATCGCAGCGCACATGGAATCCCTGAGCAAGCGGTAAGAGAATCTCGCGCTTACGTCCGCACATCGACGCACACTTTCGGCGTCCGCTTTAGCCACAAATTCAGTTAGCATGCCTGTTGAATGAGAAAAAAATACAAGAACTGAATGTGGAATCCCACGCCAGTTAAGCGAAAAACGACCGCCCTGTTTCACGCGAAAATCCGGGCGACCTATACTACCTGCGGGACGTGGACGTCCGCGCCCCAAAGATTTTCAAAACCTCTCTCGGGAACTGCAAATCATGGGTCCGGTAACTTCGACACTACCTGCAACGTTCAAGGCCGTCCAGATTGATAGGTTCGGCGGTATCGATTCAATGCATTATCGGGAAGTCCCGCTCGCGCATCCGGCAGCAGGTCAGGTTTTGGTGCGTGTTGCCGCGGCCGGGGTTGGGCCGTGGGATGCGTGGATCCGCTCGGGCAATAGCGTCTTACCTCAACCACTTCCCCTGACATTAGGCTCGGACATCGCCGGAACAGTGGTACTCACCGGTGAAGGTGTAAGCGGCTTCGACTCGGGAGACCCAGTATTCGGCGTGACCAACGCAAGATTCACAGATGCATATGCTGAATACGCGATCGCGGACGCGAGTATGGTCGCGCGCAAACCTTCCACGCTGAGCTTTGAGGAAGCGGCGTCTGTGCCTGTCATCGGAGTCACCGCGTGGCAAATGCTCTTCGAGCAGGCACATGTGAAGAAAGACGATCGAGTTCTCGTATTAGGGGGCGCCGGTAACGTCGGCGCTTTTGCCGTTCAACTCGCTCACCGCGCTGGCGCCTTCGTTTTAGCCAGTGCATCGCGCCGAGATGCGGGTTTCGTCATGTCTCTCGGTGCCGATCAGGTTATAGACGTACGCGAACAATCATTCGATGAATATCGACATTCAATTGATGTCGTGGTCGACCTGTTTGGCGGCGACACTCTTGATCGTTCCTTCGAAACCGTCAAACCCGGGGGTAAAGTAGTTTCGGCGGTTGCTGAACCGAACGCTGAACGCGCAGCGGCATCTAAGATAAGCGCGAAATTCATGTTGGTCGGAGTCACGACTTCAACGCTCCTCGCACTTTCGGAGTTACTTGAGACGGGAGCGCTCCGAACACGTGTTGGAGAAATTCTGCCGTTGTCGCAGGCGCACGTTGCCCATGAGATGCTTGAGGGCCGGAAGCACGCGCCAGGGAAGATCGTGCTCATACCGTGACGTCGGCATCGATCAACGCTCGCGATCGTATTTGGCCTCGAACAGGTGAAGCGTCAATCGGTTCGAGCAACTGATGCACGTTCCCGGAGATTGACACATGACGATCAATACGCTTGTCTCGACTGCAGCTTTGGCGGCATCGATGGCAATCATTTCTGTCGCTGCATTCGCGCAAAACGATGAACCAATGCGTGAGACGATTACGCCTGCGTTCGCGCAAGCGCTTCCCAACGTGCCTGGCAAGACCATCACGGCGATCATTGTCGATTACCCGCCCGGTGCGAAGTCCATCCCGCACCGTCACGGACAGGCCTTTGTTGTGGGCTATGTGCTCCAAGGCCAAATTCGCAGTCAGGTGAACGGCGGTGCATCTCGCGTCTATAACGCCGGCGAGCATTGGACCGAAGCGCCCGGGGTTCATCACACGGTCAGCGAAAATGTGAGCACTTCCGTCCCGGCAAAATTGCTGGCCATTTTCGTCGCCGATACCAAGGACAAGAACCTGGTCATCTGGGACAAGAAATGAACACTCAAGTCGGGTAAAGTCTCCGACGACTCTACTCGAACTTGCAGTTACGCGATTGGGTACGCGCCAGTGTATCCAGGATCAGTCGCCATCTAAATCAGGATGCCCGCTGCTTTCGCGCAACAAATCCAATACCCTCTCCTGACGCATAACTCCACCCGAGACGATCACGTCGATCAAAGGACGCCCGGATGCGTGTGCGTTGCCAACCAGTGAGGCGGTGCGTGAATATCCAATTTCCGCCTTCAGCGCGGGAGCGATTGCCGTCGACTCGAGCAGGTTGCGTTCGCTCACTTCCCGATTGACAGTCATTGGCTGCACACAATGTTCATCGAACGCCAATATTGCGTGTTGCAGCGTCGCTATCGCCTTGAACAGCGATACCGCGATGAGCGGCATGTAGTTGTTCGTCTCGAGCTGTCCACCGGCGGCGGCGAGCATGACGCTTTGATCGGCCCCTGCCACGAAGTAGGCTATTTGCGTCAGGCCCATCGCATGCACGGGATTGACTTTACCGGGCATCATTGACGAGCCTGCCTGGCGCGGCGCCAATTGCAATTCGCCGATTCCGCCGGTCGGTCCGGAGCTAAGCAGCACGAGATCGTTCGCTACTTTCGCGAGCGACAACGCGGCTGTTTTCACCGTAGAAGAAAGCGCTGCAAACGGATCCATATTCTGAATGGCATCGAAAAGGTCTTTACTTTGCGTGAGCGGATGTCCAGCCAATTCCTCTAGCGCTTCAGTCACGGCTTGCCGATAACCCCGATACGTCCCCAGGCCCGTTCCCACAGCAGTTGCTCCGAGCGCTATCTCGCACATGGCAGGCACATGCGCCCGCAACGCCACCGCCATTCGTTCCGCCAGCGAGGCGTATCCACCGAACGCCTGGTCGAGTCGCATCGGCAACGCATCCTGCAGACAGGTGCGGCCGATGCGGAGAATCCTGTCGAACCGCTTCTGTTTTGCTCGCAGGCTAGCGGCCAGTCCGTCAATTGTCGCCGCGAGTCCCTCTATCCCGGTAAGCAGAGCCAGCTTGACGGCGGTCAGAATCACATCACTGGTCGATTGCGCGTAGTTGACGTGATCAAGCGGATGCAGGAATTCGTATTGGCCGGGGCGATGCCCCATCAGTTGAAGCCCCCGATTCGCCAACACCTCATTGATGTTCATGTTGATCGACGTTCCGCACGAGCCTTCAAGCGGATCGACTATCAGCGCATGCGCATGCTTTTGATCAGCCAGTTCGAGACACGCCGCGACGATGGCCGCGCTTTGGCCGGCGCTCAACTTGCCATTGCGCACATTGACCTGTGCGATCACCATTTTCGTACGCGCAAGCCATGTGACGAACTCCGGATAGGTCGCGAGCGTTTCTCCGGAGTAGGGAAAATTGACTTTGCCGCGCAGCGAGTGAATGCCGTACAGCGCATCCATTGGCAGACCGCATTCGCCCAGTGCGTCGACTTCGATCCGTTGAGGTTCCATTATTTTGGCCTTTGAATAGTTACCTGGATCAGCTCTCAAGCGATGCCTGGCTCGTTTCGGGCGCCCAAAGTGCGCAAGCAACGCCACCTATCGCAAGTACGGCAACGCACAGATACACCGCGGCCTGCCCACCGTAGATCGCCACGATGCTCGGAAACAAAAATGTAGTCACGGCGGATCCTATCCTGCTGGCGGCGACCGCCAAGCCAAGCGCAGTGGCACGGACTTCGGTCGAAAACAATTCCTGCGGATACAGAAAGCAGAGGTTGTTCGTGCCGCTCAATACACAGGCAAACGCCGCGAACAGGCCGACGATTGCGGTGCCCGGCAAGTGTGTGCCGAACGACAGGATCGCGAGCAGAACGGCTGACACAAAGAAACCGCTCAGCAGAAAGGCACGCCGGCTGATCCGGTCCACGATCATTGCTCCGGCCACCGTGCCTACCAGCAGGAAGACGTTGTAGATGAGTCCGGCGAGGAATTTGTCCTTGATATGAAGCGAGTCGAACACCATCGGTGAGAAGGTGCCTAACGAGAAGTACGGGATCACGAGACACATGTAGAAAAAGCACGCGATGAAAAGCCGCATCCGCCATTTCCTGGAGAACAGGCTTGTCTCCGAGCCCGCGCCGGCGGCTTGCC
This sequence comes from Caballeronia sp., assembly GCF_028292365.1. GTDB lineage: Bacteria > Pseudomonadota > Gammaproteobacteria > Burkholderiales > Burkholderiaceae > Caballeronia. Next base: position 8,833 of record NZ_JAQGMM010000072.1, read on the forward strand.
GCACTTCGTCCGCAGAACGATTCAAGTGTACGTTCGGGCCGATGTTAGCGTGGATGATCGCAAGCGCTTCCTGGGTTCGCCCCTTGCGCTGCAGCCACAAGGGCGACTCCGGAATGCGCACGCGAAAGAGGAAAACGACCGCTGCCGGCACGGCGCTCGAAAGCAGCATGAGACGCCAGACATCGGGGCCGTGATCCTTCAGGAGATAGCCAACCACGTAGGCGCTCGCATATCCCAGCGCCCAGGCGATAGCAAGCCAGCTGAGGAGCCGCCCGCGCATGCGGCGTGGCGAATATTCGACCACGAGGGCTTTGCTCACCACATAGTCGAAACCGAGCGTGATGCCGAGCAACAGGCGTAGAACGAGAAGCTGTGTTGGGCTGCTGACCCAGAATTGCGCAACCGAGATAAGCGCGAAGAGCGCCATGTCATAGTTGAATAATGCGCGGCGGCCGAAGCGGTCGACCAACGGGCCGGCGAACAGACTGCCTGCGAAAAGCCCAGCCAGCGATGCGGCGCCGAGAATGCCGAGCCATACTGCGTTCAAATGGAGTTGCGGCGTGGCAATGGCCAGCGCGATACCGATAATGCCAAGCACGAAGCCGTCGCTGAACTGTCCGCCAGTGCCGGCGAACGTCACGCGCAGATGAAAGGGAGTGAGCGGCGCGTCTTCGAGCGCGACGGAGGCTGGCGCGACAGATGCGGTACTGTCGAAGCTTACGTCCCGGGATAGGTTCATTGTTATCGGTCTCCTGTTTGCTGTTTTCTGTTGAATCGCATGTGTAAAATCATGGTCGCAATTCTAGGTTCGCGCGTTGAGCGCGTCGTGCATTGGTCGCTGAATAAGGAATTCTTATGGCTGCGCTTCGAAACGCTGGTGGCGCCGGGCGGGTCCGCACGTCGCAGAGGAACAGCGCGACCAGCGTTAGAGAGATATGAGCAAGCAGAGCGACCGTCCGGTCGACCTTTACCAGCTGGACGTGTTCCTGACTATCGCCTCCATGGGAAGCATGTCGGCGGCAGCTGGCGTATTGGGCATCAGCCAGTCCGCCGTATCGCAGGCAACGGCGCAACTCGAACAGTCGCTCGGGCTTGTGCTGATTGACCGCGCGCGACGGCCGCTCTCGTTGACTTCTGCCGGGCTCTATATTTCGCAGAATGCCGAACCGCTCATTGCCCTTGCGCGGCAATTAAAGGCTCATGCAACCGATGCCTCAAACACCGAGGGGTCATATTTACGCATCGGGATGATCGATTCCGTTGCTAACACCATCGGACCTTCGGTCATCAAGCAGCTTCTGGCGCGCACGACCGGACTGTCGGTGCAGATCGGCATGGCGATCGCGCAGGAGGAGGCGCTCCTTAGCCGCGAACTCGATCTCATCATTTCAACCAACGCGTTTGTCGACAACCCGGCGTTCGAGCACGTGCTTCTCTATAAGGAAAACTTCGTCGCGATTTCAAGCCGGGACGCAATCCATGACGGGTCGACTACGACCCTGCGAATGCTCGCCGACACGCAGCCGTTCATCCGCTTTAGCCGCGCGTCCACGTTAGGAATCCGGGTCGAGAGAATACTGCGCTACAACGAACTCGATCTGCCGAGAAAGCTGGAGGTCGATCACGCTGATACCTTGACCTTGCTTGTCGCGCAAGGGCTGGGATGGGCGATCACCACACCCACGTGCCTGCTGCAAACAGGGACCCGCTTTGTCGACGTCATCCGTCTGATTCCGATCGAAAAGGGCAATTCCTCCCGTTCGATCTTTCTGGTTGGAAGGCGTGGAGAATTTCCTACACTGTCGAAGACCATTGCCGATGCTGTCAAGCAATCCCTGGTGGCCTTGCTCGATTCGCACGTCAAGCTACACCAGTACGTTCCCGCGGGCGGAATCGATATCAGTGAATAGGACGGTGAACGCTACGTCAATTTCGGAAAGATCATCCATTACTAGGAACGCTATCTTGGACATCCTTCGCAAGCTCACTCAGTTCGACACGATATTGCTTTGAAGCGTCGAGAAGCCAGTCCCGGAAAACACGAATAGCCGGCGATGACTCCTTTTGCTCCGGCACCACGAAGTAATAGTCCTTGGCACCCGGCACCAGCATCTCCCAAGGCACGGTCAATTCCTTCGACGCGATCTCGTTCTGGACATAGCTGCGCGGCACGAGCGCCACACCCGCCTTCGCACGAGCTGCTTCAATCAGTAACGCATACATGCTGAAACGCGGACCGCGTAATGCTTTCGGATTGGGCGCGCCCGCCAGTTCGAACCAGCGGGACCACGCCTCGGGCCTGCCGGTCTTATGCATGAGCACGAAATCCGCGAGATCCGAAGCCTTCGCGCAACGAAGCCCTCCAATGAGCTCCGGGCTGCATACGGGGATGAGTTCTTCCGTGAACAGATACGTCGTGGTCGCATTGGCCCAGACGGGATGGTCGAAATGAATCGTCGCGTCGAACGCCTCCTCCGAAAAGAGAAATGGCTCCTCACGTGCGATGACGTTGATCGTGATGTCGGGATGGAGCGCCGCAAAGTCTCCCAGGCGTGGCATCAGCCACTTGAGGGCGAACGTAGGCAGCACGGCAAGATCGAGTGTGATGCGCCCGGCGTCGTAGCCCATTGCGAGCGTTGTATCCATCTCCAGCTTGTCGAGGCTCTGCTGGACCAGCGCGCTGTAGGTCCTGCCCGCATCGGTCAGTTGCAGGCGGCGCTTGACGCGGCTAAAAAGCGGGATGGCAAGGTACTCTTCAAGCAACGCGATCTTCTTGCTGACCGCGCTTTCGGTAACCGACAACTCTTCTGCTGCATGGGTGAAACTCAGGTGGCGCGCCGCGGACTCGAACGCGATCAGCATGCTGGTACTCGGAATTTTTCTGCGCATCACTTCCCTACCCGATAGTCTCGTAGACAAGGCCGCTGTTGTGCGTAACACGATACGCGGTGCGGTGCGCATATGAATGCCTTTCACCTCGCAGCCTCGCAAGCTCGACACGAGCGACACGAGCGACCTTTATTGATGGGCATGATCGCTGCGCCGACGGGGAAACTTTTCTCGTTGCCGCGCTGTTTCAATACGCTGAAACAGCGCCAGTATCTCGCCCACGATACCCTTGCGAAGCGCAAGCACGCAGACAATGAAGATAAACCCCGTGACGATGGTGACCGAGTCGCCCAACGTACCGAACCAGTTTACACCAGTCACCGAGGCAAGCCAGTTACCTATATCGCCGAGCTTGTCCTCCAGCATGACGATGATCAACGCGCCCACAATGGGACCGAACAGTGTGCCCAGGCCACCCACTAGCGTCATCAGTACGACCAGGCCGGACATGCTCCAGTGCGCGTCGGTCAGCGTCTCGAAGCCGAGCACCATGGCTTTCATTGCGCCGGCGAGGCCCGACAACGCCGCGGACAATACAAACGCAAGCATCTTGTAGCGGTCGACCTGGTAGCCAAGCGATATCGCGCGTGGCTCATTTTCCCGGATCGCGCGCAGCACTTCGCCAAAGGGCGAATGGATTGTGCGCATGATCAGCGCGAAGGCGCCCACGCTGATCGCCAACACGACGAAGTAGAGAGCGAGATCATTCGACAGGTCGAGAACGCCAAAGAGCCTGCCGCGAGGAATGCCTTGCAAGCCGTCCTCGCCTCCTGCAAACGGCGCCTGCAGGAATACAAAGTACAGCATCTGCGCCAGCGCGAGCGTGATCATCGTGAAGTAGATGCCCTGTCGCCGGATGGCGAGTGCGCCCATCACCAACCCGATCAATGCACCGGTCAACGTACCCAGGGCGAGCCCAGCTTCCGTTGATACGCCCCAGGACTTGAGCGCGTAGCCTGCGACATAACCCGCCGCTCCGAAGAACGCCGCGTGACCGAACGACAGCAGTCCGGCATAGCCAACCAACAGGTTGAACGAGCAGGCGAACAGCGCAAAGCACAGGATCTTCATCAGCAGGACCGGATACAGCACGGTCGGCGCAACCAACGCCGCCACGAGCAGCAGGCAATAACCCCAACGCTTCTTCATGTCACCCGCCTCACTTCTCTTTACCGAACAGGCCGGCAGGACGAACGATCAACACGATCGCCATCACGATGAACACCACGGTCGCCGACAGTTCCGGATAGAACACCCGCGTCAACCCCTCGATCACACCCAGCCCGAGACCGGTCAGGATCGAGCCAAGGATGGACCCCATGCCGCCTATCACCACGACCGCGAACACGACGATGATGACGTTCGATCCCATCAACGGCGACACCTGGATCACCGGCGCCGCCAGCACGCCGGCAATGGCGGCCAGCGCCACCCCGAAGCCGTAGGTCGCCGTCACCATCAGCGGCACGTTGATGCCGAACGCTTCCACCATCTTCGGGTTCTCGGTGCCGGCGCGCAGGCTCGCGCCAAGCCGCGTCTTCTCGATCACAAACCAGGTCGAGAAGCAGATCACGAGCGATGCCGCCACCACCCACGCGCGATAGTTGGGCAACATCATGAAGCCCAGGTTGGTGACGCCGTCGAGCGCGTCGGGCACCGGGTACGGTTGACCCGACACGCCGAAGACCGAGCGGAACAGACCTTCGATCATCAGCGTGAGCCCGAAGGTCAGCAGGAGCCCGTACAAGTGATCGAGCTTGTAGAGCCACCGCAGCATGGTCTTCTCGATGACAACACCAAGCAGGCCTACGATGACCGGCGCCAGCACGAGCATCGGCCAGTAACCGATGCCCAGGTAATTGAGCCCCATCCACGCGAGGAAAGCACCAAGCATGTAGAGCGTGCCATGCGCAAAATTGATCACATTGAGCAGGCCGAAGATCACCGCGAGACCCAGTGACAACATGGCGTAAAACGAGCCGTTCACGAGGCCGAGCAGCAGTTGGCTCATCAGCGCCTGAATGGGTAAGCCGAAAAGTTCCATGGTCAGATACTGAGCAGTTCGTTGAGGGTTTGCGCTTTCGACTCGAGCTCGGCGGCGGCGAACGACTCGACAATCTGGCCGTGCTCCATCACGTAGAAGCGGTCGGCGAGTGGCGCCGCAAAGCGGAAGTTCTGCTCGACCATTACGATCGTGTAGCCGCGCGCCTTCAGCGTGGTGATCATCCGCGCGAGCGCCTGGACAATCACAGGAGCAAGGCCTTCTGATATCTCGTCGAGCAGCAGCAGCCGGGCGCCGGTGCGCAGGATCCTCGCAACCGCGAGCATCTGCTGCTCGCCGCCCGAGAGCCGCGTGCCCTGGCTGTGCCGACGCTCCGCGAGGTTTGGGAACATCCCGTATATTTCGTCGAGCGACATGCCCTCCTGCTTCGTCGATAACTTCTTCGATAGCTTCTTCGATACAACCGGCGGCAGCAGAAGATTTTCCTCAGTCGTCAACGAGGAAAAGATGCCTCGCTCCTCGGGGCAATATCCCACACCACGCCGTGCGATCTTGTAGGTCGGCAGGCCGACTGCCTCCTCGCCGTCAATGCGAATCGAGCCGCGGCGCGCGCCAACCAGGCCCATGATTGCCCGCAGGGTGGTGGTACGGCCGGCACCGTTGCGTCCCAGCAAGGTCACGACTTCGCCGCGGTTTACCGTGAGACTGACGTCATGGAGGATGTGCGACTCGCCATACCAGGCGTGCAGGTTGGTGATCGACAAAGCCTCATCGACCGTTGCCACGCCTTCGTTTATCCGGGCTGCAACCGGTCTCTCGTGCACGCTGCTCATCGCTGCGTTCCCTCGAGCGTCTCAACTGTCGTTCCCATGTACGCCTGTATGACCTGAGGATTGCAAGACACTTCCTCGTAACTGCCTTCGGCGAGCACCGCGCCCCGCTGCAACACGCTGATTCGATCGCAAATACCGGCGATCACCTTCATGTTGTGCTCGACCATCAGGATCGTTCGGCCCGCCGATACTTTCTTGATCAGCGTCGTCACCCGGTCGACGTCTTCGTGGCCCATGCCCTGGGTCGGCTCATCGAGCAGCATCAACTCGGGTTCCATCGCGAGCGTAGTGGCAATCTCGAGCGCACGCCTGCGGCCGTAAGGCAGGTCCACGGCAACCGTGTCCACGAAACTTCCGAGGTCCACTTCGTCGAGCAGCGCGATCGCACGATCGTTCAGCCGGGCAAGACTGCGGCCGCTCTTCCAGAAGTGATACGAAGTTCCAAGCGAGCGTTGCAGACCGATCCGCACGTTCGCAAGCACACTCAGGTGCGGGAACACCGCGGAAATCTGAAACGAGCGGACTATGCCGCGGCGGGCGATCCGCGCCGGCGGCTCGGCGGTGATGTCCTGCCCGTTGAACAGGATTCGTCCCGAGGTGGGTGCGAGGAACTTGGTCAACAGATTGAAGCAAGTGGTTTTCCCCGCGCCGTTCGGCCCGATCAGCGCGTGGATGTGACCGCGTTCGATGTGAAGATCGACCGCTTCGACCGCAGTAAAGCCTTTGAAGACCTTGGTCAGCCGCTCGGTCTTCAGGATGAAATCCTGCATTGCCATACTCGCTCGATAACGGTTCGTGAAGGTTAGATGTGCGCGCGCCAGCCTACTGCTTCGCGAACGTGCAGCTGCCCTTCGCGATCGACGGATAGGCCTCGTTGCCCGGAACAACTGCACGCACGTTGTAGTAATCCCAGGGCTTCTTCGACTCCGCCGGCGTCTTCACCTGCATCAGGTACATGTCATGAACCAGCAGGCCGTCTTTGCGAATCACGCCGTTCTTCGTGTACATGTCGTTGACCGGCGTGTCTTCCATCTTCTTGATGACTGTCGCTGAGTCGTCGGTGCCGGTGGCCTTGATCGCCTCGAGATAGTGAAGGGTTGAAGAATAGTCAGCCGCCTGGATCGCCGATGGCATCTTGCCCATGCGCTTGTAATAGCGAGCCGACCACTTGCGGGTCTCGTCGTTCAGGTCCCAGTACCAACCCTCCGTGATGTAGAGGCCCTGCGCGGTCTGCAGGCCAAGCGCATGCACGTCGGTGATAAGCACCAGCAGCCCCGCAAGCTGCTGCTTACCCGCGCCCAGCAACCCGAACTCGCGTGCCGACTTGATGGCGTTGATCGTGTCAGAACCCGCATTGGCCAGACCGATGATCTTGGCGTGGCTAGCCTGTGCCTGCACCATGAAGGACGAGAAGTCCGACGCGTTGAACGGATGCTTGACCGAGCCGACCACCTTGCCGCCGTTAGCGGTGACAACCGCTGAGGTATCGCTTTGCAGCGAGTAGCCGAACGAATAGTCGGCGGTCAGGAAGAACCAGGTGTCTCCTCCCTGCTTGACGATGTATTTGCCCGACACGTTCGCGAGCGACGCAGTGTCGTGGTTGTAATGCAGGCTATAAGGTGTGCAATCCTCGTTGGTGATCCGTGTTGTGCCCGCACCCGTTACGATCGCGATGCGCTTCTTGTCGTTGGCGATCTTGATGGTGGCAAGCGCAGTGGCCGAGCCCGAGTTGTCCGCGAGCATGTCCACGTGTTTCTCGTCGATCCATTCTCGCGCCGTGCTCGCGGCAATGTCGGCCTTGTTCTGGTGATCGGCCGAGATCACCTCGATCGGCTTGCCGTTAACTTTGCCGCCAAAGTCTTCCACGGCCATTTTCACGGCCTCGACAGCGCCCTTGCCCGCAAAGTCCGAGAACGTGCCGCTCATGTCGGTCAGCACGCCAATCCTCACTACATCACCCGACATTCCTGGCTGCGCGATGGCAGCTGCGCTGAACAGCGCCAGCGCCGCTCCGGCTAACGCCCGTTTTGCCCCGGTCCCGCCTTTTTTTCTTACCACTTTCATTTCTGTCTCCGTTGCTGTCATCGCCTTGCAAGGCGTTTATTCCCGATGCTGCATCCGGCGCGATAGCCCCTGTTCTATGCCTGCCGGGCGGCGGCACGTGCCGCAGCGTGCTCGCCGGCGATCTTGCCGAACACTGCGCCGCGCATCACGGAGGTCGCGCCGGTGTAGACCTGGTAGTAGAGCCCGGCGGCCTCACCCGCCGCGTAGAGGCCAGGAATCGTCCGGCCGTCGGCATCGATCACCTGTCCGCTCTTGTTGGTCTTCACGCCGCCATAGGTGAAGCAGATGCCCGGGATGATCGGGTAGGCAAAGAACGGTCCGGTCTTGATCGGACGTGACCAGTTCGACTTCGGGATCTCCAGGCCCTGTGTGGCGAGGCCGTCCACTTCCAGCGGGGAGAACCTGCCCTCAGGGCAGGCGGCGTTGTAGACGTCGATGGTCGTCATGAACGTGTCCACCGGCAACTCGCAGGCTTCTGCCAACGCCTCGAGCGTGTCTGCCTGGATAGCCGGCTGGTCCGTGCGAATGCTGCGCTTCCAGTTCGGCACGTCGTCGATACTCTTATCGAACACGACATACACCTGGCCCTTCGGCTGTTCGCCGAACGCGCGCGAAATGTGGTCGTAGTGGACATCGACCGGGCCAGGTGCTTCGTCGACGAAGCGCTTGCCGAGCATATTGACGAGCACACCATAAGAAAAATTCATCACCAGCGCCTCGGTCGCACCCGAGCGCGGATCGAGCGGTTCCGCATGATAAGAGCCGAAGTCACCGGCTGGAGCCGCGCCCGCCGCAAGCGCCATCTGGATACCTTCGCCCTTGTTGTAATAGCCGCCGCGCGCAACGGGCCGCACGAACTTCGCCGCCTGACCCAGATAGCGGGTCATCATTTCCGGATTGCCCTGGAAGCCACCCGAAGCCACGATCACCGAAGGCGCCGTCAAGGCAAGCGCGTCACCGTCTGGTCCGGTCGCCTGGAGACTGAGGTCACCTTCGCTGTTTGCGCGCGCAAGCTGTCTCGCGGTGGTCTGGTAAAACACCTCGACTTTCAGCTTCTTCGCTTGAGCGAGCAGTGCCTCGATCATCGCGAGGCCGCCGCCAACCGGCATCAGCCGCGGTGCCGCCGCAGTGACGAAATAGGTCGGCAGTGTGTCGAAACGAATGCCGAAGGTGCGCAGCCATGCGACGGTAGGCGCGGCATGACTCGACAGCGCGTACACCAGTTCCGGGTCCGGCATGCCGTGCGCCTTGACGTAGGGCGGCCACGACTCGTACTCGCCGCCCATTGCTTCCACAATGTTGGGATCGAGATTGTCGCCAGCGTTCGAGATAAGCCGTTCCTCGAAGTCGTCGCTCACTTCGGTTTCGCTCTTCATGCGAAAGTACGCTTCGGTCCAGCGCGTATTGCCGCCGTACTCCTCTTCGGTAGCGCGTTCGATGATGGCGACTTTCGCCCCTGCGGTCGCCGCTGCGACTGCAGCCGACAACCCGGCGATGCCGCTGCCGATCACCAGCACGTCGAAGTTTCGTTGCCCTTTCGCTATTTCCATTCCGGTCTCCTTCTGGTTCTTCGTTAGCGCGAGGCTTCACGTCACTTCATGTCACTTCATGTCACCTCGCACCTCGTTCCGCGCAACCTCAATACTTGCGAATGAACGGATCCGGCATGTCGAGATCTGTTGAAATCCACACACTCTTGGTCTCGAGATATTCCTTGACCGCCTCGATGCCGCCTTCGCGGCCGATGCCACTATGCTTGTAGCCGCCAAAGGGTGTCGTGAAACTCGTCGAGCGGTAGTTGTTCACCCACACCGTGCCGGCCTTCAGACGCTCTGACATGAACATCGCGCGATGCAGGCTGCGAGTCCATACGCCCGACGCAAGGCCGAAGCGGATGTCATTGGCGATGCGGATCGCGTCCTCTTCGTCCTTGAACTTGATCACCGAGAGCACCGGGCCGAACACCTCTTCCTGCGCAATGCGCATGTCATTGGTCACATCGACGAAAATGGTCGGCTCCACGAACTGGCCCGCGCCGAATCCTTCCCCGGAGCGCGAGTTGCCGCCGAACACGCAGCGTGCGCCCTCCGCCTTCGCGATGCCGATGTACTCCATGACTTTATCGAATTGCGGCCTGGTCGCGACCGGTCCCACCTGGACGTCGGGCAGCGACGGGTCGCCTAGTTTCGCCTTGCTGCTGATCGCGATCAGGCGTTCGACAAACTCGTCGTGAATGCTTTCCTGCAGCAACAGGCGCGAGCCCGCCATGCAGGTCTGGCCGCCGGCCGAGAAGATGCCGGTGATCACGCCGTTGGCCGCGCGGGTCAGGTCGGCATCGTCGAAGATAATGTTCGGCGACTTGCCCCCCAGCTCCAGCGACACACGCTTGAAGTGCTGTGCGCCAAGCACGTTGACAGCCTTGCCGCCGGCGTCGCCGCCAGTGAATGCGATCCGCGCGACCTTCGGATGGATCACGAGCGGTTCGCCAACTTCCTTGCCGAAACCAGTGAGCACATTGAAGACGCCCGGCGGGAAGCCGGCCGTAACGAACAGCTTCGCGAGTTCGAAGAGCGATGCCGACGTGTACTCGGACGGCTTCGCGATCACCGTATTGC
>NZ_JAQGMM010000082.1 GCF_028292365.1 Caballeronia sp.
GAAGGGCCGAATTGCGATGTCATGTTTTCTCCAGCGATTTTTAAGAAGCTCAACGAGCGCGCGGGTACGAACCGAGGATCTTGAGGAACTCGGCCTTTTCACCCAGTTCCTTGAGCGCAGCGGCGACGGCTGCGTCCTCGCGATGTCCTTCCACGTCGATATAAAAATAGTATTCCCACGTGCCGACGCGCGCAGGACGCGACTCGAAACGGGTCATGGATACCCCGTGACGTGCCAGCGGTTCCAGCAACTTCAGCAACGCGCCCGGCTCGTTCGCCACCGACACAATCAGCGAAGTCTGGTCATAGCCGCTCACGCCTGTACGTTCCTTGCCAATCATCACGAAGCGCGTGCGGTTGTGCGGGTCGTCCTGGATCAGCGCGCTGACCACGCCGAGTCCGTAATGCGTGGCCGCGCGATCGCCGGCAATAGCCGCAATGGTCGGGTCACCCACCGCCAGCCGCGCCGCTTCAGCATTACTCGATACGGCCTGCCGCGCGAGCGTGGGTGCATTCGCCGTCAGCCAATGCTGGCACTGCGCGAGCGCTTGCGGATGGGCGAACACACGCGTGACACCGTTGAGCGTGCCGGATGCCGTCAACAGGTTGTGGTGAATTGGCAAAGCCAGTTCGCCGCCGATAACCAGTGACGTTTGCAGGAACAGATCGAGTGACCGCGAGACCGCGCCTTCCGCGGAATTCTCAACCGGCACCACGCCGAACTCGGCCGCACCGGCTTCAACCGAGCGAAACACTTCGTCGATGGAAGGACACGGCACGCCTTCGATGGAATGGCCGAAATACTCGACCATCGCCTGCTCGCTGTAGGTCCCGACCGGCCCAAGATAAGCCGCGCGCAGCGTCTTTTCGAGCGCGCGGCTCGCGGCCATGATTTCGCGCCAGATCGAGCTGATGTGATCGTCGGCAAGCGGCCCGTCGCTCATTTCCTGGAGCCGCGCAATGACCTGCATTTCGCGCTCGGGGCGAAACACCGGCGCGTTGAAATGCTTCTTCACCTCGCCCACTTCGAGCGCCACGGCGGCGCGCTGGTTCAGGAGCGCGATGAGCTGCGCATCGAGCGCATCAATGCGGTCGCGCAGCGGTATGAGTCGTGAATTAAGGTCGTCGTCCATGCGTTGTATGAGATGAGTCGATCCGGCTTGGGCTACCAAGCGTCGGATGGGAGGCCGGCCGCGATTTCAGGCGCTGGCCTGCTCGAATTCCTTCATATACTCGACGAGCGTCTTCACCGCTTCGAGCGGCACCGCGTTATAGATGGACGCGCGCATGCCGCCGACCGACTTGTGGCCTTTCAGCTGCAGCAGGCCGCGCGCTTTTGCGCCGGCCAGGAATGCTTCGTTGCGGGTTTCGTCGGCGAGAAAGAACGGTACGTTCATCCTCGAGCGCGACTGACGCTCGACTTTGTTCAGATAGAAACTGCTGGCGTCGATAGTGTCATACAGTAGCGTCGATTTTCCGATGCTGCGTGCTTCCATGGCTTCCAGGCCACCCTGCTTCTTCAGCCACTTGAACACCAGGCCGGCAATGTAGATGGCGTAGGTCGGCGGCGTGTTGTACATGGAATTATTCGCGGCGACGGTCTTCCATTCGAACGCCGACGGGCAGATAGCCAACGCGCGGTCGAGCAGATCCTCGCGCACGATCACGACCGTCACACCCGCCATGCCAATGTTCTTCTGCGCGCCGCCAAACAGCACGCCGTATTTCGCGATGTCCATTGGGCGGGAAAGAATGTGCGATGACGCGTCCGCGACCAGCGGCACTGAACCGAGATCGGGGATCTCAAAGGTCTCGACGCCGTCGATGGTTTCGTTCGTGCAGAGATGGACGTAAGCCGGGTCGTCGGAGAGGTGCCATTCGGCGACCTTCGGCACGTGCGTGAAACCTTGCTCCGTCTTGCCGTTTGCAGCAATGTGCGGCGTGCCGTACTTCTGCGCTTCCTTGAAGGATTTCTGCGACCACGAGCCGGTCACTATGAAGTCGGCGGTTTTACGCGCTCCGAGCATGTTCAGCGGAACGATCGCGTTCTCGCCGATGCCGCCACCCTGCAGGAACAGAATTCTGTGCGACGCGGGCACTTTCAGCAGATCGCGCAGATCCGTCAGCGCGGCTTCATGGATCGACATGAACTCAGCGCCGCGATGGCTCATTTCCATCACGCTCATGCCGCTACCGTGCCAATCAAGCATTTCGTCGGCGGCTTGACGGAGTACTTCCTCGGGCATTGCTGCAGGACCAGCGGAGAAATTGAACACGCGCATCTGATAAACACCCCGAAAAGCCGGACGCGATAAAGAGAACGCTAGCAAACAACGCCAGCGCGAACGGAACGCTGAATAAGGCCTGAACCACGCCACGAAAAAGAAATGGCTGTTTGCGTCTGAACGCAAACAGCCATTATCGCACCGTCCCGAAAACCCGCCAAACTACAGCCGCGCGAGCGGCAGCGGGCTTTGGCAGCCTGACTTACTTCGGCTTGACAGCAGCCACTTCCTTGTCCGCTTGCGCGCGGGTGGCCTTGATCGATTGCGGCATGTACTTCTGCATCAGACCGTTCACCACGTCACGACCGACCTGGTCCTGAACCTGGATGAACTTGCGACCCGTCGGGCTCTTGTAGAACGTCGTCAGGTCTTTGATTTCAGCCGTCGTGTAGTACTTCGCGTACGCGTCGTACTGAGCCTGCATGGCGTCCTGACGGAACGAGTCGGTCGCGAAGACCTGACCTGCCGAATCAACCAGCTTCGGTACTGTGTCCTTCTGAAGCTGAGGAACGGCAGCCTGCTTCTGCTTGTCGTTCATCGTCTTGTTTTCGCTCAAAGCGTCAGACAAGATGGCCGGAACCAGTTGCTTCGACTGCATTTGTGCGCTGTTACCAATGGCGCCGACGAGCTTTTGCGCGTCGATTGCGTCCAGCAGGTCCTTGATCGCAGCTTGCTTCGCCGGATCCGGTGCCGCTGTGGCTGCGTCTGCAGCCGGCGTCGTCGCTTGGCTCTGGAGCGATTGAGCCGATGCGAAAGCCGGTACCAAAGCAGCCAGCAACATCCATTGTTTAAACTGTTTTTGCATCATTACTCCCTTAAAAAATTTTTGCTTCCATCGCGACGCGACTCGGCACTTGCTCAAGTCGCGCAGCTTAACCATTCAAGCTTTCAGAAACAGAACAGGCGCTCGGTGCGAACACTCGGTCAGGACGTGCTGTCCTCATCACCTTCCGACGTGTCGTCCGGCGTGTCGCCCGATGCGTCGCCAGCATCAGCCGGATCATCAGCAGCGGCGCTGGCCGATGTTTCGCCAGCGTCGCCCGCTTCACCTTCCAGATCGGCGTCGAGTTCGACCGCCACTTCCGCCTCGGCGATATGCTGCAAGCCGGACAGCTTGGTGCCGTCGTCAAGACTGATGAGTGTAACACCTTGGGTTGCACGGCCCATTTCACGGATCTCCGACACCCGCGTCCGGATCAGCACGCCGGTATTGGTGATCAGCATGATCTCGCTTTCCGGCTCGACGAGCGTCGCGGCGACCACCTTGCCATTACGTTCCGACGTCTGGATCGCGATCATTCCCTTCGTGCCGCGGCCGTGACGGGTGTATTCGTCGATTGGCGTACGCTTGCCGAAACCGTTCTCGGTAGCGGTCAGCACCGACTGGTTTTCACCGCCGGCGACGAGCAACGCGATGACTTGCTGCCCTTCTTCGAGTTGCATGCCGCGCACGCCACGAGCTTCGCGGCCCATTGCACGCACGTCGTTTTCGTCGAAACGCACCGCCTTGCCCGAATCCGAGAACAACATTACGTCATGCTGGCCGTCGGTAATCGCCGCACCGATCAGGAAATCGCCGTCATCCAGGCCAACCGCAATGATGCCCTTGCGCAGCGGCCGGCTGAAGGCTTCCAGCGGCGTCTTCTTGACCGTGCCAAGCGACGTGGCCATGAAGACGTATTTGTCAGCGGAAAATTCCTTGATCGGCAGCACGACGTTGATCTTCTCGCCGTCCTGCAGCGGGAACATGTTGACGATCGGACGGCCACGCGAGTTCCGCGAACCCTGAGGCACTTCGTAGACCTTGATCCAGTACACGCGGCCACGGTTCGAGAAGCACAGCATGTGATCGTGCGTGTTCGCGATGAAGAGCGTGTCGATCCAGTCGTCTTCCTTCATCTGCGTGGCCTGCTTACCGCGGCCGCCACGCTTTTGCGCGCGATACTCGGACAGCGGCTGCGACTTCACATAACCCGTGTGCGACATGGTCACGACCATTTCCTGCGGCGTGATCAAGTCTTCGGTGTTCAGCTCGGTCGCATTCAGTTCGATACGCGAACGGCGGTCATCACCGAATTCAGCGCGAATGGACGCCAGTTCTTCGACGATGATCGCGCGAATCCGCTCCGGCCGCGCCAGGATGTCGAGCAAGTCGGCGATTTGCGCCATGACTTCCTTGTACTCGCCAACAATCTTGTCCTGCTCGAGCCCGGTCAGGCGTTGCAGGCGCATTTGCAGAATTTCCTGCGCCTGGACGTCGGACAGCTTGTACAGCCCGTCGGCCTGCATGCCGTACGCCGGATTCAGTCCTTCCGGCCGGTACGCCTGACGCCCGCCCGATTCCTCGGTTTCAGCGCGCGACAGCATTTCGCGCACGATTTCCGAGTCCCAGGCGTTGTTCATCAAGTCCTGCTTCGCGATCGGCGGAGTCGGCGCGGCCTTGATGATGCGGATGAATTCGTCGATATTCGCCAGCGCCACCGCCAGCCCTTCCAGCACGTGGCCACGATCCCGCGCTTTACGCAGTTCGTATACAGTGCGCCGCGTCAGCACTTCCCGCCGATGCGACAGGAAACACTCCAGCATCTGCTTCAGGTTCAACAAACGCGGCTGGCCGTCGACCAGCGCGACCATGTTGATGCCGAACGTGTCCTGAAGCTGCGTCATCTTGTACAGATTGTTCAGCACCACTTCGGGCACTTCGCCGCGCTTCAACTCGACCACCACGCGCATGCCGCTCTTGTCGGATTCGTCGCGAATGTCCGAGATGCCTTCGATCTTCTTCTCGTTCACCAACTCGGCAATGCGCTCAAGCAGCGTGCGCTTGTTCACCTGATACGGGATTTCGTCGACGATAATCGCCATCCGCTGGCCGCGATCGATTTCTTCGAAGTGCGTGGTTGCGCGCATCACCACGCGTCCGCGACCCGTTCGGTAGCCGTCCTTTACGCCCGAGACGCCATAAATCACGCCGTACGTCGGAAAGTCCGGCCCCGGAACGATTTCCATCAGCTCGTCGATCGTGCTGTCGGGGTTGTTCAGCAGATGCATGCAGGCGTCGACGATTTCGCGCAGGTTGTGCGGCGGAATGTTCGTCGCCATCCCCACGGCAATACCGGCCGAGCCGTTGATCAGCAGATTGGGGATACGCGCCGGCAGAACCAGCGGTTCGCTTTCGCTGCCGTCATAGTTCGGGCCGAAATCGACCGTTTCCTTGTCGATATCCGCAAGCAGCTCATGCCCGATCTTCGCCATGCGGATTTCGGTGTATCGCATGGCGGCGGCGTTGTCGCCATCGACCGAACCGAAATTGCCTTGTCCGTCGACCAGCATGTAGCGCAGCGAGAACGGTTGCGCCATCCGCACGATGGTGTCGTAGACCGACTGGTCACCGTGCGGGTGATATTTACCGATGACGTCGCCCACAATACGCGCGGACTTCTTATAGGCGCGATTCCAGTCGTTGTTCAGTTCGTGCATGGAATACAGTGCGCGACGGTGGACTGGCTTGAGGCCGTCGCGGACATCGGGGAGCGCTCGCCCCACGATCACGCTCATCGCGTAATCGAGATATGAGCGGCGCATTTCCTCCTCGAGGGAGATTGGCAGGGTCTCTTTGGCGAATTGATCCATTTATCCGTGTCTTGAAC
>NZ_JAQGMM010000083.1 GCF_028292365.1 Caballeronia sp.
GAGACGCGGCGCTAAAAGCACCGGCAGCGGCGAGGATGACACGGCCGATGCCGAAGCCGCGGAACCGGCGGCCAAACCGGCACGCAAGACAACGACGCGCCGCAAACGCGCTTAAGCCCGTCGTCGCGGGTTGAGTCAATGTGCTGACTCAATGCGCTGAGTTACACGTCTAAACGCACTACAAAAAACGATCCGCTAATGGCCGATAAACTCGACACCTATCAGCGTATGAGGCGCTTCAACCAGACGCCCGAGCCATCCGGTCAGGCGGCTGACAAGGCCCGAGCCCGGCGTGCGTCGAAAAAGGCTCAGGCGAGCGCGCTTTCGTTCGTTATCCAGGAACACGATGCCCGGCGTCTTCATTACGATTTTCGTCTCGAACTGGATGGCACGCTGAAATCCTGGGCCGTACCGAAGGGGCCGAGTCTCGATCCGTCAGTCAAACGGCTGGCTGTGCATGTGGAAGATCATCCGATCGACTACGGCTCGTTCGAAGGCAGTATCCCAGAGGGAAATTACGGCGCGGGCAGCGTGATCGTGTGGGATCGCGGGACGTGGGAGCCGCAGACTGGCAGCATCGACGAAGCCCGTGAAACGTACGCGAAGGGCAAGCTCAAGTTTGTCCTGCACGGTGAAAAGCTGCACGGCGGCTGGACGCTCGTACGCAGCAACATGCGTGGCAACAGCGACAAAGAGCAATGGCTGTTGATCAAGGAGCGTGACGACGAAGCGCGCAACGAGGCCGACTACGACGTGCTGCTCAAGCAACCGGGCAGTGTGATGAGCGACTCGCTCGGCGCGCGCACGAAGAACGGTGAAGTACGCGAAAGGACCGAGCGAAAGACCGCGGCTAAGGCGAGCAAAACGACGAAGGCCGCACCACCGCCGAAGCGTCCTGCCGTGAAGGATCAAGGCAAGGGCCCTGAGCGGCCGCGGCCGGATATCGTGGCGAACCGGAGCGGGGAATCGCTGCGCACGCTCGCCGATAACCCCGCGATCCAGGACGCAGTACGCGCGAAGCTTCCTGCAACCATGAAGCCCCAATTGGCGACACTCGTGGACACCGCACCATCGAGCGACGACTGGTCGTACGAAATCAAGTTCGATGGTTATCGGATTCTTGTGCGCATTGACCGGCAGGCTGCATCAAAGGCGAAATCCACGCAGGTCTTCACGCGCAACGGTCACGACTGGACCGACAAGTTCAGCCGCCAGGTCAAGGCGCTGAGTCAACTCGATGTGGATAGCGCGTGGCTCGACGGCGAAGCGGTCGTGCTCGACGACAACGACCTGCCCAGTTTCCAGAAACTGCAGAACGCCTTCGACGCCAATCGTCCTCAAGATATCGCTGTCTATTTCTTCGATATCCCCTACCTGAACGGTTACGACCTGCGTGGCGTGCCGCTGGTGCAGCGGCGAGCGATCTTGAAGGCGCTGCTGGAACCGGTCGATGACGACGCGCTGCGCTTCTCCGCCGACTTCGAATTCAGCGTCGATGATCTGTTGAAAAGCGCTTGCGACATGGCGCTGGAGGGGATTATCGGCAAGCGGCACGACAGCACGTATACACCGGGGCGAAGCAACGCATGGATCAAGCTTAAATGCCGGCGCCGGCAGGAGTTTGTGATCGGCGGCTATTCGGAGCCGACGGGCAGCCGGGGGCAGTTTGGCGCGTTATTGCTTGGCGTTTATGACGCGAACGGCAAGCTGCAATACGCCGGGCGCGTGGGCAGCGGCTTCGATGCATCGACTCTGCGCGCTGTCAAAAAGCAACTCGATGCACGCGAGGCCAAGACAATGCCGTTCGCCAGCGCGCCGAAAGAGCGTAGCCGTACGCCGGTGCATTGGGTCAGACCGGAACTTGTCGCCGAATGCAATTTCGCCGAATGGACGTCGGAGCGGATCGTCCGGCAAGCATCGTTCGTGAGCCTGAGGGACGACAAGCCGGCGCGGGAGATCGTCAAGGAAGTGCCGAAAACGACGAAGGAGGTTGGGTTGAACGACGAGGACGAAAGAGACAACAAGCCCACGAAGAAGACAGCGGCCAAGAGCACGGCGAAAGCGACTCGCGCGGTGAAAGCGGCGACGAAAAAAACTTCGTCGAAGACCACTGATTCGTCAAAACCAGCCAGTAAATCCACGACGGCCGCAACGAAATCCGCCGCTAAAAAATCCACGCGCAGTTCCGCTGGTACCGAGCTTGTAGCGGGCGTAAAGATCAGTCATCCCGATCGTGTGATCGATCCCTCGGCAGGTACGCGCAAGCTCGATCTCGCGCTTTACTACGAGGCTGTCGCGCCATGGATGTTGTCGCATCTCAAAGACCGGCCGGTGTCACTGGTGCGTGCGCCGGAGGATATCGGCGGCGAGTTGTTCTTTCAGAAGCACAGCGAAAAGCTGACCATTCCGAACGTCAAGCAGCATCCGGGCATCGATCCTGGTCATCCCGCGCTCATTACTATAGAAAACGTCGGCGCACTGGTGGGTGCGGCGCAAATGGGCACGATCGAGATGCACACCTGGAATGCGCTCGCTGCCAAACTCGAGAAGCCCGACCGCATGGTCTTCGATCTTGATCCAGGCGAAGGACTCGGCTGGGACCGGATGCAGGAGGCCGCGCGCCTGACGCATGAATTGCTGATGGAACTCGGCCTTGAATCGTTCTGCAAGACGAGCGGCGGCAAGGGCCTGCATGTGGTCGTGCCGCTTACACCGCAAGCCGGCTGGGACGAAGTGAAGGGATTCTCGCAGGCGGTCGCGCAGCACATGGCCAGCACGCTGCCCAAGTATTTCTCCGCGAAAATGGGCAAGCAGAATCGCCGGGACAAGATCTTCGTCGACTACTTGCGCAACAACCGGGGCTCGAGCACGGTCGCCGCGTTCTCGCTTCGCGCGCGGCCGGGCATGGGGGCGTCGGTTCCTATCGGCTGGGATGAACTTGACGCCACCACCAGCGGCGATCAATGGAATATCGGCAACCTGCATGAGCGCCTGGACGCACTCAAAACCGATCCATGGAGCCAATACGCGAAAACACGGCAACGCATCACCGCTTCCATGAAAAAGCGGCTCGATATTGAGTGAACAAGGGGGAACGATAACCGCACAACGATCACCGCATCACAATCCCGACAGCGAGGTTGCAATGACGAAGCAAGGCAAGACATCACACGACGCCGCCAACACCACGCGTCAAGGTCCGGCGCAAGACGGACGTGAGCTGGAAAGCAAACATCCCGCGCAGCAAAAACGCGATGACGGTGCGGACGTGCCATTGCCACATGAGACCGATCAGAGTCCTGCGTCGCAGCAGGAAGATGAACCGCGTGAGGTCGGAGAGCAAGCTCACGAAGACCTGGAGCGTGGCTTGCAGGACACGGATCGCCGCGGCGGCGCGGAGTATCAGGAACGAACCCAGGAGCGGACGCAGGAGCGCACACAAACGGGTTCACGCACGGATCAGGGCAGCAAGCGCAAGCAGTGATGCGGCGCCGCCGGTTTGCTGCCCGTGGTCAACAAAGCGCCTCTTGCGTAGAATGGGCGCGCGGTATTGGAGAACTCGCACGGCCGCGTGCGAGCCAAGCTGAGAAAGGCGTTCATCCCACCCGCTGCAGTTGTTTCTACCATTTTGCGTGCGCGCCGACCTTGTGCATCGGTAATCGATGCCGATCCGGCGCGGAGTTCGAGGCGGCGAGCCAGGAGCGTTCGATGCCCCGCCGGCCGCAGTCACATGGCGGCCCACGCCGCAGTCACCTGAATTGCCGTAACACCACGCGCCGGGGTCCGGCATGGCCACCCGGCACCCGGTATCTGGCGGTCGGGACAACATCGCGGGATTCGCGCGGCAATCCATCGGCAAACCAGCGGCAAACCTATTAAATGGATCATGCAATACGATCTCCTGTCCCGTCTGAAAAACGAAACTACCGCGTGTCATGAGCGGCTGGAAAACGCACTGGACCTGATGCGCTTTGAGTGGCTGCGAGAGGACTATGTGGCCTTGCTCGAAGGCTTTTGCGGATACGTCGCACCGTGGGAGGATGCGGCGGCGGCCTCCATGCCCGCGCATCTGCGCGACTTTTTCGACGGGCGTCGCAAGGCGTCGCTGCTCGCTTCGGACCTGGCGCACCTGACCGGCGATAACAACCGCGCGAACGGGGTGACTAAAATTGAACAGCTGCCTGCGATGGACAGCATCGGCCGCGTCTTCGGCTCCATGTACGTGATGGAAGGCTCCACGCTCGGAGGACGTTTCATCGCGCCGCACGTCGCGACAGTGCTCGGTCTCCAAAGCGGCTCCGGTAACGCTTATTTCGAAGGTTATGGATTACGTACGGGCAGTATGTGGAACGCGTTTCGCGAGACCGCGAGCGCGAACGTGCCGTCTGAGCAGTACGACGAAGCGGTGCATGCTGCGATCGCCACGTTCGACGGGTTGCACGGCTGGCTTGACCCGGTTCGCACAGGATGGGGAGCAACGGCATGAGCAGTGGGCCAGAGCCAGTGTCGCAGCATACGGCGGCCATGCGTGGGCTGGATAATCGCAACGGTTCAAGTCCGGGTGTGAACGCAAGCACAACTGCGGATCGGGAAGCGCTAACCGGCGCAGAGCCCGCCCACGGGACCCTCACGGCATCTACGGCACTCACGGCAGACGGTGCGGGCGCGACGAATGCGCAGTGCGACGCCGAACCCATCCACATTCCCGGCGGGATCCAGCCGCATGGTTATCTGCTCTGCCTTTCCAGCGCGCTTACGATCGTCCAGGCTAGCGAGAATGTCGCCACGCTCGTGGGCAGTCCAGTGGAGCGATTGCTGGGCGAACCCGTGGATGTGGTCATTGGCGCGGCTGCTGCGGCGCGGGTCTCCCATGCTGCTGCCACGGCGATGCTCGACGAGGCGCCGCTCTATCTCGGCGTGATCGACAACCCGCTCTTCATCCCGCGTGATGCCGCACGGAAGCACCTGTCCACGGCAACGGACGGTCCCGAACTCGACATCACCATGCATCGGCACGACGGCAACCTGATCGTCGAACTCGAAGTGGCACGGCATCCGACTGCAGACGTGTTTGCATCGATGTATCCGTTAGTGCGCACCTTCACACGCAGCCTGCAGGACGTGGTGACCCTGACCGAACTCGTGAACCTGGCCGTGCGCGAAGTGCGCGCGATGACAGGTTTTGGCCGTGTGCTGATCTACAAATTCGACGACGAGGGCCGCAGCCACGTGCTGGCGGAGCATATCGAGGACGGATACACGTCGTTCCTGGATCAGTTGTTCCCCGCTTCCGATATCCCGCGTCAGGCTCGCGCGTTATATGTGAAACAGCGCGTGCGGCTCGTCGCGAACGTGGACGCAAAAGCCGCGCGACTCGTTCCGCCCGTGAACCCTGCGACTGGCCGCCCGACCGACCTCACTTATGCCGCGCTGCGCAGTTTCTCGCCGATCCATCTCGAGTACATGCGCAACATGGGTACGCACGCATCAATGTCGGTGTCGCTGGTCGTGCGCGGCAAGCTCTGGGGTCTGATTTCCTGCCATGACCACGACGCGCGTCTCGTGCCGTTCGAAGTGCGAGTCGCGATCGAGCATCTGGGGCAGCTCCTGTCGCTGCAGATCGAGGCGAAGGAGGAGCGCGCGGAGACGGCGTATCTGCTGGGCCTTCGACGCACGATGTCGCAGCTCATGGCCGCCTTGGCGGAGCAAGACGACTATTTATCGGTTCTTAAATCGGCGCCTGGCGAATTGCTGTGTTTTGCCGGATCGACCGGTGCCGCAATCGTGGTGGACGGTAAGGCCACGCTGATGGGTTCCACTCCGGACCCGCAGACCGTGCTCGCGCTGGCGCAGTGGCTCGCGTCAAGCACGTCGGGCGTCTACGCAACCGATTTTTTGTCGCAAGAGTGGCCGCGGGCGTCTCAACACACGGACAACGCGAGCGGCATCCTGGCCGTACCTATCTCACAGATATTTCGCAACTACGTCATCTGGTTCCGTCCTGAAACAACGCGCACGATCACGTGGGCGGGCGAACCGGTCAAAGGCGTGTCGAGTCAGAACGGCAGCGTGGCGCCGCGAAAAGACTTTGCGCCCTGGCTCGAAACCGTGCGCAACCGGTCGCTGCGCTGGCATCCGGTGGAGCTCGAAATTGCGGGCGAATTCCGCTTGGGCATGCTCAATATCGTGTTGCGCCGCGCTGAAGAACTGGCCGAGCTCGCGAATGAATTGCGTCGTGCAAACAAGGAACTCGAGGCGTTTTCGTATTCTGTTTCGCACGACCTGCGCGCGCCGCTGCGCCATATTGCCGGGTATGGGGACTTGCTGCGGGAAAGCGAGGGCGAGACGCTGTCCGAGCGCAGCAAGCGCTTCCTGAACAACATGCTTGAGTCGGCGCGTTTCGCTGGCGTGCTTGTCGACGACTTGCTCACGTTTTCACAAATGGGCCGTGCCGCGCTGCGCCCGGTGAGCGTCGATCTGAATCAGTTGGTGAGATCGGTCGCGCAAGAATTTGCCGCCGAGACAGCGAACCGAAAGGTGGAGTGGATTGTCCCGGATCTGCCTACAGTGACTGGTGACCCGGCGTTCCTGCAGATCGCGTTGCGTAATCTGTTCTCGAACGCGGTGAAATATACGCGTACACGAGAATCGGCGAAAATTGAGTTGTTGGTGAATTCGACAGCCGATGAATACATTGTCAGCGTGCGGGACAATGGTGTCGGGTTCAACATGAAGTACGTGAACAAGCTGTTCGGCGTGTTTCAGCGGCTGCATCGCGCGGAAGAGTTCGACGGCACCGGCATCGGCCTGGCGAACGTGCGCCGGATCATAGAGCGGCACGACGGCAGGACCTGGGCCGAAGGCCGCGAAGGCGAGGGCGCCGCGTTCCACTTTTCACTGCCTAAGGTATTCAGGGCCGAACCCACCGAAACCGGCGCCGGCAAGCTGCGTAAGCCGGCGCTGCCGTCACCGCGGAGCTGAGCGTGCCATGCTTGACCGATGACGCAGCGTTTCACTGAACTGGTCGCCGAGTGAATGATCTCACCACCGTTTATTTCAACCCGTCATACCGGACCATGCTGAAACCCATTTTGCTTGTCGAAGACAATCCCAGCGATCTCGAACTGACCCTCGTGGCGCTCGGCAAAAGCCAGCTTGCCAACGAAGTGATCGTGGCGCGCGACGGCCAGGAAGCAATCGATTACCTGCGTTGCGAAGGCGAATGGAGCGACCGCAATCCAGGCAATCCCGCAGTCATCCTGCTCGACTTGAAGCTGCCGAAAATAGACGGTCTGGAAGTGCTGGAAACCATCCGTTCCACGGAGGCGCTGAAGGCGATTCCGGTGGTCATGCTGACGTCGTCGCGTGAGGAGCCCGATCTCGTGCGCAGCTACGCGCTCGGCGCGAATGCTTATGTGGTGAAACCGGTCGAGTTCAATGAGTTTGTGCAGGCAATAGCCGATCTCGGCGTGTTCTGGGCCGTGCTCAACGAGCCGCCGCCCGGGTCGACGCGCCTTCGCCGTCAGTTCGCGCCGGAATGAATCTGGTGCACACTGGCGTCTTCCTCCTGCACGGCGCCCGGCGTAGCCGCTTGGTCCCGCTGGTCCTTTCGTTGTTTTGCCCGATGCGACCTGCCCGGCAGTATCGCGTGTGCCGGCTCGCCTGAGTGCCCTGACCATGCAGCCTTTGCATCTGCTTCTCGTAGAAGACAACGCGCTCGACGCGGAACTGACCCTGACGCAGTTGGAACGCGCCGACTATAAGGTCGACGTGCAAATCGTCTATACGGAACAGGGTTTCATCGCGGCGCTCGAGGCGTCCGACTTCGATGTGATCCTCGCGGACTTCGTGATGCCGGTGTTCTCCGGCGTCGAAGCGTTGGCGATCGCCCGCGAGCGCGTGCCGCATACGCCGTTCATCTTCGTTTCCGGCGTGCTCGGCGAGGAGCATGCCGTCGACATGCTCAAACGCGGCGCCACCGACTATGTCCTGAAGCAGCGCCTGCAACGGTTGCCTGCCGTCGTGCGGCGCGCCTTGACGGAAAGCACTGAGCGCCAGCAGCGGATTGCGGTTGAACGCGCGCTGCGGGAGACGGAAACGCACTTCCGCTTGCTGGTGGATGCACTGAAGGATTACGCCGTCATCACACTCGACCAGGAAGGCCGGATCCGGACCTGGAACGCGGCGTCGGAGCGAATTCTCGGGTTCGCGGCACAGGATGTGGTCGGCCGGTCGGCCGAAGTGTTCTATGGTCAGGAAGATCGCGACACCCATGTGTTTGCGCAGGAGCTGGAGACGGCGCAAGCCGATGGCAGTGCGAGCGACGACCGCTGGCTCTGGCGCCGAGACGGGCGCTCGTTTTTCGCATCGGGCGTGACGACAGCGATTCGTGCCGATAACGGCGACCTGATCGGCTACTCGAAGATCATCCGCGACGTCACCGAAGAGCACATGGCCGCCGATGCTTTGCGGGTGGCCAAGGAACAGGCCGAGACCGCGAATCGGGCGAAGGATCATTTCCTGGCGGTGCTGTCGCATGAATTGCGTACACCGCTGACGCCGATTGTTGCGGCCGTGCGTTTGCTGGAGATACGCCACGCGCTGCCCGCTGACGCCCAGGCGACGCTCGAACTGATCCGGCGCAATGTGGAGCTGGAGGCGCGCCTGATCGACGATCTGCTCGACCTGACCAGCATCGCGCGCGGCAAGCTTTCGCTGAACTTTGCGAATGTGGTGCTGGAGACGCTGATGTCGAGTGCGCTCGATATGTCGGAGTCCGATTTGCGCGGCAAGGGCCTGACGCTGGAAACAACCTTGGGCGCGACCTCCACGCTGGTTTTCGGCGATGCCGCGCGCTTGCAGCAGATCGTGTGGAACCTGATGAAAAACGCGGTGAAGTTCACGCCGGCGGGCGGGCGTATTGCGGTGCGGATGTGGAATCCGGATAGCTCGACCGTCGCGATTTCAGTCACCGACAGCGGCATCGGGATTAGCGCCGAAGCGTTGCCGCGGATCTTTTCAGCCTTCGAACAAGCCGATGATTCCATCACACGCGCGTTCGGCGGGTTGGGGCTTGGCCTGGCTATCGCCAGTACGCTTGCGTTGAAGCATGGCGGAACGCTGACGGCTCAGAGCGATGGGCGCGACAAGGGAGCACGGTTCACGCTGACGCTGCCGCTCGTGAAGGCGGGGACGGAAGATGAAACGTCGCCGCGCGCGACGCAGGACCCCGATGAGATCGTGCGGTCGCTGAAGGTGCTGCTCGTCGAGGACAACGAATACACATCGTCCGCCATGGCGCAGGTGCTGGAGTTGCTCGGGCATCAGGTCGGCGTTGCCACCACGGTCGCGGAAGCGCTGGCTTTGGCGCGGGGTGAAACGTTCGATCTGCTGGTCAGCGATATCGGCCTGCCCGATGGCAGCGGGCTCGAGGTCGCCCGCGCGTGGACTGACTTGCAACCCGGCAAACCGTCGGTTGCCATTACGGGTTACGGCATGGACGAAGATATCCGTCGATGCCGCGATGCCGGGTTTATGGATCACCTGACCAAGCCGGTCGACTTCGCCCGGCTAGAGTCGCTGATTCACGCTTTGGCACGACGGCCGGGCGGCGCGTAGTGCATGGGCTTGCACGGGACATCGCTCTGTCCGCGTCTTTTATCCGCGCTTCGGTTTTTCCCTCTCCACGAGCTTCGACGCCATGAACCGGTGTTCCGGCGAGAACAGCCGCCTGTAGGTCAGCAACACTGCGCCCACCGTTCCGAGAGCCGATGAGGCCGCGATAAAAAACATGATGACGATCTGATAGCGGACCGCCTGCAGCGGCGACTGGCCCGCCAGCACCTGGCCCGTCATCATGCCCGGCAGGCTGACGAGTCCCACTACGGTCATCTGGTTCAACGTCGGGATCATGCCCGCCCGCACGGCCTGGCGCGCGGGCCCTTGGGCTGCTTCCCATCGCGTCGCACCGAGCGCGAGCGACATTTCCACCGTGCCTCGTCCCGCCGTCAGTTCCTCTGTCATCCGCTCGATGCCGAGCGACACCCCCGTCAACGTGTTGCCTAGGATCATGCCGAGGATCGGTATGGCGTATTGCGGCTCGTACCACGGATGAATCCGGATCACGACGAACAATCCCACCGCGGCCACCAGCCACGAGCTCACCCAGATCGACACAACGCTATCCACCCGCTGCCCGACGTACGTGCGCCTTCCGCGATTCGATGCCGATAGACCCGCTATCAGCGTCATCAGGGCCATGAGCGGCAAGACGACGTACCAGCGCGAAAACTGGAAGACCCAACCGAGCACGTAACCAATGGCGAGCAGTTGCACGACCGTGCGCACCGCCGCCCACATCAGCTTGCGCTCCAGGTCGAGCTTCAGCGCAACCGACAACAACCCGTTGATCAAAATCAGCGCCGCCGCGATCCCGATATCGAGCAGGCTCAGGTTCTGATAGCCGCTCATGACAATGTCCCCGCGGTCATCACGAGCTGGCGTTCGCCGACGCGTTGTGCCTGCGCCGGGTCGTGCGACACCCAGATGCTGGCGCGTTCGCCCGGGTGCTCGTCGAACCAGGCGCCGACGAGCGCTTCTATTTCCAGCGCGGAAGCGGGATCGAGCGATGCCGTCGGTTCATCGAGGAGCAGCACGTCGGGGTCCACTTGCAACACGCGTATCAACGCGGCAACTTGCGCTTCGCCGCCCGATAGCTCACTCGCGCGTTTATCGAGGAAATCGGCTTCGCGGCCTGCCCGACGGGCCAGGTTGACGACCCGATCACGATCGAAGCGCACGTCCCGATACACCTTCAGCGAAAACGGATAACGCAGGTTGTCTTCCACGCTGCCATCGAGCATGGCTGGGCGTTGCGCGATATAAGCAATTCGCCGCCTGTACGCGGGAATACGCGCGCGCGTGATGGTCTTGTCACGCCACTGGATCACGCCGTCATCGGCACGATCGAGCAGCGCAAGCGCACGCAGGAACACGCTCTTGCCTGAGCCCGACGGGCCTGTGATAACCGCGCGCTGGCCGCCGGACAAAGTGAACGTGGTGGGATGCAGCAAGACCAGGTCGCGTATGGGATCGCGGCGGGTGAGCGCTGTTGCGCGAATCAGGGGCGTGTCGGCTGGCGTGGACATGGCGAAGACAGGCTCGGGGAATGGTCTCGGAGCGCAATCATAAATCAACGCTGCTTGCGCGACCCTGGGTGCGTTGCACGTGAGTCCTGATACGGCCATTCACGCGTTGAGCATGAAGGGACGCAGATCCTCGCGGCAAGGCGGAGCTAGTCGATATCATCGCCGGGCACGGGACGTGCTGCCCGGTCTTTCAAGAAAAATAGAGGGAGCCGCTATGGCGCTTGGCCGGAAAATCGGAAAAACAGTCGCCTGGATCATTGGCATTCTGATCATCCTGATCGCTGTGCTAGTAATCGTTTTCTTGACCTTCGACTGGAACCGGGCCCGCCCCTGGGTCGACGATAAAGTCTCGCAGGCCATCGGCCGGCAGTTCCAGATTACGGGGGACCTGAAGGTCGGCTGGCAACGGCCGCCCGGTGAAACCGGCTGGCGCCGCTGGGTTCCATGGCCGCGTTTCTCGGCGGAAAAAATCACGATTGCGAATCCCGACTGGACCAAACAAAAGTTCTTCGCGACCCTGGACGAGATCGATTTCCAGGTCGAGATCCTGCCGCTGCTCGCGCATAACATCGTAATTCCATCGATCAACCTGGTGAATCCCTCAGTCGATCTGGAACGCCTGAAAGACAACCGCAATAACTGGACGCTGAAGTTCAAGCAATCGACCGAACCGTCGACCTGGAACCTTCAACTGCGTGACATCGCGCTAAACAAGGGCACCATTGCGTATGCCGATGAAATCACGAAAGCGGACATGCAAGTGGTCGTGAATACGCTTGGCCAGATGATTCCCATCGGCGATGTCATGAAGCAGCAGGAGGCGGCATCGCAGAAATCGTCGGCCCAGATGGTCGGCAAGAGCGGCGCGACCAAGCTGAACCAGCAAGTCGATAAAGCGGCGGCATCGGAGGCAGCGGCTGCCTCCGCGGCGTCGGCCGCAGCCGCTGAAAATGCGAGCGCACCGAACCCCGCAAGCGTCTCGGCGAACACCAGCATTACCACGAAGGAAGGGCCGAAGCCGCCCGTGCCGCCTTATGGCATCGGCTGGTCGGTAAAGGGTAAATACAACAGCGTGGCGGTGTCCGGCGACGGCAAGGTCGGCGGCGTGCTCGCCTTGCAGGACGCCATGCGCCCGTTCCCCGTGCAGGCCGATGTTCGTATCGGCGACACGCATATTGCTTTTGTCGGGACCGTGACAGACCCGGCCCATCTCGCCGCGCTCGACTTGCGACTTTGGCTGCAGGGCGTGAGCCTCGAGCATTTGTATCCGATCGTCGGCGTGACGCTGCCGGCGACGCCGCCGTATGCAACGGAAGGACGGCTCGTCGGCCAGTTCAAGGCTGACGGCAATGTCTTCAGGTACGAGAACTTCACCGGACGCGTGGGCGGCAGCGACCTGAACGGCTCGCTGACGTTCGTAGGACGCAAGCCGCGGCCCTTGCTCTCGGGCGAGCTCGTATCGAACTTGCTCCAGTTCGCAGATCTCGCACCGATCATCGGCGCCGATTCGAACGCGAGCAAAGCCAAGCGTGGCGACTCGGAGAAGCAGCCGTCGTCGAAGGCGTTGCCGGCCGAGGAGTTCAAGACGGATCGATGGAAGGCGATTGATGCCGACGTGAAGTTTACCGGCCGCAAGATCATCAAGGACCCGGCGCTGCCGATCACCAACCTCTATACGCACGTGCTGATGACGGACGGCGTGCTGTCGTTCGAACCGCTGTCGTTCGGCGTGGCGGGCGGGACGTTGTCGTCCAACATTCACCTCGATGGCAGCAAGGAGCCGCTCCAGGGCCGTTTCTCGACCTCGGCGCGGCATCTGAAGCTCAAGCAGTTGCTGCCGACCGTCAAGACGATGCAATCGGCGCTGGGTGAAGTGAACGGGGACGCGGCGTTATCGGCGACGGGCAATTCGCCGGCCGCACTTGCTGGAACCATGAACGGCGAGGTCAAGACACTGATCACCGACGGCACGGTCAGCCGGCTGTACATGGAAGCGGCAGGGCTGAACGTGGCGAACGCGGTCTATGAAAAGCTGTTCGGCAAGCACGATGTGAAGATCAACTGCGCGGCGGCAGATTTTGTCGCGACCAATGGCGTACTGGAATCGCGCGTGTTTGCCCTCGATACCGACGACGCCGTGATCAACATGGACGGAACCGTCAATCTGAAGACCGAGGAGATGGACCTGAACATTCATCCGCACACGAAGGGTTTCCGGGTATTTTCGCTGCGCTCTCCGCTGTACGTGAAGGGGACGTTCAAGGACCCGCATGTGGGCGTGAGTGCCGGTGCACTGGCGGCCCGCAGCGTGGCGGCGGTCGGGCTGGGCTTGCTTAACCCCTTTGCCGCGCTGATCCCGTTGATCGCGCCGAGTAACAACAAACCGCTGCCATGCACGCAAATGCTTGCCGATATGCGCACTGCGCCGTCCGCACCACCGCCGGGGCAGAAACAAAAAGCGAAGGGTGCACCTGGATATATGGAGCCGGGGGTGGCGAATCCGGCGGCTGGGTCGGCCGCGGCTGCGGCTTCATCGTCGTCCGGTAGTTCGAATGGGGCGACGAAGGGCCGAAACGGAAGCTCGGCCCGTCCGGCGGTGTCGACGCCGGCCAGTGCGGCGCTTTATCGCGGAAGCTGACAGTTGGCGACGGGGACTGCCCATTTCGTGTGGTGGATTGTCGGTGTTAGTCAACTCAGATATTAAAAATGCGCGTCTTGACGCGCATTTTTAATATCGACAGGCATAAATGCGCATAATAATGCGCATTTCATTGCGATCAGCAGAAAGAAATCAAATCGAAAAAAATGCGCATCATGCTGCGCAAAAAACAAAAAAAGTCTACAATTGCGCATCATGACGCGCAAACACACAGACCCCATCAGCAATTTCGAGCGAGTGGCAGCGGAACTCCGCTCGCTTCGGCGTGAGCGACGCATGAGTCAGCAGACGTTGGCTGATCGTGCGGGCGTAGCCCGGCGCACAATCACCAATGCGGAAGGCGCACAAAACGTCGGCCTTCATGAGCTTTGCCGGATCGCCAACGCGCTCGGCCATGACTTCACACTGCGTCCGAAAGACACTGTGGTCTTCGAAGATCTGGACTTCTTCTTCAGGGAGGACGAATGAGCACGCCGTCCCCGCTTAGGCCTGCGCCGCCGTTCGACCTGGAACAGCTCTTCGACAAAATCCGCCGTCTCGACGTCCACACGCCGCAGGGTATGGCCGGCTTGCTGGCGAAGGAGAGCACGTTTGTCTTCAACTACGGCGAAGTCGAGCCGGACGCGGCCGTCTCGCTGACCATGCCTGTGCGGCGCAAGAGCTACAGCAGCGGCGCGCTGATGAACGTGTTCGCGATGAATCGCCCGGAAGGCTATTTGCGATACATCATCGAAGAACGGCTGGCGCGCTTCGGCACTCCCAGCGACATGTTCCTGCTGTTCCTCGCCGGGCGAAACCAGATTGGCAGGCTCACCTACGCGCTGCATGGCCAGACAGTGCCCGAAGGCGAGGGCGAGCGGCTGGACGAACTGCTGTCATCGCCATCGGGACAATTGTTCGAGCGGCTGGTGAGCAAATATGCGCTCGGCTCGGGCATTTCAGGTGTGCAGCCGAAGGCGGTGGTGCCTCTCGCTCCCGAGGTTCCCGCCCGCGTTGCGGCACCCGGCGTCGCTACACTCGACGCACACGCGACCTTGCCGCTGACCACGGTGATCGTGAAGGCTGAGGGCGACGACTATGCGGGGATCGCCCGCAACGAATTCCTGTGCATGTCGGTGGCGCGCGAGGCGGGTTTCGACGTACCGGATTTCTGGCTCTCCAACGACGGCCTGCTGTTTGTCATGGCGCGTTTCGACCGTGCGCCGGACGGCACGCCGCTCGGCTTCGAAGACATGAGTGTGCTGACCGGCAACGACAAATATCGCGGCAGCTACGAGATGATCGGGCGGGCGGTGGAGATCTACACCGGCGCCGATTTCCGCGCGCAATCGCTGCGTCTGTTCGAGCGCGTCGCACTGTCGTGTTTTCTTCGCGATGGTGACGCGCATATGAAGAACATCGGCATTATCTATACCGATCCAACCGGGCCGCGCCGGCTCTCGCCCATCTACGATGTCGTCTGCACAGGCGTTTATCCGTTGCTTGACGGCCGGATGGCACTGAACCTGAACAAGTCGAAAGTGTTCCCCGTGCCCGGGCAGCTCATTGCGTACGGCGAGCGCCTGGGCCTGAAACGCGCCGAGGCGGAAGCAATCATGCTGCGCATCGATCAGGCATTCGAGACCGTGGCCGAGCGCCTCAGCCAGGACGATCGATACAAAGCCGACGATCTGCTCGCGCGGATTCGAGACGTGATCCGTCGGACCGGCGCAATTCCTGTCGCTCGGGCGAAGCGTCCGGCCTTTCGTGTTCCCTGAAACGTCAGCACGCGCAAAGCGCCTTTGAGTCACGACTATTAAACCGTGCTGCATCAGCGACTTAAGCGTTGAGCCCCGGGCTTATCAACAAGCCTGCCCACAATTACTGGGGATAACTCGCCCGTTGGTTTCGAGCCCGGCAACACGCCGGGCTGACACGCAACGCGTGGTTCAAAACGAATCGATTCGAATCCGCGCATATTTATCAATGACTTAAGAAGATAACCTCACGCTTGTCCACAGGTCCTTCAACAGATTGTGTGCACAACTTCTCTGGCTGAAACGATCGAATCCGCATGCCCGGCGCACTTTGAAGCGGCGCCTGAAAATCGTTTCCGTTCAACGCATTCCGGGGTTTGTCAGAAGGTTGTCAACAGGGTCGTCCCCAATTTCTGTGCACAACTTCGGCCACTGTTGTGATCGACCTGGCTATTCGGGTAGCAGCCGACTAGCATCGGCCGGACAAAAGCCCGTATTTATCCGCAAAGTGTTTCGTTTTCCGTCTTAAAATTGCGCCGCACCCCTTGTTGACCCGGGTGCGCTGCGCCAACTGCCGGCGCTGAAGCACAACC
>NZ_JAQGMM010000094.1 GCF_028292365.1 Caballeronia sp.
AACGCACTTGCGTCATTGAACTGCGGGTTGACGCGGCTATAAGCGTCGCGCGGATCTGGCCTCGCCGTGAGCGCCAGCAGTTCACTGGCTTCTCGCGCGGTAGCGGTGAGGTAGGTCACGCAATCGAGCGTCCGGCAAGCTGGCACGACACCCGTTGTCGACAGCAGCCCCTTGGTTCCCTTCAGGCCGACGAGATTGTTCAGCGCAGCGGGCACGCGGCCGGAGCCTGCCGTATCGGTACCGAGGGCGAAGCTCGCTACGCCTAACGCCACCGCCAGCGACGAGCCCGCGCTCGACCCGCCCGCAGGGAAATCCGGATGCGCGCTGTTGCGGCACTTGCCATAGGGCGAGCGCGTGCCGTTGAGGCCGGTGGCGAACTGATCGAGGTTGGTCTTGCCGATGGGCACTGCGCCAAGCGAAATCAATTGCGCAACCAGCGTTGCCGATTCAGTGGGGGTATAGGCGAATGCGGGGCAGGCGGCGGTGGTCGGAATGCCGGCCAGGTCGATGTTGTCCTTGATCGCGAACGGAATGCCATAGAGTGGCAGCGTGTCGATATCCCGCGTCTCCAGCTCGTCCAGATAAGGCGCGATTTCGGCTTCGGTCAGTAAATGAATGAACAAATGAAACTCGGGATTGAGGGCGGCGGCTTTCGCGAGCAGTACGGCAATCAGTTTGCGGGGCGTGGTTTCATTTGCACGATAAGCGGTGCGCAGCGTTGGCATGCGCAGGTCGAATGAAGACATTGTTTTTCCTTATCTGACTGGTTAAGACCGTTCAATGATTGCAACCCGCTGACCCGCACGCACAGGTGAGCCCGGGGACACATACACTTCGCCCACGGTCCCCGCGCAAGGCGCGCATACCGATATTTCCATTTTCATCGACTCGATGATAAGCAGTACATCCCCGGCCAAAACGGTCTCGCCGGGTGTCACGCGCACCTGCCAGAGATTGCCGGCGATCTCGCTGTCGACCGCTACCTGACCGTCTTCCAACGGCGCAATTTCCGTGCTCTCGGGTGCCGGTGCTTCCAGGCTTTCCTCTGACGCACCGGCTTCACGCCAACGCTCGCGCTCAGCCTGGAAGGCAGCTTGCTGGCGCTCGCGGAAGTGCGCTATGCCATCTGCCTCGCGGGCTAGAAATACCTGATAGTCGGCAAGAGACAACTCTGTCTCCTCGATCTTCAACGGGTACCGGCCCAGCGGAAAATCAGCGCGGATGCGCATGAGTTCGTCGGCGGAGACTTCGTAGAAGCGAATCTGATCGAAGAAACGCAGCAGGTAGGGGCGCCCCGCGAAATCCCTGATCTCGCGATAGCGATTCCACATCTGCAATGTGCGCCCGACGAACTGGTAACCGCCGGGCCCTTCCATGCCATACACGCACAGGTACGCTCCGCCGATTCCCACCGAGTTCTCCGCCGTCCAGGTTCGCGCCGGGTTGTATTTGGTGGTCACCAGCCGATGACGCGGATCGAGCGGCGTGGCGACCGGCGCACCCAGGTAGACATCGCCGAGACCCATGACCAGATAACTCGCGTCGAACACGATCTGCTTCACCGCATCGATGGAATCAAGGTCGTTCATTCGACGGATGAACTCGAGATTGCTGGGGCACCACGGTGCGTCTTTGCGCACAGTGGTCATGTATTTATCGATAGCGAGCCGGCACGCGGGATCGTCCCACGAGAGCGGCAGATGCACGATCCGCGATGGAGCGCGCAGGTCCTTTTGCAGTAGTACCTCTTGCCATGTTTGCTCGATTTGAGCGATCAAGCGCGTGAGCGGCAGGCGTTCGGGCTGGTAGTGAATTTGCAGGGAACGAATGCCCGGCGTCAGGTCGATCACGCCCGGCAACGCAAGCGCCTCGAGCGACTGCATCAGCGCATGGCCGCGAAAACGCAGCACGAGATCGAGTTCGGGCGGTCCGATTTCGAGCAGCAAATGTGTGTCGCCGGAAAGCCTTGCGACCAGCCGCGCGGCGTCGGTTCCAGTGTCGAGAACAATGGGCGAAGTGAGTGGTTCCAGTTCGCGCGCAGCGTAGTCGGGCACGTTCTGGATTTCCAGCGTCTCCAGTTCATGCAGCCGGGCGGCCGCGGCCTCACGCGCCGCATCGATCTGCACCGTGACGAAGCGCACTTTATCGCCGGCTTTGAGTTGCCCGATCTGCCAGAGATCGGCCTCGATGATCGTGACCGGACAAACGAAACCGCCCAGGCTCGGACCATCCGGTCCGAGAATCACGGGCATGTCGCCAGTGAAGTCGATCGCCCCGACTGCGTACGGATTGTCGTGAATATTCGATGGATGCAGCCCGGCTTCGCCACCGTCCTCGCGAGACCATTCCGGCTTCGGCCCGATCAGGCGCACGCCGGTGCGGCTCGAATTGAAATGGATTTCCCATTCGGTTGCGAGGAACTGCTCGATATACCGCGGGCTAAAGTACTCAGGTGCCCCGTGGGGGCCGTAGATAACACGTAGTGTGCGCACGGAGGCCAGTTGAGGCGCGAGGGGCAGGACGGCGCCTGCGCTGACATCGCTCAGGGGATTGAGATGAAGCACGTCGCCTGCGCGAAGCGCACGGCCGCCGTGACCGCCGAACTGGCCGAGCGTGAACGTGCTGCGGCTACCGAGATAGATTGCCACATCGAAGCCGCCGCGCACGCACAGGTAAGCCCGGGCGCCTGCGCCGCGAATCGCGCCCAGCGCAAGCGTCGAACCGGCGGGAATGAACAGCGTGG
>NZ_JAQGMM010000113.1 GCF_028292365.1 Caballeronia sp.
CGTCGCAGCTGCCCTCGCCTTTCCGATCGCTAGCCATGCCCAGGAAACCACCTCTACCTTGACCCGTGCCCAGGTGCGCGCCGAACTCGTACAGATCGAAAAGGCCGGCTACCGCCCGGGTAATAACAATCCCCACTATCCGAACGACATTCAGGCAGCTGAGGCCAGGATCCGTGCACAGCGCAACACCGCCGCCAACGTCGAAAGCGGTATCGGTGGCGTCCAGGACGGCTCCACCGCATCGGGCCGCTCCACCGCCGTAACCGGCCTCGGTTCACTGTATGCGCATCCCTGAAGCATCCGCCGTCCGGCCGGAAAGCATCTGCACTCCCTGCCCGCCCCGGACGGCCACTTTCAGGCTGGACTAGCAAAAACCGTCACGCTTCAGACCGGCTACTACACCAGGTGTAGCGATCGCGTCCGACGAACAATCGAAGCAAGATCCTTCTTAGCCAACCGTCGCCCCCAACAAGGAGAAAGTTGTGATTACAGTTCAAACCCAAGGTCTTACGATGCCTCGCCTGGGATTCGGCACATTCCGCATGGCTGGCAACGAATGTCAACCTGTTGTCGAGAGCGCATTGGAGCTCGGCTATCGCCACATCGATACCGCAGAAATGTACGAGAACGAGGAGGCAGTGGGCGCGGCTATCGCGGCGTCAGGAATAGCGCGTTCCGCCCTTCACGTTACAACCAAGGTGTGGCACGACCACCTCGCGCCCGATGCGATCGGGCGATCGCTCGAAACAAGTCTTGAGAAACTTAGACTCGATTTCGTAGACCTGTACATGGTTCACTGGCCGTCAAGCAGCATGGATTTGCCGGCTGTACTTGAGACCATTCAGGGACTGCGCGAAGCAGGACTCACGCGGGCCGTCGGTGTATGCAATTTTAATATGCAGCTTCTGAAAGTCGTCTTGGAGGACATTGGAGCCCCAATTGCCTGTCATCAGGTGGAATACCACCCGTTCCTCGGACAGGAGGCGATGCTCACGTACCTGCGCGCCCAAGGCATACCATTGGTTGCATACGCGCCGCTCGCACAAGGTCGTGCGGCTAACGATCCTGTTCTCGTGCGCGTTGGTAAAAAGCACGGTGTCACCGCGGCTCAGGTCGCGATTGCATGGTTGCTCGACCAGCCAGGGGTGGTGGCTATTCCGAAAGCTCAACGCCGAGAGACTCAGAGAGCAAACCTGGATGCGCTTGACATCCGTCTGGATGATGCCGACAGAAAAGCCATCGCGGCTCTACCGAAGAATCAGCGGTTTGTGAACCCGCCATTCGCACCGCAATGGGATGTGTGACGCGGCCACCCGAACCTTGATCCCAGTCGTTTGGTCTCGTTGCCGAGATGTCGTCCAATTAATCGCCGCCGGAAGAGTGGGATCGCCATGCTCGATCGTACTATCGGCATGCAGGCGTTCGTACGTGTCGCAGCGCTCGGCGGACTGTCGGGGACAGTGCGTTCGCTGAACATATCGCCGACGCCTGCTTTCAAATCATTCCGGCCGCTGAAGGCGCGCAGGAAACGCGCTCTCCATGCTGCATGGACTACAAGGAATAGAGCGGCGCTTCACCCTTGATGGTCATCCATTGCCACTGCGTGAACTCCTCCCAGTTTGCCGGTCCGCCAATGCTCGTGCCATTGCCCGAGGCGCCGACACCTCCGAACGGATTGACAACATCGTCGCTAACCGTCTGGTCGTT
This sequence comes from Caballeronia sp., assembly GCF_028292365.1. Taxonomy (GTDB): domain Bacteria; phylum Pseudomonadota; class Gammaproteobacteria; order Burkholderiales; family Burkholderiaceae; genus Caballeronia. The sequence goes on from NZ_JAQGMM010000113.1 coordinate 1,708, forward strand.
GATATGCAGAAGCCCCGTGCGCAACCGCTCTGCGATCCGCAACCCGCGTCCGACGTTCGCCGTCACAACACCCATCGACAGTCCGTACTCGGTGCGGTTGGCCAGCGCGATCGCCTCATCATCGCTATCGAACGGCACCACGACGGTTAGGGTCCGAAGATCTCTTCGTTGAACGCCGGGTTATTCGGTGTAACGCCGCTCAACAGCGCGTGCGATAGCGTCGACTGTGTGAGTTCCAGCTCCATGGCCGCCCGGCTTAGATTCCGGTGACGCCAAACAGCGTCGAAGATACGTAAGAGATTGAGATCGAAGGCGGCCATATTTTGCTTCTTCCTGCACTTAAGGTTTTGAAACATAACAAAAACCTCATACCCCGAAGGTATGAAGAGGCCATTCTTTCAATAGATATATAAAAGATCAACGCAATCGTCTTTGTGCAATTTTTTCGAAACACACGGTGGCTCACAACATGATTCATTTTGGAGTGCCGCGCACGCCTCTCATTTTCAGCTAATTCACGGCGCATACGATTCGCTCGTCGGTGCACAGGTTCAAGTTCGAACCACCAGTCGGATGCGAAAAACGCGTTTGGCACGCATCGGACTGAAGCGACGATGCGGACCGCCGGCCCGACATGCGTCGCGCCACTCAAGGAGCACATCATGTTTGCCGCACTTTCAGAAAAACAGGGGTCGTTGTTCTCGACTACTCTCTACGACGAACGCGAAGAGTACCTGGCGTCATCGACCGATCTTGCGGATCTCGAACGCCGCATGCGTCATCTCGACAGCGGCGGTTATCCGTTCAGTCTGCATTCGAGCGTCATGCCGCGCGATAACGAACTGTGATCGATCAACGGACAAGGAGAACCGATATGCGTCACTATCAATGCGACAGCCCTGAAGCAGCAGCGCGCATCGTTGCGGCCTGCTTACTGTCGGACGGACACGTAAGCGCGGACGAGATTGAAGCGCTCGATCGCCAGGGCATCGAACAGCGATTGTCGTTGCACCCGCGTCAGTTTATGG
>NZ_JAQGMM010000136.1 GCF_028292365.1 Caballeronia sp.
GCGACAACACCATCCCCGTGCTTATCATCACAGCGCGCGATGCGGTGGCTGACCGAATTCGGGGCCTGGACAGCGGCGCCGACGACTACGTCCTAAAGCCATTTGAAATGTCCGAACTGCTCGCGCGCTTGCGGGCTATCGTGCGTCGCCGCGCGGGCGTCGCTGCACCAGTGCTGACCAATGGCATCATATCGCTGGATCCTGCAACGCACGAAGCGCGCGCTCCGGAGACTTCAGTGCGGCTATCCGCCCGCGAATTCGCGTTGCTGCACGCATTGCTGATCCGTCCGGGCGCGATTCTGTCGCGTACGGAACTGGAGGACCGCATCTACGGCTGGAATGAGGAGGTCGAAAGCAACGCGGTCGAATTTCTGATTCACTCGCTGCGTCGCAAGCTGGGCAGCGATACGATCAAAAACGTCAGGGGTGTGGGATGGATGGTGTCAAAAGGCGGTTAGGGCAATCGCTCCAGTTGCGACTGTCCATATGGCTCGCAATTGCCGTTCTTTTAAGTGCCGTCGCGGCGGGTGTGTTCTCGTTCAAGGCCGCGTTCCACGAAGCCAACGAAATCCAGGACCTGCAGCTCAAGGAAGTGGCCGCGCTCGTCACGGCGAACAATGTTCAGTTCATGGAGGGAGGCTCCATGCGCTATGTGCCGGACTTCGAAGCAGAAGCGAAAGTCGTGGTACAGCGGCTGTCCAATCGCAGCGTCCAAGGTTTGGTGAACCTGCCGCCTGCGCTCCCCGACGGCATCCAGACCCTGACACTGAATGGCCGCGAATGGCGCATCGTAGTTCGTACCCTGGCGCCGGGTGTTCGCGTAGGTGTTCGCCAGCAAACTTCCGATAGAAACGAAATCGCCCGCAACAGCGCTGTCGCTACGCTCATTCCCTTTGTCGTACTAGCACCCGTCTTCGTCGGTGTGGTGTTCCTGCTGGTCGGGCACATGTTCAAGCCGCTCAGGCGACTCGCCTCTGAGCTCGACGCGCGCCCGGATCACGATCTATCCGAGATATACGTGACCGGGGACGCGAAACTTCCTGCTGAGATCATTCCGTTCCTCGTCGCTAATAACCGCTTGCTTGGGCGGGTCGCTGAGTCCGTTGCGCTGCAACGTCGGTTCGTAGCCGATGCCGCGCACGAACTGCGCTCGCCGCTTACTGTGCTTTTATTGCAGGCGGAACGGCTCGATTTGTCGGAGATGTCGAGCCAAGCGCGCGAGCGCTTTACGGCTTTGCGCACTGGCCTGATGCGCACGCGTGCGTTGGTTGAGCAGTTGCTGACGCTGGCGCATGTGCAGGAAGCAAACGACGTTCAAGCATCTCAGACCTCGGTCGCGCAAGCCTTTCGCCGCGTGCTTGAGGACCTGATTCCCATCGCGCAGGCGCGAGAGATCGATATCGGGGTCAGCGGCGAGGCGGACGTGTGGGTGCCCGCAAGCGAAGCAGATCTGGGCACGATGCTGAAGAATCTGGTTGATAACGCTATCCGCTACACGCCGTCCGGTGGCCGCGTCGATCTTTCGATACAGAGCGCAGATAGCCGCACGTCGATCGTGGTCGAGGACACTGGGCCGGGTATTCCTGCGGATGAGCGAGACCGGGTGTTTGACCGGTTTTATCGCGTGCTCGGGACGGGTCAAAGCGGCTCTGGGCTCGGGCTGTCAATTGTCCAGACAATTGCAACTCGGATCGGTGCATCCATTACGCTAGGCGATGCGACTTGGGCCGATGGTCGCGGCGGCCTTCGCTTCACACTGACGTTTCCAGAGATGGACCCGCCCGCTGCGCTCGCCGATTCCGATCACAAACGCCCGATGAACTTCGAGCCTATTGCGTGAAATCTCGGTCGTTCTATCAACATACGTATGTCAGCTTTAAGCGCAGGGGTATTTCAGCCGTCAATGCCGGTGGACGTTCGGATCATTTCAGCGACTCACATTGATTTGGACAGGGCGATGATGGAAGGCCGATTCCGCGCCGATCTGTATCACCGGCTGTGCGTGCTGCAACTCGATGAGCCACCGCTGCGGGCACGCGGCGTCGACATCGAGTTGCTTGCAAAGCACATGCTGGATCGCTTCAAGACGGATGCAAACTGGCGTCTTCGTGGGTTTTCACCGGATGCGACTGCTGCGATCAACAACTAGGGATGGCCAGGTAATGTACACGAGTCGAGCAATCGCGTGAGGCGTGCAATCGTGATGTCGGAGGGCCGGCAGATCACGGCCACTGACCTTGAACTGAGTGACTATGCAAACCTCGAGCCGATTTCTCTCGCTCAAGCTCGGCAGGCGGCCGAGCGAATAGCCATTGAGTTCGCACTGTTGCGCAATCGCGGACGTCTGATTGATGCAGCACGCGAACTGGATATATCTCGCGTTACGCTTTATCGGTTGCTCTGCACACAAGGGTTGCGAACGGCTTTGACCGAATAATAACGATCCTGAAAGGGACACGGCTGTGGCAGGATGCAATGCGGCGTACAGACTAATCTGTGGCGGCCGTTCGCGGATCGTCTGGGGTGACATCCCTTAGTCCCCTCCGCAGCCAGCCTCGACGGAAAAGCTTCCCAAACGCTCCTGCTACAGTACGCATTTTTGCGTCCGCGGCATATAAATCATAAGCGTGTCTTAAGCAACAGTCCTCAATATTTGGCGGCGAATTTTCACCAAAAAAAAATTGCTGTCCGTTGCGCTTATACCGCGGCGTTCGCCAAGAGCTGGCTAAAAAACAAGATGCTGGCTCTGGGCGAAACCGGAGCGCTGCTGCGGCGGCCACGCTCCTCTCCCCAATGATCACCAAGCTTGATCAAATCGTTCGAGGCTGCGGGAACCGCGCGGCTACCGAATATTAGTTCTGACCAATGCGTTGGTTTCGTACCTATCACATAAGCGATCCGTCACTATTCTCACGGGCCCTTT
>NZ_JAQGMM010000148.1 GCF_028292365.1 Caballeronia sp.
GGACCTTTCGAACAGGTGACATGAAGGGGCCCAACGATCCTGTCGAGATTACCAACGAAGTCACGCCAATCAAGATCGGCGACCTGCTTTATCTATGCTCGCCGCATCAGATCCTGTTTGCGCTCGACGCAAAGACGGGCGCGCTCAAGTGGAAGTTCGAACCGCAACTGAAGGCTGACCCATCGTTCCAGCACGTGACTTGCCGCGGCGTGTCGTATGTCGATCTTTCGGCCAGTGCCACGGCGGTCGCACCCGCTGCAGCCACCGCAGCTACCACAACGCCGGCGAGCGATGCCGCCGCAGTCGCGGATACTTCGGGAGCCGCTGCCACGGCCGCTTGTACGCGCCGCATCTACCTGCCGGTCAACGACGGCCACCTGTACGCGCTCGACGCGTTGACGGGCCAACGTTGCGCGGGCTTCGGCAACAACGGCGACCTCGACCTTCAACACGCCCAGCCGGTCACGACGCCGGGCATGTACGAGCCCACCTCGCCGTCGATCATCACCAGCAAGGTGATCGTCGTGGCGGGCGCGGTCGAGGACAACTTCTCGAGCCGCGAACCGTCGGGCGTCATCCGCGGCTTCGACGTGCGCACAGGCAAGTTGCTCTGGGCGTTCGATCCGGGCGCGAAGGACCCAAATCACATTCCGGGCCCAGGCGAACATTACACGTGGACATCGCCCAACTCGTGGGCACCCGCCGCCTACGATGCGAAGCTCGACATTGTCTACTTGCCGATGGGTGTGACGACACCCGATATCTGGGGCGGCAACCGTACGCCGGAGCAAGAGCGTTACGCCAGCGGCCTGCTCGCACTTCACGCCTCGACCGGCGAACTCGCCTGGTTCTACCAGACCGCGCACCACGATCTGTGGGACATGGACCAGCCATCGCAGCCCACGGTTGCCGACATTACCGACAAGGACGGCAAGACCGTGTCGGTCGTCTACGCGCCGGCCAAGACCGGCAACCTGTTCGTGCTCGACCGCCGCACCGGTGTGCCTGTCGTGCCGGCGCCCGAAACGCCCGTGCCGCAAGGCGCCGCCCCGGGCGACCACGTTACGCCGACACAGCCGTTCTCGCAGCTCACCTATCGTCCGTCGAAGAACCTGACCGACGCCGACATGTGGGGCGCGACGATGTACGACCAACTTGTGTGCCGGGTCATGTTCCACAAGCTGCGTTACGAGGGCACGTTCACGCCGCCGTCGCTGCAGGGCACGCTCGTGTTCCCGGGCAACCTGGGCATGTTCGAGTGGGGTGGTATCGCCGTCGACACCGACCGCCAGATCGCGGTGGCGAACCCGATCGCGTTGCCGTTCGTCTCGCGTCTGATTCCGCGCGGTCCGGGCAACCCGTTGGAGCCGGTGCCGGGCGCCAAGGGCAGCGGCACGGAGTCGGGCATCCAGCCTCAATACGGCGTGCCGTACGGCGTCACGATCAACGCGTTCCTCTCGCCGTTGGGCTTGCCGTGCAAGCAACCGGCATGGGGCTACATCTCTGCGATTGATCTCAAGACCAATGAGATCGTGTGGAAGAAGCGTATTGGCACGGTGCGCGACAGTTCGCCGATTCCGCTGCCGTTCAAGATGGGCATGCCGATGCTGGGCGGCCCGATCGTCACGGCGGGCGGTGTGGTGTTCATTGGCGCGACGGCGGACAACTACATCCGCGGGTTCGACGTGAACAACGGCAAGCAGGTCTGGGAGGCCCGCCTGCCCGCAGGTGGGCAGGCCACACCGATGAGCTATTCGATCAATGGCCGTCAGTACGTTGTGATCGCGGCGGGCGGGCACGGCTCGTTCGGTACGAAGCTCGGCGACTATGTCATTGCCTATGCTTTGCCGCAGTAGTTCGAGCAATCGGGATACCGCAAATAGCGCTGACTGATGCGGCTATCCCTGGCTCATTCAAGCCCCGAGTCGACCCCGGTGAGTCTGCTGCATGGCGAGCGGCGAAGCACCAGCGGCAAGGTTCGCGCTTTCGTGGAATTCGTGACCGAGACACTACGCAAAAACGCGCACCTTCAGGGCATGGACGCTACGGCAATGCGAACTTCCCGGTAGGCGGTTACCAGCGCATCGAGATCGAACGCCCTGTTCAGTCCGCTTGGGTTCGGCAAGACCCACGCGTGTGCGCCGCAGAATCGATTGGTTTGCAGCCCCCATTCGATATTGCGCGCGCCGGAGATAGCCGAGAGCGCCATCTTTCCAAGGAAAACGACGTGCCGCGGTGCGTACTGCTCGATCTTCCGCCGAAAAGCATCGCCGGCCAGTTCAATTTCCAATCGCGATAGTTCGGCGGCCTGCGCCGTTGGTCGCGGGACCACCGTTGTGAGACCGCAGCCATATCGAAGAACCGTGTGGTCGTCTTCGGGACGAATCTGTTCGGGAGTGAAGCCCGCAAGATGCATGACCCGCCAGAACCGATTGCCTCTGCCCGCAAAGTGATGACCTGTCGAGGCTGCACGCATACCCGGATTGATTCCGCAGAATATCAGCGACAAGCCCGGTTCAAGAAGGTCTGGAAGGGATTGTTCGGAATCAACGTTCGTCATAGCAATCCCTGTTGCATGGGACCTCGGGAGCGCGTTATGGGAGATCGGTCTGCACGGACCCGATCTTGCCGCTGACGTGATCAGTGTCGGTCGGCACCGTCCATGGAACCGTTTGCCAGAAAACTTAGGAATGCTCCCGAGTTGAATTGTCTTTATGACTCGGCACTGGTGCAAACCGTTTCTTCAGGTGGTGCAGGGGAGTGCGCCGGAACATCTCTCGTCGCTCCTCTTCTTCGAAGAACGCGAGCGATGGTTTCACCAGGTCGCTGCGGCTTATCAAGCCCACCAGACGGCGCGACTGCGTGTCCGACACCACGGGCAAGCGCTCGAGCCCATGCACTGCCAGCCGGTTGGACACGATCCGGCAGGTTTCCCCGGGCAACGCCATGATTGGAGTGTTTGCGCCGAACAAGTCGCTCATCACCTGGATAGCGGGATTGCCGCTTCGCGCGATGAATCCGTCGCGCTCGATCATTCCTACCAGCGCGCCGTCCCGTGTCACGGGAAATGCGCGATGGTTTTGTTTTTCACCAAAGTATTTCGCCAGCACTTCAGCGACCGGCGCATTTGCATCGATCGTCTCGACTTGGCGCGCCATCACTTCTTCTACGAAATGGCGTTCAAGAGGATCGATGCCGTACTCACGATAAATGTGATAACCGCGGCGGGCGATTTTCTCGGTCAGGATGGAGCGCCGCATCAGCAGCACCGTGAATCCGTATGCGACAGCCGAAGCCATGAGCAGAGGCAACAGTACATTGGCGTCATGGGTGAGTTCGAACGCGAACACGGTCGCCATGATCGGTGCGCGCATCATCCCGCCGAGTGTAGCCGCCATGAATACCAGCGGCCACACTGCGGGCTCGCCGCCAGGCAGGTACGGTCCGATGATGGTTCCCATGGCCGCACCCATCATCAGCAGCGGAGCGAGTACACCTCCGGATGTGCCGGAGCCGAGGGCGATGACCCAGATGATCGCCTTCACGAGTATCAGGCCCGCCACGACGCTGACAGCAAGATGGTTGTGTAGCAAATCGCCGATGACGTCATAACCTACGCCGAGCGCACGTGGCTCGAAATATCCACCGATGCCCACGGCAATGCCGCCAAGCGCCGGCCACCACATCCAGTGAATCGGCAATTTGCCGAAGAGGTCCTCGACCTTGTACAGCGCCGATGACAAACCCCAGGACATTGCGCCGGCCGCAAGACCTGCGACCACGCATGAAATGAGGCCGAGCGGACCCAGTGGGATGGTTTGCAACGGGAAGAGGGCGCCGCTGCCGATCAGAAGGGGGCGCGTGAAACCTGCCACCGCGCACGCGACAGCAACAGGGAGCAGGCTACGTGGGCGCAATTCAAACAGCAACAGTTCGACCGCGAGCAGGACTGCCGCGACAGGTGTACCGAAAACCGCCGTCATCCCGGCTACGGCGCCGGCGACGAGCAGCGTCTTGCGTTCACCCGCAGTCAGGTGGAAATATTGTGCGAGCAGCGACCCCAGTGCGCCGCCCGTCATGATGATTGGCCCTTCCGCGCCGAACGGGCCACCGCTGCCAATCGCGATAGCGGAGGAAAGCGGCTTCAGCACCGCGACCTTCGGCGACATCTTGCTCTTGCCAAACAGGATGGCTTCGATCGCTTCCGGAATGCCGTGTCCACGGATGGCTTCGCTGCCATAGCGTGCGATCAGTCCAATCACCAGTCCGCCGATGACGGGAATCACGACCACCCAGAGACCGAGCGTATTTCCCGCAGGCGAGCGACTGACGAACGACAGGGACTGGAAGAAGAAAAGGTTGGTGAAGAAGTTGATCAGGTGGAGCAGGACATAGGCCGTGACTGTGCTCAACGCGCCGATCACACCTGCAATGGCTGTGATGCGCAACAGATGAGCGTTCGCCGCAAAATCACCTCGTGAAGCGTTTTCGTGCACCTTGACTCCTCATCAAATCAGATTGGTTTGCGTTGCATAGGCATGCATCAACCTAAAGATCGATCTGCGGAACGCGGAAGGTACCCGCGAGCGACCTGAGTTCTGCCCGATGCAATTCGGCTAGCCGCGAAAGGATCTTCTCTCCGGGTTTCAGCAGATGAACCTCGACTTGGCGGCGGTCAATTTCGCTAGGCTTTCTCTTGACCAGATCCAGCGCTTCGCACCGCGACACGAGCGCTACGACTCCGTGGTGCTGCGCCTGAAGCCGCTCAGCTAGTTCGCCGACAGTTGCCCAGTCCCGGTCCGGATAACCCTTGATATGCAACAACAGCAAATACTGCAGCGGAGTAATGCCTTCGTCCTGAGCGGCCTGCTCCGAGAACCGCTCGAACCGCCGCATCTGGTAACGAAATTCGGATAGCTGTTCAAAGTTCTCTTTGCTTAGTGCGCGAAAAGTTTCTTTCATAGGGGGAAAGTCCAGTCAGGAACCTAGATTAAAATTGTATCACGTGATGATATATATGCTGGTTCCGAATTGTGGGGATGACAGACAGCCGTTCAAGCGCGCTCGATCCTGGTGCGACTCTTGCGACCTTCGCGATCTCGCCGCGGCTAGGCGTGCGTTTGTCGGTAGAGACCGAGTATCAGGTCAGCCTGAGTGATCATGCCGGCGAGTTTCTCCTGCGCATCGAGCACCGGAATATGGTGATGACCATAAGCGGCGAATAGGGGAACGAGCTTCGCAATTGACGTGGTGACGCTGACCGTGGACACATCGGTCGTCATGATGGACGCTACCGTCGGCGCTGAACCGGGCGCGGCGGCCCATCGTTCAACGAACGTCGCCAGCCTTCGAAGTTTTCCGGCTGCCATATTTCTCGCGATATCAGCCGGCGTGATGATGCCGATCACGAATGCACGTTCGTCGATAACAGGTAGCGCCTTGATGCCATGACGCCGGAGTATGGAGGCGGCTGTGGCGACCGTCGTCCCGGATGTGACCGACACGACGGGGCTCGACATGATTTCCGCGCAGCTTAATCCACTGAAGCCACGCACGTACGATTGCAGTTGTATTTCCAGCAGCAGCGATTCGAGATCGCCTGGGTCGATGTCCAGTAATTCGTTGCGACGGCCGAGCACTTCCTTGAGGTCTTCCCGTGTGAATCCAGGGCTGGCCGCTGGCGCACGGGCTCCTGATTCCTTGGCTGAACGTGCCGCGTGAGGATAGCGATGCCCCGTCGCCGCGTGGAACGCGATCGCGACCGCCAACAGCGCAAACGACTGCGCCGCTATTGGCGCAATGACGAATCCGAATCCAAGGGCATGCACCGCGGGCCCACCGAGGACAGCAGTGAGCGCGACTGCGCCTGAGGGAGGATGCACGCACCTGAACACGAACATTGCCCCAATCGACAGTGCCACTGCAATTGGCGCGGCGTCGATCGGGTTCGTGATCCAGGTCGCACACGCTACGCCGATAATCGCGGAAACCATATTTCCGCCGATGATCGACCAGGGTTGTGCGAGAGGGCTCGCGGGCACGGCGAACAGCAGCACCGCGGAGGCACCCATCGGCGCGACCAGCAGGGGGATGAACGCGTTGTCGCCCAGGAAAACATGCATCACCCCTGCAGTGAAGGAGATGCCGAGCAGGGCGCCGAGACAGGACCGGAACCGTTCGGGCCAACCCAGCGCGACGGGTGAAGGGGAGAAGCTGAGAAGCCAGCGTGCGAGAGCGGTTCGGACCATAGGCCTGGAGAATATTGTGAGCGGGCGTCCTTACATGGATGTGCTCACTGTCAGGCAGCGTCTCCTGCCAAACGCATCGTAAAAAAGTATGTGATTATGACATATATTAACGTATTTGCCGGGGCGATGGCTGTTGCATATACATCACGATATGACATGGTAATAAGACGCAGGATTCGGGCGGGTAGTGTTAGTGAATAGCGGGCTGGGGAAAATCATGCGTTGGTTACAGGCCGCGTGTCGTGCGAGGTTCTCTTCGAAGTGGCCCGAAGAGATTGTTGACGCCATGGGTCGATGATCAGGAGTGCTTCGTCCAGATACGTTGAGGGTTTGCCCTTTGTGCTTCACGCACTACTCGCGGATGAGCGGCGTTCATTTCGATGCTTGCCTGTTTCGTTGCGGCTAGTAGATTCCCTAGTCCGCTCAAGTTTGACCAATTCGTGCCGTTAGTACCCTCACGTATCGGAGCATCTCCAAGTCACCACTGTAATGGCTTCAATTCACTTATTGAGGCGCCGTCGGCATTTGGGGCCGGTGCGAGAGAAACCAAAAACAATAAACAGATTCACTTTAAGGCACCCTCGGGTGCTTTTTTTGTGTGCGCGGAGTAGGCCCGACGCCGTCGGCCCGGATGACGGCCCGTAACAGGTGCGCATCGCGCGAGTGGTGCGCGAGGACTGCGCGCTGGTGGGTGATCCACCGGTCGACTCTGGCGCTCCAATGTGGTTCGACGCGGCGCACAGGCATAGTGCAGTGCATCATTGCATCGCACCAACTCAGGTCGCAGATCCGTGTTTTGCAGCGAGCGACAATCTATTGATCGCACGGCGACGAACCCGCCAACTTTCGTTGAATGCTACGTCCGGGCGATACGTCGTTGAATATCCGAGCCCCGCTGGGCGTATCAAAGCCGGTTGGCGCGACGTTGGAACCTGCCGAAGAAAATAACTGCTGACGCCTGCCATGCGGATTTTGGCACGGCTATTGCATTGTTCGGACAGGGGCCAACGGAGGCCTCTACGTATTAACCATTCTTCGGCCGCTCGCGTGTAGCGGCCAGCAGGGGCAACGGCGTCCCGAGCGACAACTGTGCGACCGAGCAATCGGGGTGCGGTTGCTGCTCGGGGCGCTTTTTTTTGCGCGCTAGATCAACCATCGCGAGTCTCGTCCTGGTTCACATTTTGTGATCGGATGGGATCGGATGATCGAGCCAACCGTCTCGGGATATCGGCTTTAATCATGAAACAGTGGACACACGCAAGCCGAGAGGAAATCTCGGCGCAGACGATCGGACAGCTTATCAATCTGTCAGGCAGGCAGCGGATGCTCTCGCAGCGCATTGTTCTGCATGTGCTGCTCGCATCACACGGTGATGCCTCCGCGCTGATGGTGGTGAAGGACTGCCTGGGCACGTTTGCGCAGACGCACGCCGATCTGGTGAGCGGCGATGGTCCGTTGACAGGCGTATTTTCGGAAGCCCTGCATCAGCTCTATTTCGGCACACGCAATGCACACGAGAGGATCCAGCGCTTTATCGCGCAAGCGCATCAAGCTGTGTCGTGTCTCGAGTCGGGCCTGGCGGACGGTCGCGAGAAGACTGATGCACTCGTTGCTCAGGCCACGCCGTTGCTTGAACTCCTGCAGGACATAACGCTCGCCTATCAACACGAGATGCGCAGCATCGAGGCTGAGTCGCTCAAGCGTCAGAGTGACATTGCCGAGCAGCTTGGGAGCATCTCCATGCAGGCCAACATTGTGGCCCTCAATGCGCGCATTGCGGCCGCGCGTGCGGGGCAGTTCGGCCGGGAATTCGCGGTGATCACTACGGTCCTCGCCGACATCATCAAGGAAATGGACCAGTTGATCCACAGCGTCGTCAACACGCGTAGCGCCAACGAGGCGTCGCCTCAACGCAGCGTTCACCCACAAGGTCGGCACATCCGTGCTGATCGCGCTTTTCAATAGCCTTCGCCCCGAGAGAGAAACCCATGAAAAACCTGCTGAATTCGTTATCGAGCGGTAACTGGCGCGCGTTGCTTGCGTGCTTCCTCTACTTCGATACCGGTTTCACCGTGTGGGTGATGTTCGGCCCGCTCGCGCCGTTCATCCACAAGGACATCGCGATGTCGCCGGCCGAACTGGGCTTCCTGGTCGCGGTTCCGGTGCTGGGTGCGGCCATCCTGCGAGTGACGCTCGGCAATCTGTATCAGGCCCACGACGGCCGGCGCATTGCGTTGATGGGTATCGCGCTGTCGGCCTTGCCTTCGATCATCCTGCTGTTATTGCCGTCCGCTCCGTCCTATACGTTGCTGCTCGTGCTCGGCGTGTTTCTTGGTGTCGGTGGTGCAAGCTTCGCCGTTGCGCTACCGATGGCGGGAAGCAACTATCCACCCAAGGTGCAGGGTCTGGTGCTCGGGCTCGCCGCCGCAGGCAACATTGGCGCGGTGCTCGACGGATTCATGTTCCCGGGTCTGGCAGAGCATTTTGGCTGGGCGAAAGCGACGGGCGCTGCGTTGCCTTTGCTGGCGTTGGCAGCGACAGCGATATTCTTTTGGGCGAAGGATCTGGGACCCAAGTCGGGCAGTGCACCGCAAGCCTTCCTTAGCTTCTGCATTACGCTGGGCGGACTCGTCGCGCTCGTACTTGCAGTGCATTGGGGCATTTTTGGCGCAGGCAAAACGGGCGTGTTGCTGCTACCGGTACTGGGTGCACTACTGGCTATTGCGGTATTGCCGAAGCATTACCGCAGCGTGCTGGTGGAAGGGGATACGTGGGTTGTGATGCTGGTCTATAGCATCACTTTCGGCGGCTTCGTCGGTATGTCATCCTACGTGACCACGCTGCTGATATCGCTGTATCAACTGCCGAAACTTGAGGCGGGTCTCTTCATGTCGCTGCTCGCTTTCATTGGTGCGCTGGTGCGTCCGATCGGCGGCCTGATCGCAGACCGGATCTCCGGCGTGCGTGCGCTCGTCTTGCTGCTCGCCGCAATCTCCGTGTGCGACTTTACCTTCGCGGCATGGATGCCGCCGCTGCCGGCCGGGATCGCGCTGCTCGTGGTGACCTACTTGTGCTTCGGACTCGGCAATGGTGCTACGTTCCAGTTGGTGCCGCAACGCTGGAAGGGCAAGACCGGGCTGATGTCCGGCATCATCGGCGCAGCGGGCGGGATTGGTGGTTTCTATTTGCCGGTGATCATGGGGATGGCCAAGGAAAGCACCGGCAGCTATCAGATGGGTTTCGCCACCTTCGGCGGGCTATCGGCCATCGCATTCGCGCTGGTGGTCCTGCAGCGCACCCGCTGGCTGGAATGGGCGCTGCCCAAGGAGAGTGCTGTTGCTTCGGACCCAATGCGCGCGGCAGGGGTGCGCATAGACAGCGGCGCGTGAGCCAGGAGGGAAGCGCGGCGGCTAGTGTTACGCTGCCGCGGTCATGAGTGGACACGTCAATCCAAGGTTCACCGAGGATCCGGACAGTTTCTAAGGCATGGCCGGCGGCACGAATTCGAGCGTTCCCGCCAGCACTGTCAGAAGAATCAGCACCAGCGGCACATGCACGATCAACTGCGTGAACGTGAAGCCTACGACATCGCGGGCTCGCAAACCTAGTACGCCGAGCAGCGGCAACATCCAGAACGGATTGATCAGGTTCGGCAGCGCTTCGGCAGCGTTATAAACCTGCACGGCCCAGCCCAGATGCACATGCAGATCGTTGGCCGCCTGCATCACGTACGGTGCCTCGATGATCCACTTGCCGCCGCCTGACGGCACAAAGAAACCGAGTATCGCGGAGTACGCGCCCATTACGGCGGGGAACGACGCATGTGACGAGACCGATACGAAAAATGCGGCCAGCACATGCGACAACGCTTCGCCGCCGGGCGCCGCTGCCTTGGTCAGGATGAACGCGATACCGCCATACAGCGGAAACTGGATCAGCACGCCGGCCACCGACGGTACCGACATCTTGACCGCCTGCAGGAACCGGTATGGGCGCCAGTGAAGCAGCATGCCGAGCATCAGGAAGAGGAAGTTGTAGGTGTTCAGGTTGGAGATGGCGAGTAACGGATCTTTAGTCGTGAATTCGTGCGCCAGCCAGCCCACGCCCAACGCGACCAGAACCAGGGTCAGCAGCGGGCTGTACTCCAGCCAGTCGCCAGGCCGTTGCGCACGCGCCGGCGGCGCGACCGGTTCGGACAAGTCCACGTCCAGAGCGCGGGCCGTGACCACGCGCGCGTGGCGAGGCGCGGAGAACCATGCAATCGCCAGCGAGACGAGGCCAAGCACGAGCGCCATGATCATCGATTGCGGCAGGAAGATGGTCTGCGAAAACGGCAGTACGCCCGTGATGTCGCTGATGGACTTGGGCAAGCTTGCCGGGTTGGCCTGCAGTTGCGCCGCCGCCGAGCTGAGACCCAGCGCCCAGGTCGCTCCCATGCCGAGATACGCGGCTGCGCCGGCCGCCCGATAGTCCATCTCCAGGTCATTGCGGCGTGCGAGCGCACGGACCAGCAAGCCGCTGAACACGAGGCTGATCGCCCAGTTGAAGAGCGACAACACAATGCTGATCAACGCAACGAACGTGATCGCCGCGCGGCCCGAGCGCGGTATGCGGGCGAGGGTTGCAATCAGCTTCGATGCCGGGGCGGAGACCGCGACGACGTAACCAGTAATCGCGATCATCGCCATCTGCATGGTGAACGGGATCAGGCTCCAGAAGCCATCGCCGAAACTGCGCGCAACCTGCGTGGCCGGTGCGCCAATCGCCAGCGCGCCCAGCGCAACCGCAGCAACAGCGATGGCGGCGAAGACATACGCATCCGGGAACCAGCGTTCGGACCAGCGAGCGACGCCGACGGCGATGCGTTCAAGGAAGCCGCTATCCGATGTCGGCTCGACACGGTCCAGCGCGGTAGTGTTTTTCATGGCGATCTCGCTTGGGGCAGGGGTTGAATTGATGAGCTGGAGAGCAAGTAAAAATCAGGCAGCGCTGCCGTGCAGGAGCGCTGGCGCATCCGCCACGTCGATCTTGTGGGCATGCTGCAGCGGGGTCTCGTAGCCCGCGATGAACATCGCTTCGGGCGCGCCGGTCAATGCATTTGAAGGGCAGGGCCTGGCGTGTGGTCCCGGTGTCCTGGACTTTCATGGTCGATTTCAAAGGTCACGCGTCAAGCATCGAGTTCGAGGTCGGTGAGGGGAATGGCCTGGCAGCCGAGCAGCGTGGCGGGGTCGTCCGGCTCCTCGCCGTGCAGATGCATGGCCGAGCCGTTCAGCACGCGCACAGCGCAGCTCTCGCACTGGCCTACGCGGCAACCACTCGGCATCGCGATGCCCAGCTTTTCCGCGAATTCCAGCAAGGTGCCGGACGACGCTTGCCATCCGACCGTGCGGCCGCTGCGGCGAAACGTGACCTGATGGGTCCGGTCATCGCCCGATGCCACCCGTGCCGGCGAGCGGAACTCTTCGTGGAAGATGTCGAAGTCCGGCACGCCACGTGCGACGAGGCCGGTGCGCACCGCGCGCATCATTGGCACGGGCCCGCACATGTACACGCGCACGCGGCGCTCGATCTCCTGATCGGTCACCACGGCGTCCGTGATACGCGTGCGGAGCGCGTACGAGCCTGCGCTGGCGTCCGCGACAGGCTCCGCGTAGTAATCAACCACCCGCAGGGTCGGCAACACTTTGCAGAGCGCCCGCAAGCGCTGCCTGAATGCGTGCGACGCCGCGTGGCGGTTGGCATAATGCAGCGTGATCTCCGGCGGCGCGTCATGGCGGCGTACGATCGTTTCCAGTTGGCTGATGAACGGCGTAATGCCAATGCCGCCCGCGATCAGCACGATCGGTTGCGGCGACTCGACCGGTAACGTAAAGCGACCGGACGGCGCCCGCAAGTCCACGCGAGCACCGGGCGTGATTCGCGTATGCAGATGCGTTGAAAGCGCGCCTTGCCACTCGGCGCCGGCCGCATCGACACCGCGTTGATGACGTACCGCGATCGAATAGTCGCGGCGTGTTTCCAGGGCCGCGGGACCGGTCAGCGAATAAGCGCGTGAAAGCGGTTCGACGCCCTGGTCTGTTTCGATGCGAACCGACACATGCTGCCCCGGCTTGAAGTCGGGCAGACCGCCATCGTCGAGTGGCGTGATGTGAATGCCCACCACGCCATCGGCCAGCGCTTTTACCTCGCTGACAATGAACGGACGCCAGCCGCCCCAGGCGCGCCGCGCGATATCGAATAGCGGATCTCGAGCGATGTCGCAGCGAAACGACCGGTGCGGCACCGACCCGCTAACCGGGTCGGCATGCTCCGATGAAATCAGGCCGTTGTAGTGACTATTGTCCGGACCGTCGAGCGAGAAACCCGGTGCGCCGATTTCCGGGCACGCCTGCCACCAGCCGAACTCGGCAACCACGCTGTCCGGCTGCATGGACTCGGACAGGTGCGCGATAAAACGCGCATGCCCGTTGCGCGTAGTGACAATGACCGGATCGCCGTCCTCAATGCAGCGCTCGCGCGCAAGCGACGTGGCGATCTCGAGCATGGGATTCGTCGAGCGTTTTCTCAGCGATACCAGCCCGCGATGCTGGCTATGACAGAAATGCCCGTTCTTCGCCGATGACAGCACAATCGGAAAACGTCTTCCTCCAGACTGGTTTTCCACCGGTTCGATAAAAGCTGGCAAAGGCGGCTGGCCGTGTCGAAGCAGAAGCTCCGAATAGAGTTCGACGCGTCCTGTCTCTGTCGCGAAGCCTGCGGTCTCGTAGAGCCGCTGTCGCTCGGGCAACGGCAGGTTGATGCCTTCGGGCGTGGCGCGCAATTGCTTGACGCTCAAGTCCAGCGGCGCGAGCATGTGATTCCATCCCGCTTCGAGGCTGCCGCCGAAGAACGCATCGCGCATGCCGAGCCTGCAAGCCAGATCGAAGATGATGTCGTTGTCGGAGCGTGCCTCGCCTTGCGGCTCGATCATCTTGCGCCGCAACTGCACCAGACCCTGCGACGCCGCGTTGAGTTCGAAGCCGACACGCAAACCTTCACGTTCCCAGGGTGTGCCGACCGGCAGCAGGATGTCGGCGTAACGCGCGGTCGGAGTCTCGAACAGGTCGCAATGAACATGGAATTCGAGGGCTTCGAACGCCCGGCGCGCGAGCGCGATATCGGCTTGCGAGGAGAGCGGATTCGAGCCGAAGCCGAATAGGGCGCGCACCTTGTACGGCTCGCCGTCCAGGATCGCTCGATACGTATCGCGCGCGGTCACCCAGCCACGGGCGGGCGGACCGAGTGGCCGCTCGGCAAGTCCGAGCGCCTTCGCGCGTTGCGCCGGCGCGAGTTGCGAGAGCTCGCTGACCGGATTGACCGCATGCGTTGGATAGAGGCGATTACCGCCGGGTTGATCGAAGCAGCCGGTCAGGGCGTACAGCACGGCGATCGCGCGTTCGGTTTGCGTCGCGTTGGTATGCTGCGCGACGCCCGACCATGCGTGATACGCCACCCGTTTCGACCTGCCGATAAGGTGAGCCGCGTCGAGAATTGCCGCTGCGGGAATGGTCGTCAACGCCGATACGTGTTCCGGCGTATAGGCCGCGACCTCGCTGACCAGCAGTTCGAACGCGGGATGACAGCGCACGGGCCCACTGGTGGTCTCGATCTCGAAGGTGCCGCGTAACTCGCCGTCGGTTGCATCGGCGTGAGCATGCGGCGCTGCTGTGCGCGGGTCCCAGATGAGGAAACGATTGTCGTCCGCTTGGGCATCGAGATCGCGTTCGCGCAGGAACAGGCCGTTGTCCGCCCGGACCAGCAACGGCCCGTTGGTCCAGCGGCGCACGAAGGTTTCATCGAAGCTGTTCGCTTGAATCAGCACATGGATCAGGCCGAGCGCGAGGGCCGTGTCGGTGCCGGGACGTACCCGGAGCCAGCTGTCAGCCTGCTGGGCGAGCGCGGTTGCGCGTGGATCGATCACCATCAGGCGAGCGCCGTTCACCCGGCCGCCAGCTACTGCATTCGCTTGTGCAAGCCACGCGGCGGCGGGGTTATGGCCCCACAGCATGATGAGATCGGTGTGCTCCCAGTCAGGCGTCGGCATGCCGCATCCGAACGTGAATGCGTGGGCAAAATCCTTGTGCCAGTTGCAGATCTCAGTCGCGTAACAAATGTTCGGACTCCCGAAGTAACGCACAAAACGCTCGATCCAGTCGATGCTGTCCGACAGCGGCGTGCCGCTCGGCGTGGTTACACCGAATACCACGGCCTCCGCACCGCTTTCGCGGCGAATGGCGTCGAGCCGTTCGCTG
This sequence comes from Caballeronia sp., assembly GCF_028292365.1. Taxonomy (GTDB): domain Bacteria; phylum Pseudomonadota; class Gammaproteobacteria; order Burkholderiales; family Burkholderiaceae; genus Caballeronia. The sequence continues at coordinate 14,540 of NZ_JAQGMM010000148.1, forward strand.
ACTTCCGCGAGCGCTTCTTCCCATGAAATACGCTGCCAGCCGGGATCGGCGGCGTTCTTGGGCTGAGTGCGGCGCATCGGATAACGCAGGCGATGCGGGCTATGGACCAGTTCGGGCGCGGCTCGCCCCTTCATGCACATCGCGCTTCCGGTCGGATGCGCGGGGTTCGGGCGAACGCTGACAAACTGCCCGCCGCGCACCGTGTTCAAGGTGCCGCAGCGCGAGCGGCAAAGCGTGCAATATCCGGGTGTTTCGATTGTTTCCATCTCGCCGACTGCCTCTAGATCCATGCGGCCGATCCTAGAGTGGCAAAAATAATATTGATAATTCAATATTCAGAACTTGCGATATTGGAAAAATCAATATGGACTTCACGCTTCGGCAGATCCGTTATTTCGTCGCGGTTGCCGAGACCGGACAGATCTCGAAGGCTGCACTTCGCTGCAACATTTCTCAGTCGTCGATGACCATCGCGTTGAAGGCGCTCGAGGAGATCGTCGGGTCCCCGCTATTCATTCGCCATGCCAAGGGTCTGCGTTTAAGCGATGCAGGCGAACGTTTTCTGCGTCACGCGCAGCAATTGAGCGCCGGTGTACAACGGGCGGTTGAGGATATGCGTGCCGCTCCGGCCACGCTGTCGGGGACCTTGCGCATTGGTGTTACGGATACGATCTCCGCGTACCTGATGCCGTCACTGGGACTGAAGCTGAAACGCCGCTTTCCAGATTTGTCGGTCGTGTTGCACGAGCGCGAGCGTTCCGACGTCGAGCAGGCGATCGCCGACGGGGAGCTGGATCTTGGGATCGTGCTGGTGTCGAACGCGGCGCTGCGTGAAGACATTGACGGCGAGACGCTGCTGCGTTCGCCGCGGCATTTGTGGGTCTCGCCGGAACACCCATTGGCGGGGGCCGACAGTGTCACGCTTGCCGAAGTCGCCCGTCAGGACTTCCTTCTTCTCGACATGGACGAGCACGTCCACACCGCGAAATTGTATTGGACGCGGCACGGCTTGCTGCCCGCGGTCGCGTTCCAGAGCAAGTCGATCGAATGTATTCGCAGCATGGTTGCGCTCGGCAGCGGCGTCACGATCCTGTCGGACCTGGTGTACCGGCCGTGGTCGCTGGAGGGCGGCCGCATCGTTCGTCGGCCGGTGGTCGATGCCGTGCCGACGATGGATGTTGGCGTGATCTGGTCGAAAGCAACCGGACTGCCGCGCGACAGCGAACCGGTGCGGGACTTTCTGCGTGCAACGCTGCGCGAGACCTGATGCGCGCACCCGTGGCGACCGGCGTCGAGTGGCCAATGCGCCCCTATGCAACACGCAGCCATGCAGCCGTTGGATAACGGAAGCCATCGCCCGAGGTGGTGCGCTTATACACTTGCTCGCCGAGCGCTCAAAGTCCCATGGCCTCGCCGTCGCTACGCGGATCATGGGCGCCGGACATTACACCATCCGATTCAATCCGGATCACCCCCGGATGACCCGCAAGCGGACTCTGCGCTGCAATAGCGCTCACTTCATGCCCGCGCGCCGCTAGCGCGGCGAATACCTCGGCACCGGCGTCTTCCTCCAGCTTCAGCGCATCGCGGGTATCCGAGAAGGTCTTGCCGAGCAGGAAACGCGGACGAGCCAGCGCGCTCAACGGGTCCATCCCGTAGTCGATCAGCCGCGTCAACACCGCTGCCAGCGTCTGCGGCTGACCGTCTGCGCCCTGCGTGCCGAACAACAGATGCGGCCGCCCATCCTTTAGGTACATGCCGGGGTTGAGCGTATGAAATGGCCGCTTGCCGGGCTGCAAGACATTGTGATGCGACGGGTCAACGCTGAACGACGCACCGCGGTTGTGCCAGAGAATTCCGGTGTCCCCAGCCACCACCCCGCTACCCCAGTCGAAGTAGACCGTCTGAAGCAGACTGACGCTGCGGCCATGCGCGTCCGATGCACCGATGTACACCGTATCGCCGGGACGGAATATATGTGGCCACGCTCGCGCCTGGTGAAGATTGATGGAGCGCGCGTGGGCGTCGAGCGTGCTGGTCGAGAGCATATCGTCGACGGGAACGCGGTTGAACTCCGGGTCAGCGACCCAACGGTCCCGATCGACGAACGCGCACTTCACTGCCTCCACCAGCAAGTGATAGTAGTCGGCGCTGCCCTCTGCGATGGACGACAGATCGAAGCGCGCAAGCGCGCCCATGATCTGCAGCGTGGTGACGCCTTGCGTGGGGGGTTGCAGGCTCACGAGTTCTCCGCCGCGATATGCCACGCGCAGCGGTGCTTCGTCGCGTGAGCGAGTCTTCGCGAGGTCGGCTTGCGTCAGCGGTGAGCCGGCCTGCTGCAAGCCGCGTGCAATACGCTCAGCGAGCTCACCTTCGTAGAATTCGCGTGCGCCGTAGGTCGCGATGCGTTCAAGACTGCGTGCAAGCGCCGGTTGAACAAAGCGCTCGCCGATCGCAGGGGCATGGCCGTCGGGCGCAAATACCGCTGAAAAGTTCGGCATCGCGCGCAATTCACTAGCGCGGAACTGCTGCCAGAAATGCTGCGACGGCGTGACCGGAAATCCCTCCGATGCATACTCGATAGCACGCTCGAAGAGCGATGACCACCTGCGTTGGCCGCCCCATGCCGCCTGGCTGATCGCATAGGCCTGATGCCAGGTATCGACCGTTGCAGCGGTGGTCAATGTAGAACCGGCGCCGCGCAACGGAATGGCAGCGGACAACGCGGGCAACGTTTGCGCCGCTTGCCCGATGCCCGATAGCGTACGCAGCATGCCCGTCCGGTCGCCGATGACCCAGAACGCGTCGCCGCCAAGACCGGTGAAATGCGGATAGGTCACGCTTAACGCTGCGCCAATCGCAATAGCCGCTTCAATGGCGTTGCCGCCGGCGCGCAGCACCTCGAGGCCCGCTTCGCTCGAAAGTGCGTGGGGGCTGGTGACCATGCCTTTGGTGGACGTGGCAAGGGTAGCGTTGTGCATGGATGGGGTGCTCCGGGAGGGCGCGTTCAGCCGAGCGTAAAACGCTCGCGGGTGGTCACATAGTCGCTCGCGCCGAACCGGCCGACCGGGAAGTAGTGCTGGAGTCGCACCCGCCACGTTTCGGTGTCGATCAGTTCATCGCGCGCATGCAGCCTGTGAACGCATCCGATGAAGATCTGACGGCTCGTGGTTTCCAGTGTTTCCCACAACGTACATTCGAACGCCACCGGCGCCTCCGCAATCCGTGGCGGTGCGACTCGTGAGCTTGGCGTCGGCGTCAGCCCGACCTTCTCGAGTTCGCTGACATCCGGTGGCAGACGTTCTCCGCACCGATGCATTTTTTCGGCCATTGCTTCGTCGCAAAGATGCACGACGAACTCGCGGCTGCGCACAATATTGACGGCCGTGTCCTTGAGCGAGCCATCGTCGAGACGGTTGATGCTGATCATCACAATGGGCGGCTCCTCGCCCAGCATGTTGAACATCGAGAAGGGCGCGGCGTTGATCGTGCCGCTCGCACTCATGGTTGTCACCAGCGCGATCGGACGCGGCACGATCAGGCTCGCCATGAGCTTGTATCGCTGGTATTCGGTGATGGCTTCGAAGTCTATTTCCATGATGGCGTGGATCAGTCGGCTTAGGTTGACGTTTGGATTCAGCTCATGCCGAGCAGTTGCCCGAGGCTTTTCTCGCCCAGCATGCGTGACGTCTCAATGCGCTCTTCCAGTTCCCGGAGATGCGCTTCCATACGTGTCACTGCGCCCGCTGCATCGCGCGCCTCGATGCAGTCGACAATCGCCGCATGTTCCTCGTGCTCGCATGGCGCATGGCCCGGCGGCTCGTAGACGCCCACGATCAACGAGCATCGCGACACCAGTTCGGTCAGGTAGCGTTGCAGGATCGAGTTGCCGCCAAGCGCCGCGATACGCAGGTGAAAGTCACTTGCAAGGCGCGCCCACGAGGGCTGGTCGAAGCGATGCATGGCTTCGTGTTCATCGGCTAACTGACGGCGCAGCGCCTTGATGTCGTGTGCAGTCGCGCGTTGCACGGCGAGCTCCACCAGCACGCGCTCCATCGAACGGCGCGCTTCGAAAATCTCGCGCGTTTCCTCGGCCGTCGGCTCGGCGATGACCGCGCCCTTGTTCGGCCGCAAGGCAACGATGCCGTCGTAGGCGAGCTTCTCCAGCACGCGCCGTACGACCGCGCGGCCGACCCCGAACAACTGGCACAACTCTGGCTCTGGAAGTTTGGTGCCGGGCGTCAGCCGATGGTTGAGCACACCATCGAAGATGGCCTGATAGAGGCGCGCATCGGCGTCCTGCGCAGCGGCGGTATCCTGGACGGTTTCGTTTCGGGGCTTTGCAGCCGCTTTCAATGCGGGTTTCGGCGTCATTTTTCTGTGGGAAGGAGGGCCTGTTGCGGCGTGCCGACGAGACCCACGTGTTCCATCTCGTCCATATGGCGGGCGATTGCTCCGGGCGTTGTCATCCATACATCGCCGTTGGCGCGGGCGGCGACAATGTGCTGCAGCGCGCGACGCAAATGACGCAGCCGGTAGGGCTGTCCGACGAGATAGGGATGCAGCGCGATGCCCATCACGAGCGCCTGCGGATGGCGGCTGCGGTTCGCCTGTTCGAGCATTTCGTCGAACTGGTCGATGATCATGTCGGCGAAGTCGCGCGCGTCGAGATGACGGCCGACCATCATTGGCAAGTCGTTGAGTTCCTGGGGGTAGGGGATGGACCATAACGAACCCGAGCGGGTCGCCATGCGCACGGGGCGGTCGTCGTGGCACCAGTTGAGCGTGTAGCTGTAGCCGGTTTCCGCGAGCAGATCGGGCGTGACGCGCGACTCGGAGATCCATGGCGAGAGCCAGCCTGAAGGCGGCGTGCCGGCATGCGCGATGATGCGTTCGCGGCAATGCAGTATCAACGCGCGCTCGCCGGGTTCGTCCAGGTCGCTCTGGCGTTGCGAATTTGTATGACCGTGTGCGATCAGTTCGTCGCCGCGTGCGAGACAGGCTTCGATGACTTCCGGGCAGTGGTCATAAAGCGAGGTGTTGATCAGCGTGCCCGACGGCAGGTCGAGTTGATCGAAGAGCTCGATGCAGCGCCATACGCCCACGCGGTTGCCGTATTCGCGCCAGCTGTAATTGAGCACATCGGGCTGGGGCGAGACCGGACCGAGGGCCGCGCCCAATCCCTCAGCGAACGCAAAGTGTTCGATGTTGAAGCCGAGATAGACAGCGAGCCCGGTGTCGCCCGGCCAACGAAACGCGTCGGTGTCGGTGATCGGCCGGTAAGGAAAGCGGCCATGCGTGGCTAGCGGGCCAAACGCAGGACCGAACGCAGGATCGTGCGACGCGTGAGCGTGGCGGGTGGTGTCCATGTGCAAAAGCCTTGAGTGACAAGCGTGCCGCGCGTGAACCTTTTTGGGGGATCGCGCCCCGCGACGGACCCGTGGCGCACCGCGATTGTGCGGAATAACGGGTTTGATCGCCGACAGTTTGATTTGAGATTGTGTGCAATTTACACGCCATATCGTCTACGTTCAATAGAGATGATAGTTTGCAATGGATTATCGATATGCAAACAAAGTGGCATAGGTCTTGCATTCAGCGCCTTGCAGAACCCTTAGCCCCGTCTTTGTCGTCGTTAGTTATCGCTCGCCGCGCTTATATCGAGGAAACGCCCCGCATGAGTTCGTACCCATGAGTCCGTCCACTTCTGCCGTGCCTGCCGCCGTGCTCAAGACCGAGCCCGCCGATATCGAACTGGTGCATGTATCGAAGCAATACGGCGACTCGCTCGCTGTCGATTCGATCGACCTGCGGATTCCCGGTGGCCAGTACTGTTGCCTGCTCGGGCCGTCTGGCTGTGGCAAGACATCGACGTTGCGAATGATCGCCGGCCACGAGTCGATCAGCGACGGCGACATCCTCATCGGCCAGCGCAACGTCACGCGCGCGCAACCTGCCACGCGTGGCACCGCGATGGTCTTCCAGAGTTATGCGTTGTTCCCGCATTTGTCAGCACTCGATAACGTTGCGTTCAGCCTGAAGATGCGCGGAGTAGCCAAGGATGCACGCCGGAAGCGGGCGGGTGAACTGCTGGAACTTGTCGCGATGAGCGCCTATGCGCAACGCAAGCCGTCGCAACTATCGGGTGGGCAGCAGCAGCGTGTCGCACTCGCCCGCGCGCTGTTGAATGAGCCGCGCTGCCTGCTGCTCGACGAACCCTTGTCCGCGCTTGATCCGTTCCTGCGCGTGCAGATGCGTGCCGAACTCAAGCGTTGGCAGAAGGAACTGGGCATCACCTTCGTGCACGTGACGCACTCGCAGGAAGAGGCGCTCGCGCTTGCGGATATGGTCGTTGTCATGAGCCATGGGCGCATTGAACAAAGCGGTTCGCCATACGAAGTATTCAATCGGCCGCGCACGGAATTCGTCGCGCGTTTCCTCGGTGGACATAACGTGTTCGGCGCAAGCGGCCGCGCATTTACCGTGCGTG
>NZ_JAQGMM010000154.1 GCF_028292365.1 Caballeronia sp.
TCGCCCTCGCATTGCATTGCCCGCTTGGGCCCATTGCGCTGGCGACGTGTCTTCAAATCGATGCGGTCAGCTACAACGCCTTCATCCAGGAGCAAAGCCTCGGAATTCACTACAACAAGGGCAACGATCTGCTCGATTACATCAAGAACCCCGAAGTCTTCAAATACGAAGACGGCATGGTCATGATTCCGCAAGGACCGGGCTTGGGCATCGAAGTGAACGAGGAGAAAGTGCGCGAGATGGCGAAGGTCGGGCATCGCTGGCGCAATCCGGTGTGGCGTCATGCGGATGGCAGCGTTGCAGAGTGGTGATACGAGAATTGCGTTGCACCGCACTATGCAAAAGCGGAAGGCATCGTAGAATAACGTTATTGAGACAGAAATTCGGTCTCAAAGGCGTTACGTAACTTGCTGGCAAGATCGCATAGGCCAACGGGTTACAACACTGGAAATGGCTTCCTTTCGGCACACGAAACCGTTGTGCCGCAAGGCTCTGCATGCGGTGACGACGCCTGGCCCGCGTCTTGCATTATCTGGCGTAAGTGTGTTTGTTTCGACCCAGCGCCCGGGAAGAGCGCAACGACCAAGCTAGAGAGCCCAGCATGTATTACTACACCCTTCCAGATGAATTCGTCCGCACGCAGATGGCCGTCGGCGCGTTGGTGCTGTTCGGCGTGCTTCGGGTGATCTGTGCCGCCGTGGGCGCCCAGCACAGCTGGCGCATGTCGACGGTGACGCGCTGCTTTATCGGCGCGGCCGTGCTGTTTTGCCTGCCGCAACTCCTCGATGTAATCATGTCGTCGCCCATGTCGCACCGCGCGTTCATCGAGCTGCAAGGCAAGGCGATCGGCTGTGCGCTGGCGCTGTTCTGCGCACCGATCGTGAGTCACAGGCTGGGCTACGAGTGAATATCGGCGTCAGGTAGCCGGATCATGTAACTCGCTGTAAGTTGTCGATTCAACCCATCGCAGAAAAACCCGGCACGCTGTGCGACAGCACGGCGGCCGCGACAAACACCGCAACAATCAGCAACGCCTCCATCCGCATCACGCCCGTGAATGTGCGCGCATCGACCGTCGATGCAGTGCGCTGCAATCGCGGCATGACGGACCATCGGTTCATCGCGCCGAGCAACAACGCCGTCGCAATCAGCACGCCCTTCACGACCAGCGCGTGGCCCCAACCGCTCGTTTCGAGCGCTTGCACCGATCCGCCCAGCCCGCGCCACGCGTTATATATCCCGGTAAGAATCACCAGCGATACGGCAACCGCCGCCGCCGTGGAGACCTTCCCGGCAATACGAATCAACGACGCCCGCGCAAGTGACGACCCCAGTGCCGGCAACACTCGCCACGCACTCGCGATAACCAATCCGCCCCACACAGCCGTCGCCAGCAGATGAATCGTCTGTACGCCTTCAGCTAAAGAAAATGCGCCGGCATCGGCGGCATGGCCTATGGACGCCTTGCCCGCCGCGGCCACCAGCGCGCCAACCGTGAATACTCCAATGCGCGGACCGCCCTTCGGGGTTGCCGATACCGTAGCCAATACCATCAACACGCTGCCGGCGAACGCAATCGCCCAGCCCATGCCGGCGTGTGTGCCGGTCACCACGGTGACGACGGCATCGAAGGCCTGAAAGAGAGGCGCGCCGCTCATCGACGCCGCCTGCAGCCAGACCAGCACAAGGTCCGCAACCGCGAGCACCACCGCGCCGCCCGTGCTCAGCCGCCGCGCCCTGACCCAGCCGAGACGCGCGGGCGAAACAGGCGCAGCCGCATTTTCCTTCGATAACCACACGTTCAGGAACGCCCCGCCGAGCGCGCAGGCGAACGCGATGTCAGCAAGCGCGGCAATCAGGACCTGAGCGAACCACAGCGGATCGTCGCTCATGAATACGCCTTGACGAAGAGATTCAGGCTGAAAGTGAAAGCAAACAAGGAATGCATTGAAGGTTCGATGAAGGGCCGATGAAGGGCCGATGAAGAAACAAAACAAACCGCCGGAACGCGAGTCTAGCGGAACGGGCACGTGGAATGCAGCAAGGCCCAAGGTCACCCGAGCCACACAAAACTGTCCCCGAACCCCACAAAACTCATCGATACTTTGTTCAATACCCTCAGCTGTTAACTGTCACGCATGGTCAAAAACCCCTGTCGATCGGTCGCGCGGCAAATTGTCGCGTACACGTTGAAAATGCGGTGCAACAGGCCAAGGCACAAATAGTCACCATCAGGCAACGATGATAGAATGCCGCGTCGCATCAGGGGCTCGCAGAGCCAATGTGGCAATGGTTCACCACATATTCGCACCGGGCCGAACGAAGCTCGGCAGGTCCTCGAAATTCATGGAGTGTCGCGTGTCTTCAAGACGCATTTTTCGTCCGTTGCTCGCCCCGCTAATGGCTCTGGCGCTGATCGGCACCGCCAGCATTGCCGGCGCAGCAGAAGCCCCGGCGCCCGCTACAGCCGCCCAGCCAATGGCGCCGGACACCATGGCAGCGCGTGTTCAGGGTTGCACGGCATGTCACGGCGTCCACGGCGAAGGCACGGACAACGACTATTTCCCGCGGCTTGCCGGCAAGCCGGCTGACTACCTGTACAACCAGTTGCAGAACTTCCGCGAAGGCCGTCGGAGGTATCCGCCAATGAACTACCTCGTCACGTATCTCTCGGACGACTACCTTCATCAGATCGCCACGTATTTCTCTGAACAACGCCCGCCGTATCCGCAGCCGGCCAAGCCGACTGTGTCGCCGTCAACGTTGTCGAAAGGCCAGCAAATCGTGCTGAACGGCGATGCCGGGCGCGGTATCCCCGCCTGCGCGGCGTGCCACGGCACGAACCTGACGGGTATGCAACCGGCTATTCCGGGTCTCGTGGGATTGCACTCCGACTACATCAGCGCGCAGCTTGGCGCCTGGCGTGCGGGCTCGCGCCACGCAATAGCACCTGACTGCATGCAACAGATCGCCACCCGCCTGACCGACGACGACGTGACTGCTGTCGCCGCCTGGCTCTCCACGCAAACCGCACCGGCTAATCCGGTACCCGCGCCCGCAGGCTCGCGCAAAACGCCGCTCGCCTGCGGCAGCGAACCGCAATAAGGCGCGAGGAGCGAGAAGAATATGAAACGCAAGTCCCTGTTCGCACTTTCGGCTGTTGTTGTCATTACAGCCGCCGCAGCCGCTGCCGCGCTCTGGTCGGGTGGTGAGACCTTCCATTCGGGCGGCGCCGTTGCTGCCGTGCCCGCTGACCAGACCGAGTTGATCAAACGCGGTGAATATCTGGCGCGCGCCGGTGACTGTATTGCCTGCCACACGGTTCGCGGCGGCAAGACGTTTGCCGGCGGCCTGCCCATGCTCACGCCGTTCGGCACGCTCTACACGCCGAACATCACGCCGGACGACCAGTACGGTATTGGCAAGTGGACGTCGGACGATTTCTACCGGTCAATTCACGTCGGTCGCTCGAAAGATGGCAGCCTGCTGTACCCGGCCATGCCGTTCACGGCCTATACCAAGGTCACCCGCGCCGACTCGGACGCCATATTTGCGTTCATGCGCTCGGTGCCGCCGGTCAATGTACCCAGCCGTCCGCATGAACTACGCTTTCCGTTCAACCAGCGCAACATGCTGATTGGCTGGCGCGTGCTGTTCTTCAGCGAAGGCGAATTCAAGCCGGATCCCACCAAGTCGGTTGAGTGGAACCGCGGTGCTTACCTGATCGAAGGGCTTGGCCATTGCAGCATGTGCCATACATCGATCAACCCGCTCGGCGGTCCGGTCAGCTCGGCAGCCTTCGGCGGCGGCCTGATCCCGCTGCAGAACTGGTATGCACCGTCGTTGACGTCGAATAAGGAAGCCGGCCTCGGCGACTGGGACATCAAGGACATCAACGACCTGCTGAAGACCGGTGTGTCGCAGCGCGGCGCTGTGTTTGGCCCGATGGCCGAAGTGGTTCACAACAGCTTGCAGTACATGACGGACGCAGACATCAACGCCATGTCGACGTTCCTGAAGTCGATCCCGCAAAAGGGCGAAGCGCCGGAAACAATGCAATTCGAAACATCGGCGCAGTTCGGTTCGGAATTGCTGCAACAGGGCAAGAAGATCTACACGGAAAACTGCGCGAAGTGTCACGCGGAAAATGGTCTCGGCAAACCGCCGGCCTACCCGCCGCTTGCCACGAACCAGTCCATCCAGATGCAGTCGGCCGTGAACCCGATCCGCATGGTGCTCAATGGCGGTTATCCGCCGAGCACGGAAGGCAACCCGCATCCGTATGGCATGCCGCCGTTCGCTCAATCGCTGTCGGATACGGAAGTGGCTGCAGTGGTGACGTACATTCGGATGTCGTGGGGCAACCACGGTACACCAGTGTCGCCGCAACAAGTCAGCAACTTGCGTTCGGCTCCGCTCGACTGATGACTGATTAAAGAAGGGTTTTCCGCAGGTAGCGTAAAATACGCGGAAAGGCGCAAGCAGGGCGCAGGCCTCGAACCGGGGCGGCGCCCTTCTTCTTTTTTGAGCACGAATAAGCTGAACGCGGGCGAGCAGGCCAGGTGGACCTCGGGGCGGTAAAATGCCCGGGCTCGTTTGGCGGACTACGCGGGTTCGCTCCGGTCTCAACACTTTTTTAAAGCGGAAAAGCGCGGCGTTGCAGACAGGATCGCAATAGCGGTATGAGGGTGGTCGATGCATTTTGGTGAACGGTTCAACAGCGTTACCCATCTCGTCGGTACGGTGCTGTCCGTGGCTGGGCTCGCAACGCTCGTTACCATGGCGGCAATGGAACGCGACCCGTACAAGATCGTCAGCTTTGCCGTGTACGGCGCCATGTTGCTCACGCTGTACACCATTTCCACGCTGTACCACTGGGTCCGTAGTCCGCGGGCCAAGGCGGTATTGCAGAAATGCGATCATTCGGCCATTTACTTGCTGATCGCAGGAAGTTACACACCGTTCACGCTTGTTACGTTGCGCGGCCCATGGGGCTGGTCGTTATTCGGCGTAAGCTGGGGGCTCGCCGCTCTTGGCATTGTTCAGGAACTCACGCTGGGGCGTCGAACCCGCAGCGTATCGATGGTGATTTACGTGATGATGGGCTGGCTCGCGCTCGTAGCCATCCGTCCTCTCGTTTCGGCACTACCGCCCGCCGGCACGGCGTGGCTGCTGGCCGGCGGTTTGATCTACAGCGCCGGCATTTACTTTTTCATCAACGACGAGCGCATCCGGCATGGACATGGCATCTGGCACCTGTTCGTGTTGGGCGGCAGCTTGTGTCAATTCGTCAGCATTGCACGCTACGTTGCATGAGTACGTAGCGTGAGCCTGCCTTGATCGGCACCTAATGCCTGACGCGAAGCGTTTTACGGCGTTTCAAATGCAACTTAACGCCAGTCAGCGTGTCTTGATAGCGCGTTGATCTTCGCGGCAACTTTCCCGGCGCTCGTAGCGTGTACTTCGAGCAAGCGCCCCGAACGTCATGCCGCCCGATTTCCTCGATCGTCGTACGCACGCACCTAGTTGTGCGAGCCGCCTTTTTTTGGGGCTTCAGAGCCTTTTGGGGCTTTAAGCGATAGCGCCGGTCGTCATACCGAATCTGTGAATACTTATGTCTTTTGATTCCCTCGGCTTGTCCGAACCCTTGCTTCGCGCTGTCAACGAACTCGGCTACACCATTCCTACCCCGATCCAGTTGCAGGCCATTCCGGCTGTGCTGAACGGCGGTGACCTGCTCGCAGGCGCGCAAACCGGCACGGGCAAGACGGCCGGCTTTACGCTCCCTATCCTGCAACGTTTGTCCGAAGCACCCGCGCCTTTGGCCGGCGCCAAGCGCCCGGTCCGCGCGCTGATCCTCACGCCTACGCGCGAACTCGCCGCCCAGGTGGAAGAAAGCGTGCGCGGCTACGGTAAGTATTTGAAACTGAAATCGACGGTGATGTTCGGCGGCGTGGGTATCAATCCGCAAATCGATGCATTGCGACGTGGCGTGGATATCGTCGTGGCAACGCCGGGCCGGTTGCTCGATCACATGCAGCAGAAGACCATCGACTTGTCGAAGCTCGAGATTCTCGTGCTCGACGAAGCCGACCGTATGCTCGACATGGGCTTCATCCACGACATCAAGCGCGTGCTCGCCAAGTTGCCGCCGAAGCGCCAGAACCTGCTGTTCTCAGCTACGTTCTCGGAAGAAATCAAGACGCTCGCGGACAGCCTGCTGGATCGTCCGGCGTTGATTGAAGTGGCGCGTCGGAATTCGACCGTTGAAGCGATCGCGCAGAAGATTCACCCCGTCGATCGCGACAAGAAACGCGAGTTGCTCACGCATCTGATTCAAAAGAACAACTGGTTCCAGGTGCTGGTCTTCACGCGCACGAAGCATGGCGCGAACCGGCTCGCCGAGCAGTTGGCGAAGGACGGCATCAGCGCGCTCGCGATTCACGGCAACAAGAGCCAGTCGGCGCGTACGCGTGCTTTGGCCGAGTTCAAGGACAACACCCTGCAGGTGCTGGTGGCGACGGATATTGCGGCTCGCGGTATCGATATCGACCAGTTGCCGCACGTCGTCAACTTCGATCTGCCGAATGTGCCCGAGGATTATGTTCACCGGATCGGCCGTACGGGTCGTGCTGGTGCGACGGGTGAGGCACTGTCGCTGGTTTGCGTCGATGAACATCAGTTGCTCAAAGACATCGAACGCCTGATCAAGCGGCCGATTCCGCAGGAAGTCATCGCGGGCTTTGAACCGGACCTGACGCAGAAACCGGAACCGATTCTCCGACGCGGCCAAGGCGGCGGTGGTGCACGTCAGGGTCAAGGTTCGCCGCGTCAAGGTGCGCCGAAACAGTCGAACGGCGGCGGACGGTCATCGGCCAAGCCGGCTGGTAATGGCGGCGGTGGCAATGGCAATGGCAATGGCGGTAATGGTGGCGGCTACGGTTCGCGCTCGCCGAAACCCGTTGCGGCGAAAACCGGTGGCAATGGCGCTGCGCCGCGCAAACCCGAAGGCTCGCGCCCGGCTGGCGCTGCGCTGCTCGGCGGCAAGCCGCGCAGTGAAGGTGGCGGCGGCGCAGGTCGACGCGATACACCCCGCACGGGACAACGCGGGCGTTAAGTAGCGCGATGAAGGTGCGGGCGGGAAGCTCGCCGGTGCCTTCTGGATCGCTTAGTTAACGGTCGAGTGAGGGGAGCTTTGAGCTACGCTGCGGCGACGCAGCCGATCCCCTCATTGCACTCGATAAAAAGCGGAGCCTCGGCTCCGCTTTTTAATTTCAGGCAGCGGCGCTCGCCGCACGCTTCAGCATATCGATCTGTTCTCGCCAGCGCGTCAGCACCGCGCTCCCCTGCCCCTGCGCAAACTCGAATCCAATGCCCTGCACGAGTCGTGCATAAGGCACCTTCTGCCATTCCCCGCTTTCGATCGTCGCGATAAAACACGTGAACGGTGAACCCTCCAATGGCGCAATTCGCGCCTGAAGTTGCACCTGGAAGAAGGCTTCATCGAAGACAAAAGTGAGCGTGGCGCAACCCGTCTTCGACACCAACCGCGCCGCCCGCGACTGCGGCCACAACGAAAAGCACAACGTACCCGGCTCAGGCGCGAACAACTCGCCAACGCCCAGCAGCGACGTCCGCACGCGGCCTTCATCGGCTGCGAGCAAAGACGCCGTGAACCCCGTTTTCGTCTCGATCGACGTACCGTCGAACAAGGTTCGCAAGCCTTGCGGCCATTCATCGAACGTACCGTGCTCGAGACCGGGTGCACCGGACGCAGTGGTATCGGTCATGCGGATCTCCGTGAAAAGACGATGGCCCGCGAAAACGGGCCATCGATTGAAGCGTACGAGCCGTTCAATGCAAACGGCGGCTTGGCCTACCGGAAGAACACGTGCTGCGTGATCTTGGCGAGCGGATAGTGCACGCTAGGCTGAATTCGAGCCGGCAGGTCGAGTGGCTTGAGCAACATTTTCACGCACATATCAGCCGACAAATTGCGCCGGACCAACGCATTCACCCGTGCCGCCAACTCGCGATTATGCGCGGTGTCGTTCGCACGGTCCGGATAGCGGATGGCAAATACATGGCGCAGCGCGATCTCGGAATCCTCATTCTTGATTTCCATTACACGGCGCAGCAATGCACCAAGAACAGCGAAGCGGCCATTGCCCTCGATCTTGTTGTACTTCTTGAAAAAACGGAAAAAGTGTTTGTAATGCCGGACTTCGTCGATGCGAATGTTGTCGGTGAGTTGCTTGAGCACCGGTTCATCCGAGCACTCGTTGATGGCCCGATACAGCGTGGCCGTTCCGGTTTCAACAACGCAACGCGCAACCATTTCAAGCGCACGCGTTTTTTCGAAGTCCTCGACCGAACACGTCAGCGAGTATTCGGCGAAGAAGTTCTTGAATGCCGTGTCCCAATCGAATTCCGGCCACACATGATGGATATACGTCTTCAACGCGCGGCCGTGCTGCATTTCTTCCGGTTCCCACTCATTGTTGAGCCAGTCGGAAACTTCGGGGTCGTCGTTGAAATACGTGCTCAGGTTGCTCGTATAGAGATCGGTCCCGCTCTCAATGAACGAAGCCGCGCAAAGCAACAAGAGAAGGTGTTCATTGGATGCCGCCTTACGCCGGTCGATCCGGGACAGGTCGATGTCTTCGATCCGCCAGGGCATCACGTGGGTACTGTCACTGTGCATAAAAATCGCGCTCCCAAAGCTGTACTGAACGCGCCGTCAGCCAAACCGGCCGAAAATCAGGCGACGCCGTGACTTAAGGTCGCGGCGTCCTCATGTGGTTAAGACTTAGAGCCTGCATCTTAGCCGGGTTGCAATTAAGCTGCAGGCCCGAAGACAGACCGCTGGAACCACATGTCAGTTCCGGATACCGCACAAATCAGCATAAATCGTACCGCGCAGGTGCGCGTTGCGATAACGCATGCCGTGCCTGATTGCCGGCCGCTTACGGACACATTTCGGCAAGCCACTAAAAAACAATTCGGCAATGGCGTTCAATGACGTTTTTTAGCCGAGCGATTTTTCATATTGAATCCGCACATCGCAAGACAGAGTCCGGTCGCCAAGCCGCATTCAGACTCGACATCATCAATTTTGCCATCCTGACGAGTTGCCGCGCTGAACGCGAAGCATGCAATCCGTACGGTCGGTGTGGGCGGTGCGGTGATCGGGACATGCGGATATGTATACGTATGGATCATATGGGAGCGATTCCATCTCACTCCGTTCGCGGTTGCAACGCGGCGTAATGCGTCGTAACGAACTTCTCGTTCTCGATGTGTCGCCCGCGCCGCAAACTGCCCTGGCAAGGCGCTCGTCGGCGTGGCTGCATCGGTGTCGTCGGACAGCGATATCCAAAGGCAAGGCGGGTGATCGAGCATTGCCGGACTGCCGGGCCTTTCCCTTACAATACGGGCCACCTCAAGACAATAAAGCGCACTCTTCGACGCCATGACACGAGATCCCCGCATCACCTTGAACGCACGACAGCAAGAGCTGCTCGACTGGGTGCAACGCGATGGCTTCGTGACGGTAGAGGACCTGGCCACGCATTTCGACGTCACGCCGCAGACCATTCGCCGCGACGTCAATTGGCTCTCGGACATGAACCTCCTGCGCCGCTATCACGGTGGCGCGAGCCTCCCAACCAGTTCGGAGAACGTCTCGTACACGGCGCGCCAGCGCATGTTCCACGACGAAAAACGTCGCATAGGCGCGCTAGTCGCTCAGCACATTCCCGATCAAGCGTCGCTCTTCATCAACTTGGGCACGACGACCGAGGAAGTCGCCCGGGCGCTGAACCGGCATCGCGGCTTGCACGTGATCACGAACAACCTCAACGTGGCGAGCATGATGAGCGGTTATCCCGAATGCGAGGTGCTGATCACCGGCGGCATCGTGCGGCCCTGGGACAAAGGCATTGTGGGCGAGCTGGCTATCGACTTCATCCGCCAGTTCAAGGTGGACTTCGCGATCATTGGGGCGTCGAGCATTGAAACCGACGGCACGCTGCGCGACTTTGACACCCGCGAAGTCCGCGTGGCCGAAGCGATCATCAAACACGCCCGCACGGTGTTTCTCGCCGCCGATCATTCGAAATTCGGCCGCCCGGCACTCGTCCGGCTCGGTCACCTGAGCCAGATCGACGCGCTTTTCACCAATGCCCCCGCGCCTCCCGACATGGCTCAAACGCTCGCCGAGGCAAACACGCAGGTATTCGTGGCGGAGTAGCATCCGGCCCCAAAAACCTCGCGCCGCAAGTGCGCGGTGCCTGTGTGCACTGCGGCAGAAACCTCACGTAAATTCTACGATTCCGCTTGTCCGCCGAACCGCTTTCGCGCCCCTAAAAAGTCAAACCCATTATTTTCCGCAAGCGTTTGGCACTCGTCCGACGCTTGCCTACAATCAAATCCCGGCAACGAAGCGCCGCTTTTCGGCGCCGTCAGCCACGCTATGCCTCATGCGTCTGCCGGACACGAAGTTCCAGCCTCGCACAACGTTCCGAAGCACGAATGCCGGTCGCCGACCGGTCAAAGTGCCGTTCGATCGTCATGGAGAACACGATGCTCAGTCCGCATGAATTTGCCACGCTGCTCCTGTTGCAAGACGCCCCCCATCAGATGGACATGGTGCGCGACGAACTCGACGCCCTGCTCGAGCGCCAGCTTGTCCAGTTGGAAAATCTCGCCTCTGGGCGCCAGTTGTGGAGCCTGACCGCTTCCGGCGACTCCACCATCAAAGCTATCAAACGGTATTCGTAAATTCGCTTTTCGCTCAGCTCCAGCTTGACAGCGAGTGAATCAGGCAGCCTCACTCAGGCTGCCTAAGTGAGGCTGCCTGAGTGAGGCTGCCTGAGTGGGCCGATTAGCGCACCAATTAGCCAGCGCGCAACGTCGGGTCGACGGCTGCGCGCCAACTAAGCGCTTGCGCCCGCTGATCCGCGAAGAACGAAGCCCACGCGCTTTGCGCCGCCGCCGTACGGCTAGCACTAAACGTCGCATATTGACCCGCAATTCCCGCCTGGAACGCGCAAAACTGCTCCTTCGGCAACTTGCCGCGTTTTTGCGCCACATAAGCGTCGAGAAACGCCGAATACACGCCCTGCGCGTCCGTGCCGTAATCGACAGCGCTCCCGCCGCACATGGACTGAAGCGCCGCCAGGGACGGCGCTCCCCTTGATCCCGAAACGTCCGGCGCGGATATGCATCCGCCCAGCATCAGCGCGCCCAGCGCACCGGCCACCAACATCTTTCGCATTGCATCACTCCTTTATCCCCAGTGCCTACAGTATCGTTCGGTGGCCCGCATCGCGCCACTCGGCCGAACGGCCTATGAGCCCCAATACGCCCAAATGCGACCGCAACCTGCAGTTTTCCGGCAAAACGGCGTAATAGCGGAACGTTAGCCGTTCAGACGACTTTACATTTTCGTTTTTGTTCGTTAAATTTCGAAATCGAACATTATTATGTTCCGACGGAGTTTTCTGTTGGTGGCCATGGGGCGGACAAGCGATGCAAGGCAATCTTTATGATGTGCTCGTGGTGGGCGGCGGGGTCAACGGCACGGGTATAGCGCGGGACGCGGCGGGCCGTGGCCTCACCGTCATGCTGTGCGAAAAGGACGACTTGGCTTCGCACACGTCGTCGTCAAGCACGAAGCTCATTCACGGCGGGCTTCGTTATCTCGAATACGGCGAATACCGGCTCGTGCGAAAGGCGCTCCAGGAGCGCGAGGTGTTGCTGCGCGCGGCGCCGCACATCATGTGGCCGTTGCGTTTCGTCATGCCGCACATGCCGAACCTGCGCCCCGCCTGGATGATCCGCGCCGGCCTGTTTCTCTACGATCACCTCGCGCGCCGCGAATTGCTGCCCGGCTCCAGGGGCATTGACATGCGCCGGCACCCGGCCGGCGCACCGCTTATCGACTCAATCAAGCGCGGTTTTGTCTATTCCGACGGCTGGGTGGACGACGCGCGGCTCGTCGCGCTTAACGCCGTCGACGCACAGGAACACGGCGCCGTAATCAAGACGCGCACGCGTCTGGTGAGTGCACGCCGCGGCGAGGGCGTTTGGCATGCCACGCTCATCGACAACCACGGCGAGACCTTTGAGATTCGGGCGTGCTCCATCGCAAACGCTGCCGGTCCGTGGGTCAGCGACCTGCTCAAGGATTCGCTCAACAGCAACACGCATACGCGCCACACCGTGCGGCTGGTCAAGGGAAGCCACATAGTCACCCGGCGCCTCTTTGAGCATGACCACGCGTACATTTTCCAGAATCCGGACAAGCGCATCATCTTCGCGATTCCGTATGAGCACGACTACACGCTGATCGGGACCACGGACCTCGAGTATCACGGCGACCCGTCGAAAGTCGTCATCAGCCCGGAAGAGACCGCGTACCTTTGCGACTCCATCAATCGCTACTTCAAGAAACACATCAGCCCGGCTGATGTCTGCTGGACCTACGCCGGCGTGCGTGGCCTGCTCGAGGACGAAAACGCGGAGAACGCATCGGCCGTCACACGTGATTACCTGCTCGAACTCGACACGCCCGCGAACGAAGCGCCGTTGTTGTCTGTGTTCGGCGGCAAGATCACCACGTTTCGCAAGCTGGCCGAAGAAGCCGTCAACAAACTCGGCGAAGCGCTGCAATCGCCCGCGCGGAGTAAAACCTGGACCGAAGGCGCGCCGCTGCCGGGCGGGGACATTGCCAATGCCGACTTCGCGCTTTTCCTCAGTTCGTTCAAGCAGCGCAATCGCTGGCTGCCCGGCGAGCTCGCGCACCGTTACGCGCGGGCTTACGGTACGCGCGCGCAGAAGCTCCTGGGCGACGCAAGCTCGCTCGCCGATCTTGGCGAGGCGCTGGCGCCCTGCCTCTACGAAGCCGAACTCCGCTACATGCGCGACAACGAATGGGCAACCTGTGCGGACGACGTGCTCTGGCGCCGCTCGAAAATCGGCCTGCATCTGGAGCCGGGATCGCTGGAAGACGTGATTCGCCACATTGACGGGTGGTTCGCGTCGAGCAAGCCGGATACGGAGTCCCGGGCGATGTCACCCACGTTATCCACGCCATCCGCGCCCGCTCGCACGGTCGTTTAACGAGGCGCTGCCGCGAATAGCTACCCTGCAGCACCTCATAACGGTGTGACGATATCTTCGTTTGACGCCAGTTAAGCGAATGCTAGTCTTGCCTTCACTCGTTCCCGCGCCGCTTCGCTGAGCGGGTCTGATCGACTGAACGATTGAAAGACTGGAGGCTCATCATGGTTGCATCGGCTTATTCATCGCTGGAACTCGTGCGCGAGTCGTTCGATGCGCGCACGCCGGCCGAACACGCCGAGGCAACACAGGCGCGCTCGGTCAACACTCCCGCTAACACGCATCATGTGCCTCATGCGCAGCAGGCGGATGTGCAGGAAGCGAACGACGCGCTCGAATATCTGGTTGGCGTGAACCTCGCGCGGCTGCGCGCCGAACGCCAGCTCTCGCTCGATGCCCTCGCTCGCGCGTCCGGCGTATCGCGCGCCATGCTGGCTCAGATCGAATCCGGGCGGAGCGTGCCGTCCATCAAGGTGCTGCACAAGATTGCGAGTGCGCTGAAGGTATCGGTGGCGGCGTTCCTGCGACGCCACGCGATCAACGGCATCGAATATTTGCCGGCTGAGCAGGCAACGCGGCTTGTGACATCGAACGGACGCTTTTCCGCCCGACCGCTGTTTCCGTTGAGCGCGCCTGCATCGGCGGAATTCCATGAACTGCGCATTGCACCGCTGCACGCCGAATCCGGCGGCCCGCATCCGCCCGGCACCACGATCAATCTGGTCGTGAGCGACGGCACGCTGGAAATCCGTGTGCAGGACCGGGCGCAGTTGCTGGCCACCGGCGACGCCATTGTGTTCGACGCCGATCAACCCCACACGCTGCGCAATCCCGGCAACACGGAAGCACGCGCGTACCAGGTGACGGTGAACGCGGAAACGCCGCCGCGCTGGCATGTTCCGGCCGATTCACGTCGTATCGACGATGCCAGCTAAGCGAGCTTGCGAACAAGCTGGAGGCAGGCAGTACTGCAACATTGGCAAGTCTGTTGTATCCTGAAATTAGTCGCGTTGTTAAGTGTTTAGCGACAAGTCAGTACGTCTTCAGGGCGGGGTGCAATTCCCCACCGGCGGTATGCGAGCGGCGAAAGCCTCCCGCGAGCCCGCGAGCGCCTGTAAATGCAGCTTGCAAGTAAGTGCGAGCCGCCCAACGGGGTCAGCAGATCTGGTGAGATGCCAGAGCCGACGGTCATAGTCCGGATGGAAGAAGATGTGCAGACGGTCATGTCCGTTTCGCGTGTTTGCCGCGGCGCATTTGCGTCCGCGTTAAACCGGCGCTGTCGAATTGACGGCGTTGAAGACGCGTGCCGTCCTGTCTGTTTGCAATGCCCTGAAACGTTTTTCGCCCCATTTTCTTTTGCGAGAGCGTTTCACTCATGTCCGATTCAGTTTTCACCTCCACCTCCCCGGCCACCGCCTTTGCCGATCTTGCGCAACTTCGCGCAGGCGACGCGTCTGTTGCTATCCCGCACCGAATTGCCGCTGCCCTGCAGGCGTTGCGCGAAGGCCGCGCGGTCGCCCTGCTCGACGACGACGATCGCGAGAACGAAGCCGATCTCATTTACGCCGCTGAAAAGCTCGACGTCGAAGGCATGGCGCTGATGATCCGCGAGTGCAGCGGTATCGTATGCCTGTGCCTTCCTGACGAGACCGTTCGCGCGCTCCACTTGCCGCCAATGGTCGCCGACAACGGCAGCAAATACGGTACGGCATTCACGGTTTCTATAGAAGCACGCGAAGGTGTGACGACGGGCGTATCAGCCGTTGACCGGCTGACCACGATCCGTGCCGCGATTGCCGATAACGCGAAGGCTGGCGATATCGTGAGTCCGGGCCATGTATTCCCGCTGCGCGCGCAGCCGGGCGGCGTGCTGACCCGGCGCGGTCATACGGAAGGAACCGTCGATCTGGCGATCCTCGCCGGATTGAAGCCGGCAGGCGTGCTGTGCGAATTGATGAACCCCGACGGCACGATGGCGCGCGGTGCTCAGATCGATGCGTTCGTTAAGGAGCGGAACATTCCGGTGCTGACCATCGCCGAACTCGCCAATTTCCGGATGGCGCTCGCCGCCGCCCGCGAATTGGCGGAAGAAACGGTCTGACCGCGGGTCTAACGGCGAGAAACTCCGTTCGTTTAACGGCGCATCAAGACAATGAAAAGCGCGACCCTGAACAGAGGGGCCGCGCTTTTTGTTTAGCTTACGGATCGTGGGAAAGCACGCAACCATCGCTACCGGCAAAAC
>NZ_JAQGMM010000205.1 GCF_028292365.1 Caballeronia sp.
TCCCCGCAATCTCGTCGAAAGAATGCGCAAGCGTATGGTCAACGTGTTTCCACAGTTGGAAGATCTTGCAATCGACCACGCTTGGGGCGGCTTCGTCGATATCACCATGAACCGCGCACCACATTTCGGGCGGATCCGGCCTGATATCTTTTTCCTGCAGGGCTTTTCCGGACATGGACTGGCGCTCGCTGGCATGGCCGGAAAGGTTGCCGCAGAAGCTATCGCCGGACAGGCCGAAAGACTAGACCTATTCGCGAGGGTCAAACACCGTCGCTTTCCAGGTGGGGCCTTGATGCGCACGCCCGCGCTGGTGCTCGGGATGCTCTACTATCGCATGCGCGACATACTCTAATCGAGCGTCTCTCCATCGCGGAGACCGAAGCAAGGAAAATGAGTGGTTTCGAGATGGTGTCCTCGGTCCCTGCCAACAATATGTTGTCTCGGGTGCAGCGATACGTTGGCCCCGCTCAGAGCTCGCATCCACGTTAACGACCGTAAATTGCACGCCCGTGGTTAACTGCTCCGGCAGTATTCTCGGGGAGTCGCACCGCCAGGCGGATTGTTGAGCGTTGCCGTTCGCAATGCGGACGACTTCAACCATGGAAGCCGTGCATCTTCGCGCGGTTTGGCCTGACGTCGCGCGTCAAGCAACGATCGCGATGGAAGTCACAGGACAGGAAGCGGGACGCTTCGCCGGTTTAGCGCATGTCCTGCGCTCCGCATGCCGGGATCATCGCCAGTACGGTAGCAGGCGGGACCTTGTATCTTTATGCTCGGATGAGGAACCGGTTATAGCGCACCGCCTGTTATGCCGGGCAACGCCACCCGGAGGGAATTGGTGACGATGGGTCCGGCATAGTCAATGCTGAAGAGTAGGGGCGAGTCTGGTCGATGCAGCGAGTATGCTGACTCTTGCACTAGAGAGCGGATAGGGCCCGACCGATCCGGATGGAGGAAGCATTCGACCTGACCCGCGGCGAAGCTTCGGACAACCCGGAAGCCTTAGGGTTGGGAAACAACCACTGCGACACTTTGTTTGTAGGGCCGGTGACCAGTTCAGATGCGAATGCGATGCTTCGAGATGCGAACAGTGCCGTGCTCTCTTCACCCGTGCACGCCAAGAGAACACAACGGACTTGACGATCGGGCGGTACGGACCACTGCGGCAGGTTGACATGACAAGCGAGGCATGATCATGCGGATCGCCCAAGTTTCGTCACTTTACGAGAGCGTCCCGCCGCAGGCGTATGGAGGCACCGAGCGGGTCGTCTCTTATCTTACAGAGGAACTTGTCCGGCTAGGCCATGACGTCACGCTTTTCGCCAGCGGCGACTCGACGACCGGCGCCCATCTGATCGCTGCTTGCCCGTGTCCATTGCGCCTCATTGAAGGCACGGCCGATCCGCTAGCATGGCACTTTGCAATGCTGGAAAGGGTAGTGCGCCAATCGGCCGAGTTCGATCTGGTTCATTTTCATGTTGATTACCTGCATTTTCCATTTTCCCGCCGCTTGGCTTGTCCGCACCTGACCACCTTGCATTGGCGTCTGGACACCCCCGGTCTTGCGCAGCTTTACCACGAGTTCGCGGACATCCCGTTGATTTCTATTTCCGACGCGCAACGACGGCCCCTACCTTGGTTGAACTGGCAGGCCACCGTCTATCACGGACTGTCCGACCATCTATACACGTTCCGCGAACGGCCGGGAGACTACCTGGCGTTTCTCGGCCGGATTGCGCCGGAGAAACGCCCGGACCGGGCTGTCAAAATCGCGCGCCGCGCGGGCGTACCACTCGTCATTGCGGCCAAGGTCGACAACGGCGATCGATGGTATTTCGAGCATTATATAAAAGACCTGTTCCGCGATCCGCTGGTTAATTTTTGTGGCGAGGTCACCGACTCAAGGAAGGACGAATTTCTCGGCAATGCACGCGCGCTGCTTTTTCCCATCGACTGGCCTGAGCCGTTTGGGCTAGTAATGGTGGAGGCCCTCGCTTGTGGCACACCCGTAATTGCTTTTCGGAACGGCTCAGTTCCCGAAATCATCGACGACGGAGTCACCGGCTTCATCGTGGACAGCGTCGAAGAGGCCGTCGTCGCCGTTGGCCGCACTGGCGAATTGAATCGCCGACGCTGCCGCCAGGCCTTTGAAGAGCGTTTCACTGCCGCCAGGATGGCGCACGCATATCTGGAGACTTACGAGAAGGTGCTAGCAGACCACCGTGGATGAACAAATACAAGGCCGGGGCGAGGGAGAATCGATACGCGTTTTTCGGCTTTGGCGAGGAACGGTTACGGCAAACGGCCGACGGTAGGTAACTGGAGTGCGGTTCTACCCGCTGGGCGCGAGCTCCACCTGCTCGACATCTGCCGACGCCAACGGCCTACGTATCCGGGGCGAATGGTTCAAGCGCTGGCAGAACTCGGGAAGGAACGCCTGATCGCGCCTCGCCGCAGCAGGGACTGGCCGCACCAATTTCGGCCAGCATTCGCCACGCGCGGGGGATCAACGCGCCTGGGAAAGCGCTAATTTTCGTTACCTACGCCTTTCGACACTTCCGCCGGACTCGCATATTCGCCATCGGGGAGCGCCTCGAGCGCAGCCGTAACGTCTTTATCCGCGCCGTTTGAGCGAGCTGTCTCAAGCAGCGTCTGTTTATCCGCGGGATATGACACTCCTTTCAGCGCCTTTTGTACCTCGATAGGCGAACGTGGAGTTTCGCCGTGATTTCGATCAGCCATATGTCCTCCAAATATTTTAGATGGTTCGGCCTGCCCGCCCCGATCCGGGAATGGCGAGGCTCAGTGCCCCGTGCTCGTTGCTGCGTGTTGCCTTTGCTGCTGATTCAGCGATCAGGCCGCGCCGGCTGAGATATTTCGGCCACGGCCTTGGATGCGTCGCCGTCCCTTGCAGCAAGGTCAGCCAAAGCTATCATTCCGTCCAAGTGTTTCGCGCGGTCGACGCAGGAAGGCGGCGTATCTGAGAATCGACCATCTTCTTTTCAACGTCAGCCACATCGTCGTCCTCGTAACACCATTGAACCGGTGCGCTCGACGCCTTGCTTACCCGGCACGAAGGATCGTTTCCGACGGACACCGCACGAACAACGATGTCGCGATCCGTTACCATGCCCACGCGCTTCTGTCCGTCGCAGATGGGCAGATCGCCCACGTTCAGGCGGTCCATCAAGTCCGCTGCCTCACGCAGAGTAGTATCAGGTGCGATCGTTTCCGCATCGCGTGTCATTACTTCCGAAACCATTGTCATAAGGGCCCTCCCCGCAGATTGACGCCGGAACATCCGGCTTTGCTATAGCAGCATTGAGCGTTCCCAAACGCCGAATTCGACAGTGCGGCCTTCCTGTGGTCTACGCTAACAGCGTCGAAAAACTCAGCGCGGCCGGCGGTATTCACCGATCTGACGATGTTTGCTTTTTGGCGAACTGAAACGTGTTCGTCACACGCTGAGTTGCGGTTTGCGGGGCACGGATTCCGAGCACGACTTTTCAAGTAGGGACGCTATCAAGCATCGAGAGCCTGACCAAGCCGGATGACCCCCATCAGACCTACGGACGGGCGATTTTCATCGCTTTACGAGTGCGACGGCGTCCCCGGTCACTGGCACGCACAATGCTCTTGTTGGTTGAACCGACGACCGGTAGTCCACTATGCGAATCGCACAAGTCGCCCCGCTCTACGAGAGCGTTCCACCGTACGCCTATGGCGCTACGGAGCGAGTCGTGTCCTATTTGACGGAGGAATTGGTTCGTCGAGGACATGACGTGACCCTCTTCGCGAGTGGGGACTCCCGCACCCTCGCGAGACTCGTGCCAATCTGCGAGCGTGGGCTTTGGCGCGACGCACGCGTTTGGGACACGCTTACCCATCATTTGCGCCAACTCGACCAGGTGGCCCGCAATGCCGGCCAGTTTGACGTCGTGCACTTTCACGGCGACCCTCTGCATCTGCCATTGACCCGTTCCATGTCCTGCGACTCATTGACCACCTTGCATGGTCGGCTGCTCCCCTCCGATCATGGCCCGCTTTTTCGCGAGTTCGCCGAGGCGCCGCTCGTGTCAATCTCCGACGATCAGCGCGGCCCGATTCCATGGGCGAACTGGCAGACCACGGTGCATCACGGGTTGCCACTGGATGAAATGACATACGAGGAAAAGCCGGGTGAATATCTTCTGTTTCTGGGCCGCATGATGCCGGAGAAGCGGCCCGATCTCGCTATTGAAATCGCACGACGAGCTGGCTTGCCGCTGAAGATGGCGGCCAAGATTCATCCGGGCGAGCGAGACTATTTTTGGCTTCAGATAGAGCCGCTGTTGCGCGAATGCCGCGGATTTGTCGAGTATCTCGGAGAGGTCGGCGGGTCGGCCCGCAAAGAGCTGATCGCGAACGCTCGCGCGCTGTTGTTCCCGATCGAATGGCAGGAGCCATTCGGGATGGTCATGATCGAGGCAATGGCCTCTGGGACGCCGGTCATTGCGTTTAGCCGCGGTGCGGTCCCAGAGGTGCTCGAACATGGGATCAGCGGTCTTATAGTCGACGGCGTGGACGAGGCGGTGGGCGCTGTCGCAAACATCGGCGATCTGGATCGCGCGGGTTGCCGACGAGAGTTCGAGCAACGTTTTACCGCCGCTCGCATGACCGACGATTACTTGGCGGTGTATGACCGGCTGCTTGCTGCACGCACGGCGAGCGCGCAGGAGTTGGAACGCCTGCGGCTGATGGCAAGATAGCCTCGGGCACTCACAGATCGCAACGGCACGCGAAAGAATCACTCGCTACGTGTGCACAGCGGATCAAGATCAAGGCATTGATGCCCGCAGCCGTAACAAGCCGGAGAGAGGTGCAAGATGCGCTTCATTGCATTGGCAAGTGACTATGACAACACGCTGGCGACAAACGGCCGCATCGACGCTGAAACGTTGAAGGCCTTGCACAGA